>NZ_JAFV01000001.1:3702500-4002500 GCF_000526315.1 Methylopila sp. 73B | reverse complement strand
TATCGTTCTCATTGACGACCGGGATCGCCTTCAGCGCCAGCAGGCGGGCGAGCGTGGCGCGCGCGTTGAGGTAGCGCCGGCGCTCCTCGGTGTCGCCAAGTGTAAGCAGAAGTTGACCTGCGGTTAACCTATGATCGCCCAAAACCTCGGACCACGCGCGAGCCAGCGCGATCTGTCCCACCGCGGCGGCGGCCTGGCTGTCCTCCAGCCGGAGCGCGCCGCGCGGCAGCCCGAGCACCGTGCGGCCGAGCGCGATCGCCCCCGAAGACACCACGATCACCTCCGCCCCGCGGGCGGCATGACGGGCGAGGTCGGCCGCGAGGCTTTCCAGCCAGGAGCGCTTAAGCGCGCCCGCGACCTGATCGACGAGCAGCGCTGAGCCGATCTTGACGACGATGCGGTTGAAGGAGGCGAGCGAGGGAGCGGTCACGTTGTAAAGGCCGGCTGGATGTCGGTGTGGACGAAGTCGTCGCCCTTGAAGAGCAGGGGCGCGTTATGGAGCTTGGCGACGGCGTAGCTCATGCAGTCGCCGAAATTGAGCTTGGCGGGATGGCCACGGCCACGGCCATATCTTTGAAAGGCTTCGGCGGCCAGTCGGTAGTGGTCCGCCGTAAACGCGACGACCGTCACCGCCGGGTTGGAGGCGATGTCGGCGATGAAGCGGTCGGCGCCGTCGGACATGAGCGACTGGAGAACGATCCGCGTCTCGAGAAGGGTCGGAGCGCCGACGACGGCCTCGGCCACGCCGATGACCTGCGCGAACGCCTTCCCTTCAGCCTCGTTCTTGGCGATCGCGACGAGAGCGGACGAGTCCACCGCGATCAACGCGGAAGACCTTGTTCATCGTACATCTCGTCCATCACGTCCTCGACCGATACGCCCGGCTTCATATTGGCTTCGGCGCGCCGGGCCGCGGCGCGTATCGCCTCGATGTTCGCCTTTTGGGTCGCGGTCAATTGCGCAGCGTCCCGGAACTTCGCGCCATGCTCGCGCAAGGCGTCGAGCACGACTTCGGCGACAGGCTTCCCGGTGATCTGCGCGACATTGCGGGCGATTTCATACGCCTCGTCGCTTCGGACGTTCAACTGGCGTCCCATGCTAGCTCTCCTTGATCAAGAGCTAGCATATACTCCAACGCTTACGGCCGCCACGCCTCCACGGCGATCTGCGGCATGGCCTCGGCCGCCTCGACGCCCTTGGCCTCGTCGATCACGCCGAGCAGTTGGCGCAGCGTCGCCTCGATCGCCTCGCCGGACTGGGCGGAGAGCACCACCGGCGTCGTCTTCGCCGCGCGCTTGAGCCGCTGGAGCTGCTGCTTGCGGAGCTCCGGCGAGAGCGCGTCGGCCTTGGACAGCGCGACGATCTCGGGCTTGTCGGTCAGCCCGCCGCCATAGGCCTCGAGTTCCGCCCGCACCACTTTGTACGCCTCGCCGGCGTGCTCCGAGGTCCCGTCGACCAGATGCAGCAGCACGCGGCAGCGCTCGACGTGGCCGAGGAAGCGGTCGCCGAGGCCGACGCCCTCGTGCGCGCCCTCGATCAAGCCCGGAATATCGGCCATCACGAACTCGCGGCCGTCGACGCCGACCACCCCGAGATTGGGGTGCAGCGTGGTGAAGGGGTAGTCCGCGATCTTCGGCTTCGCGGCCGAGACGGCGGCGAGGAAGGTCGACTTGCCGGCGTTGGGCAGGCCGACGAGGCCCGCGTCCGCGATCAGCTTCAGCCGCAGCCAGATCCAGCGCTCCTCGCCCTCCTGGCCGGGGTTCGCGCGGCGCGGCGCCTGGTTGGTCGAGGTGGTGAAATAGGCGTTGCCGAAGCCGCCGTTGCCGCCCTTGGCGAGCACGTAGCGCTGCCCGATCTCGGTGAAGTCGAACAGCAGCGTCTCCTCGTCCTCGTCCAGGATCTGCGTGCCCACCGGCACCTTCATGACCACATCCGCGCCGTTCGCGCCGGTGCGGTTCTTGCCCATGCCGTGGACGCCGGTCTTGGCCTTGAAGTGCTGCTTGAAGCGGTAGTCGATCAGGGTGTTGAGGCCCTGCACGCACTCTACGATGACGCTGCCGCCGCGACCGCCGTCGCCGCCGTCGGGGCCGCCGAACTCGATGAACTTCTCGCGCCGGAACGAGACGCAACCCGCGCCCCCGTCGCCGGAACGAACATACACTTTGGCTTGGTCGAGGAATTTCATGAACGTCGCTTCGTCGTCTGGCGTGTCGGGCGCACGAGGCTCGCGACAAACGCGTCATGCCCGCTTTTGGCGGGCGTCCACGACTTGAGCGTCGCGTTCGACGTCAGGAGAGGCTCGTGGACGCCCGCCAAAAGCGGGGATGGCGGCGTGCGGCCGTGCGCAGCAGCCGACCACCGGCCAAACTGCTTTCGCGCAGGCTCTAGCACATTTCTCGCGCAAGCGAACGTCCCAAGGTCAGCGGCGCGGGGTGGCCATGCGGATGGCGATGTCGACCGTGCCGATGGGCACGCCGAGCTTGGACACGCGGGCGTTGTTCTCGACGACGCCGGGGCCGCGGCGCACCAGCGTGTCCTCGAAATGCACCTGCGCCGTGCTTCCGCCGGTCTTGAGCTTCACGTCATAGGACAGGCGCAGGGTGTTGCCGCTCTCCACGCCCGTCGCGACGCCCACCACGTCGTCGCGGCGGCCCTCGTAGCGGCCGGGGCCCACGCGGCGGAAGCGCCAGACGTGGCGCTCGGTCTCGCCGTCGGCGTAGGCGATGTCCTCGGCGAGATCGAGCCCCTGCGGGGTGCGACGGCCGTTGAACACCACCTTGAAGGGCCGGGTCGAGCCGGTGAGCGTGTTGCGGAACACGCCCTCCCCCGTTCCCCGACCGGCGAAGGTTCGCTCCAGCGCGAAGGCGGGGCCGGGGCCGTCCTCACCGGCGACCTTCGGCGCGCCGGCGCAGGCGGTGAGAACAAGCGGGAGAACAAGAGCGGCGAGAACAGGGCGCATGGCGGATGCCTCCGGCGGGGGGGACGTCGACGTGGATACGTCGCCCGTCCCGCCGCGGATGCCGTCACCCCCCGAACGCCCGGACGTCCGCCGCGGCCCACTCCCGGAACGACAGGAAGGTGTCGCGGTCGAGCCGGAAGCGATCGGCCGCCAGCGAGCCGCCGGAGGCGGGCCGCACCAGCGTCGAGCCCTCCCACTGGAAGCCGCAGCGGATCAGCACCTGGCGCGAGGCCCAGTCGCTCGCCCGGCAGTTAGCGCGCGCCGCCTTGGCGCCGCCGCCGAGGAAGGCCGCCTCGAGCGTCGCCCGCGCCGCCTCCACCATCAGGCCGCGGCCGCGGTGGGCGGCGCCGAGCCAGAAGCCGAGCTCGACCACGCCCGGCTCCACCGACCGCCAGCCGACGCCGCCCACTACCGTCCGGTCCTCCTTGAGCCGCAGGATCAGGCTGAGGTTGGTCGGCCGCATCTCGCGCGCCGCGCGCAGCACGAAGGCCTGGGCATCCGCCATGAAGGCGAGCTCGGCGAAGGGCGCGGTGGCGAGGCCGAACGGGGCCTCGGCGGCGCGTGCGAGCTCGGCCACGTCGGCGCGGGTCGGCATGCGCAGGCTGAGGCGCGGCGTCTCGATCGCCGGCTGGCCCTCGACCCAGGCGGCGCGCGCAAGCGTCGACCTCGCGAGCCGCACGGTCGCGCCGCGCGCCTTCGAAAACACATCTGTCTCGCCGGTCGGCTGAAACCCGAGCCGCTCCAGAAGCCGGCCAGAGGCCGGGTTGTCGAGCATATGCCCGGCGGCGATCGTCGCGAGGTCGGTCGTGGCGAAGGCGAAGTCGACGAAGGCGCGCACCGCCAGCCGGCCGACCCCGCGGCCCTGGAACGGCGCGGCGAGCCAGTAGCCGAGCTCCGGCGTCGCGCCGGAGGCGTCGATCGCGACCACGCCGGCGAGCGCGCCGTCCACCGAGACGCCGGCCGCGAGCATGTCGCGGTGCCCGGCGACGCTCTTCAGCCAGGCTTCGGCGTCGTCGAGGCCGTAGGGGTGGGGGACCTGCGTGAGGTTTCGGGCGACGGCGACGTCGCTCAAGGCCGCGGCGATGACCGGGGCGTCGTTCAAGGTCAGACGGCGGAGGCGGACGATCGTCTCCGCGGTGGTACAGTCTTCGAGCAACAGACCTTCATCGAACAGCATCGACATCGAACCGGACCTTCCGAAACGGCGACGGGGGAGAACGGTCGCCCGTCTCCCCCGTCGGTCCGGACCTATTCGGTCCTGTCTTGATCCGCCGGGGGTGTTGGGCCCGGCGGGAAGCGTCGCTTCAACCCGCCGTCATTCCGCAGCTTCGGCCATCTGGGCGGCCGTCACGTTCACGTAAGTGCGGCCGTTGGCTTTCGAGACGAACAGCACCTGGCCTTCGACGGTCGCGAAAATCGTATGGTCCTTGCCCATGCCGACGTTGGCGCCCGGATGCCACTTGGTGCCGCGCTGACGCACGAGGATGTTGCCCGGAATGACGTGCTCGCCGCCGAACTTCTTCACGCCGAGGCGTCGGCCTGCGGAGTCGCGGCCGTTGCGGGAGGAGCCGCCTGCCTTCTTATGAGCCATAGGAGTTCTCCTTTTCTCGAGCCGGTCAGTTCTTGGAGGCGCCGGTCAGGCCGACGATCTTTATGATCGTGTGGTCCTGACGGTGGCCGCGCTTGCGCTTCGAGTTCTGGCGGCGGCGCTTCTTGAAGGCGATGACCTTCGCGCCGCGCGCGTGCTCGACGATCTCGGCCGCGACCGAGGCGCCCGAGACGAACGGCGCGCCGAACGTCACGTCGTCGCCCGAACCGATGAAGAGGATTTCGCCAAAATTCACTGTGGAGCCAGCCTCGCCCTCGAGCTTGCCGACCGTGATCACGTCGCCTTCGGCGACCCGGTGCTGCTTGCCGCCGGTCTTGATGACTGCGAACATCGTTTCAAAGTCCCGTGTTCATAACGCGCTCCCGAGGCGGAATGCCCTTGGCGCGGCTTTTTGTCAGTCTGGGTCGTGTCGCCCAAACGGAATGGCGCGGATGAGAGGTCCCACCGCGCCAGCGCGTGTCTGTACAGCGGGAGCTGGGTTCCGGTCAACCGCGAAGGCGCGTCCCGGAGCCCTGCTCCACCGTCAGGACGCGGGCTCGAGCGTCCGCGGCCGAAGCGGCGCCCGCCCGTGCGCCTGCTTGATGTCGGCGATCTCGTCGAGCATCACGCGCAGCGCCCGCAGGGCCCGGTCCTCCTCGGGCGTCAGCTTGCCCTTCGGCTCGAAGTGCGTAATCAGCACCGCCAGCGCGTCGCCGATGCGGCCGAGCTGGCTGCCGTAGCTGCCGATCGTGTCGATCACCTCGGCCTCCACCTCCGGCGCCTTCGACAGGCCCATGTTGACGGTGAACAGGCTGAAGCTGTTGCCGACCATGTTGAAGGCCGACGTGAAGATGCGAAACGCCTGAGTGACGTCGCCGCCGAGCGGCATCCGAAACGTCGCCATAAGTCCCTCCCCCGCAGGAAGCCGCCATCTCACGCCCGCGCCGCGGCGACGTCAAAGCCTCTTCATCAGCGGGGCGGCGAACGGCGTCCATGCGCCGACCGTGACCCCGCCCGCGCGCAGCATCTCCCCGGCCCAGACGTTGCAAGTGCGGACCGGCGAGAACGCGCCGACGGCCGCGAAGTAGGCGTCGCCGTACCCCTGCGTCACGCCCGCGAGCGGCTGCACGGCCCCGCCCGCGCCGTGGGCGAACGAGCCGTCGATCCGCGCAGTCATGGCGGCGTAGAGCGGCGCGGCGATCTGGAGAGTTCGGACGTTCGCCTCGCCTGCGTTCACCCGCGCGACCGGCAGCACGTGCATCACCGTCCGGTCGAAGGCGAGCGCGCGCAGCATGGCGCCGGCGGTGAGATCGCTCAGCGCGCCGATCTCGGTGTAGGCCGTGCGGGAGCCCCAGCCGAACGCGACCCAGGGCGCGTCGCGGCCCGTCGTCGCGATGGGCGACGCGTCCAGCAGAGGCCGCCAGTCCTTTGACGGGTCGACGGTCGGCAAAACGAGATCGACATGGTAGCCGTTGTCGACGACGAAGATCGTCACCCGCCGGCCGGCCATGGCGGTCGCCGAAGGGCCGAGGACGACCGACCCGGCCGCGGCGGCGGCAAGATAGAGCAGCCCCGCCACGGCGAGGGCCTCGACCATCCCGAGCAGACCCGCGATGGTCGTCCGCGCCGCACGCGCTCTGTCCACAGACCTCTCCGAGGTTCGAAAAAAGCCATCATACCCGCCTTGCATTCCTCCGGCGGCTGCGGCATAGGAAGCGCCTCGTCGGCGGCAGCGTCGACGGTCGACGAAAGCGGGCGGGCGTAGCTCAGGGGTAGAGCACAACCTTGCCAAGGTTGGGGTCGTGGGTTCGAATCCCATCGCCCGCTCCAGTCGACATCAGGCGCATGAAAAAGGCCCGCTTCGCGCGGGCCTTTCGCGTTTCCGGGCCTCCGGCCTAGCTCTCGTCAGATCTGGCGGCCATGGAGGTTCGGGTCCTGCGTGCTGATTGCGTCGGTGGTCCGCGGTTCGGGCTCCGGCTGGCCGTCGGCGCGTTCGATCCAGATGCGGATCGGCCCCGGCTGCATGGCGCCGAACGGCGTCGCGAAGGCGATCTCGGCGGCGTCGCGGCCGACGCCGATGCGCACGAGACCGTCGAGCGCGGCCTGGCGCGTGCCGTCGAACAGCCACCAGCGGCCGTCGAGATAGGCCTCGAACACGGCGTGGAAATCGGACGGCGACAGGCCGAAGGCGTAGCAGCTGACGAGCCGCGCCGGGATGCCGAGCGCGCGGCAGAAGGCGATGCCGAGATGGGCGAAGTCGCGGCAGACGCCCGCGCGCTGCACCAGGATCTCCGTCGCCGTGGTCTCGGAATCGCTCGAGCCGCGGACGTAGTCGATGTTCTGGTAGATCCAGCTGCAGATCGCGCTGACGCGCATGTGGCCGCGCGGGAAGTCGCCGAACTCACGGTAGGCGAAGGCGGCGAGCCGATCGGACGGCACGAACCGGCTCGGCAGCAGATAGGGCAGGATCTCGAGCGGCAGGTCGCGGATGTCGGTCTCCTGCACCGTCGTCGGATCGGCGCGGTGGACGTCGAGGTCGACCTCGGCCTCGTAGGCCAGCGAGAACTCGCCGGGCGAGGCCAGCGCGCGGACGTAGCGGTTGCCGACGTCGGGCGCGACGTAGCTGAGCTGTTCGACCTGGGGCGAGAACGACAGCCGGTCGACCAGCCCGACGTGGCGCGGAAGCTGCGCCACCTCGACGTTGAAGATGAACACCGTCTCGTCGACGATCGTGTAGGCGAGCTCGCAGCCGAGCTTGAACTTCATGGCGGTCTCCGTGGCCCCCGGGCCGGACAAGGCTCCCGGCGGGCGGGAGGATCCCGAGGCGGCGAGAGACCGCGCCTAACGCGGTAGGGCGCGGGCGGTTCCTAACCTAAGGCTGCTTTCTCAGTCCGTCGACGCCAGAACGCCGTCCGGCCCGCGGTGCGTCCCTCCCGCCGAAGGGTCTCAGATCTCGTCGAGGTAGCGGCGCTTGAGGTGCGCCTTGAACACGCCGGCGTCGAGCGGGCGGCCCGTCGCGCGGGTGAGCAGCTCGTCGGTCTCGTAGAGCGAGCCATGGGCGTGGACGTTGGCGCGCAGCCACGCCACCAGCGGGCCGAAGTCGCCGCGGCCGATCGCGGGCAGGATGTCGGGCTCGGCCGTGCGCGCGGCGTCGAACAGCTGGGCGGCGGTGATGGCGCCCAGCGTGTAGGTCGGGAAGTAGCCCCAGCCGCCGGAGGGCCAGTGGATGTCCTGCAGGCAGCCGACCTTGTCGCTCGGCGGCGTCACGCCGAGCAGCGCCTTCATGCCGTCGTTCCAGGCGGCCGGCAGGTCCGCCAGCGGCATCTCGTCGGCGATCAGCGCCTTCTCCAGCCGGTAGCGCAGGATGACGTGGGCGGGATAGGTGACCTCGTCGGCGTCGACCCGGATGAAGCCGCGGCTGACGCGGGTGTAGCGCCGCCACAGCGCGTCCGCCTCCCAGGCTAGGCCGGAGCCGCCGAAGGTCTCGCGCATCAGGGGCGCGGCGAAGCCCACGAACTCCTTGCTGCGGCAGGCCTGCATCTCGATCAGCAGCGACTGGCTCTCGTGCACGCTCATGCCGCGGGCCGCGCTCACGGGCTGGCCGAGATAGGCCTGCGGCCGGCCCTGCTCGTAGAGCGCGTGCCCGGTCTCGTGCAGCACGCCCATCAGCGCGCTCGCGAAGTCCGATTCGTCGTAGCGCGTGGTGATGCGGACGTCGTTGTCGGCGCCGCCGCAGAACGGGTGGGTCGAGACGTCGAGCCGGCCACGCTCGAAGTCGTAGCCGAGAGCGGCCATCATGCGGAGGCCGAGCGCCCGCTGCTTGTCCACCGGGAACGGACCCTGCGGCGCCTCGTCCTTCGGCCGGCGCGCCTGCGCCGCGATCACCTCGTCGGCGAAGCCCGGCAGGAAGGCCGCGAGGTCGTCGAACAGCGCGTCGATCTTGGCCGCGCGCCCGCCCGGCTCGTAATCGTTCAGCAGCGCGTCGTAGTCGCCGAGGCCGAGCGCCTCGCCCTTGGCGCGCGCGGCCTCGCGCTGCAGCCGCAGCACCTCGGCGAGGTAGGGCAGCAGGCCGGCGAAATCGGATTCCTCGCGCGCCTGGCGCCAGCGCATCTCGCAGGCCGAGGTCGCCTTGCTGGAGGCCTCGACCAGATCCGCCGGCAGCGCGGTGTCCTGGGCGTAGACCCGGCCGATCTCGCGCAGGTTCGCCTTCTCCCACGGCCCGAGGCCGTCGTCGTTCGCCGCGGCCTCCAGCCAGTCCGCGACCCGCGGGTCCGTCGCCATGCCATGCCGCAGGACGTCGAGCAGCGCGACGCTGTCCGCGCGCGTCTCCGCGGCGCCCTTCGGCATCACGGCGGCGTTGTCCCAATGCAGGATGCCGAGGGCGTTCGACAGCGCGGAGACGCGGCCAAAATGGGCGGAGAGCTCGGAATAGGCGGTCATCGGCGGGAGAGCGTCCGGGTTCGCGACGGGAAGCCCATCCAGAGCAAGCCTCGCCGCCGGGTTCAAGGGGCGCGTTGGCGAGACGGAGGCGAAAAGGGCTGGGCTACCACCGGTCCGAGGCGCTTGGGAGAAACGCGGCGCTCATGCCCCGGCCTTGAGCCGCGGCCCAGATACCCCCTCGTTTCAGGAGGGATGACCGGCTCCGTGCTCAATCTTGGTACGCCGTGTTTCTGGGTCCCGGCTCAAGGCCGGGACACGGCGAGGGCGGGACCCCGGCAGGTCACTCGCCAAGCATGTCCAGCCGCGGCGCGGCGGTCCACAGGATCGCGGCCTTCACCGGTCGGTCCGGCCAGATCTCGGCCAGCAGCTCGGCGTAGGCCGCAAGCTGCGCGGCGTAGCCGGCGGGGATTTCGCCCGGCGGGGGCGGACGGCGGTCGGTCTTGTAGTCGACGACGAGGATCTCGGCGTCGGTGACGGCGAGGCGGTCGATGCGGCCGGAGACGGCGCGGCCGTCCCTGAGCCGGCCGACGATCGGAACCTCGCCGCGGCCGGCGCCGGAGAACACGGCCGCGAAAGCGGGATCGCCGACGACGCCAAGCGCCGCCGAAACGCACTCCGCCTTCAGCGCGTCGTCGAGCCCCGGCGTGCGCTGGCTGAGCCGCGCCGCAGCCTCGGACCTGCGCTCGGGCGCGACCTCGGGCAGCGTCTTCAGCAGGCGGTGCAGCAGCACGCCGCGGGCGCGGGCGGCCTCCGCGCCGGGGCCGGCGGGCGCAGGCCCCGCGTCGTCGGCGGCGACGAGCGCCGAGGGCGACAGCGGCGGACCGGGCGCCTCCTCGTGGACGGCGGGCGCGAACAGCCAGTCGGGCGTCTGCTCGTCGAGGGACGCCTTCTCCCCTTCGGTCCCGGAGGCGGCGACGAGCGGGCCGCCGCTTGCGAGCCGGTAGAGCGCGCCGCCCTCCGGCTGCTCGATCGTTTCCACGCCCTCAGCCGCCGCGAGGCCCTCGCGGACGAGGTCATACCAGGCGCCCTCGGGCCGCGTGCGTCCCGAGTCGTGGCCGCAGACGATCAGCCGGTCCTTCGCCCGAGTCATGGCGACGTAGAGCAGTCTGCGGTGCTCGGCCTCGGCTTCGGCCCGGACCAGAGCGCGCGCTGAGGCGAGCGCCGGCGGGTCATCCTCCTTGCGCCCGGCCCAGACCGGGATCTTCGCGGCGCCGTGGCCGGCGCCGGCGCGCGCCACGTCGATCAGCGCGGAGCCACGGCCCGAGGCCGCGCCGCCGCAGGTGTCGGCCAGCACCACGAGCCCGGCCTCGAGGCCCTTGGCGCCGTGCACCGTCATCACCCGCACCTCGCCGGAGGAGACGTCGAGATCGCGCTTGATCTCGGCGGGCGCCGCCCGCATCCAGCCGAGAAAGCCGGCGAGCGTCGGAGCGTGCGTGGACGAGTGGTCCTGCGCGAGGTCGAGGAAGGCGTCGAGCGGGTCGTCGACCTCGTGGCCGAGCCGGGCGCGGTAGGCCTTGCGGGCGCCGCCGCGGGCGATCAGGTCGGCGTAGAACGCGAAGGGCGTGCGGCCGGCGGCCTCGTGAGCGAGCGCGGCCAGGCGGTCACGGGCCGCCTGCGCCCGCGGCGGCCCGTCGCCAAGCGCGTCACGCAGCCGCCCCATGCCCCGGCCGGGCGCGATCGCCATCAGGTCGTCGTCGGTGAGCCCGAACAGCGGGCTCTTCAAAGCGCAGGCGAGCGCCAGGTCGTCGTCCGGCGTCGTCAGAGCTTCGCCGAGCGCCAGGAGGTCCATGACCGCGATGTGTTCGCCGACGATCAGCCGGTCGGCGCCCGCCACCGGCACGCCTTTGCTCTTCAACGCCCGCAGCACCGCCTCGAACAGCGCCTTGCGCTGGCGGACCAGCACGAGGATCTCGCCCGCGGGCGTCTCGCCTGACGCGATCGCGCGCGCGATCTCCTCGGCGATCCTGTCGGCGAGGCGCACCACGGCGCTCGCCGGCTTCACAGCGTCGAACGGCGCGTCCCAGGCTTCGTCCGCGTGCGCCGCCGGCGACGCGGCGACCAGCGGCCAGAGTTCGACGGAGCCCGGCGCGCCCACGCGCGTCGTCGAATGCGCGGTGCCCGCCGCGTCCGACGACAGGCCCTTGCGCGCGCTCTCCAACGCGAACACGGCGTCGACGCCGGCGAGGACCGCGGGCGTCGAGCGAAAACTCTCCTGCAGCCGCACGTCGTCGAAGCGGAGGTCCACGGCCTCATGGCCGCGCGCGTAGGCGCTCCGGACCTCGCCGAAGATCGCGGGCTCGGCACCCTGGAACGAGAAGATCGACTGCTTTTCGTCGCCCACCGCGAACACTGTGCGGGTCGCGCTCCCGCGCGCGCCGGCGCCGGCCAGAAACTCCTCGGTCAGCCGCCGGACGATCTCCCACTGCGCCGGCGCGGTGTCCTGCGCCTCGTCCACCAGCACGTGGTCCAACCCGCCGTCGAGCTTGAACAGCACCCAGGCCGACTCGGTGCGAGCCAGCAGGTTGCGAGTCTTCGCGATCAGGTCGTCGTAGTCGAGCAGCGCCTCCGCCGACTTGGCGCTGGCGTATTCGGCGATGGTGGCGTCGGCGAGCGTGAGCAGCGCGCGGGTGCGAGCGACGATCCGCGCGGCGGCGCGGCGCGGAAGCAGGGCGGCCAGCCGCTCGCGCTCGCCGTCGAGCATCGTCGCGAGGTTGGGGAAGGCCGCGCGCGTGCCCTTGGTGACGAACCGGTTCGGCGCCCGCGGCTGGCCCGTCGCCGTGAGGAACACGGAGAGATAGGCCTCACGCCGCTCGGTCTCGTCGCCAGCCGCGACCGCCTTCAGGAAGCAGGCCGCCAGATTGCCGTCCGTCGTCGTCCCCTCCGCCAGCGCGTGGGCGATGGCGGGCCATTCCTCGGCCGGCAGGCCGGCGCCGAGGATCGCGGCGTCGAGCGCATCGGCGTCCTCGTGCGGGGCGAGGTCGAAGGTATCGGCCAGCGCCCGCGCCGCGCCGTCGGGTCCGCCGACGGCGGGGTCGTCGAACAGCCGGCGGAGGTCGTCGCGCCCGCCCACGGCCTCGGCCACGGCGTCGTCGATGGTCTGCGCGGCGACGCGCGGCACGAGATAGGCGAGCGCCGCGCCGAGCGAGCCCTCGGGATCGCGCGCCGCGCGGGCCAGCACCCGGGCGCGGGCGCGGGCCATCATCTCGGCCTGGTCGCGCTCGTCGATCTCGGCGAAGCCGGCGGGCACGTTAGCCTCGAACGGGAACTGCCGGAGCAGGCGGCCGCAAAAGGCGTGGATGGTGTAGATCTTCAACCCGCCCGGCGTCTCAAGCGCCTGCGCGAACAGCCGGCGGGCGCGGGCGAGATGGGCCCGCGACGGCTGAGCGCCCTCGAGGTCCGCGACCTCCGCCGCCAGAGCCTCGTCCGGCATGGTGGCCCAGCCGCGCAGGCGCTCCACCACCCGGTTCTGCATGTTCGCGGCCGCCGCCTTGGTGAAGGTGAGGCAGAGGATGCGCGAAGGGTCCGCCCCCGCGAGCAGCAGCCGGACCACGCGCTGCACCAGCACGTAGGTCTTGCCGGAGCCTGCGTTGGCCGAGACCCAGGCCGAGGCGCGCGGGTTCGACGCCAGCGCCTGGCGCTCGAGCGTCATGGCGCTCGGACCGCTCATTCCCCGTCTCCTTCGCCGTCCGAGGCGCCGCCGGTGGCGGACCACTCCTTCACCCGCGCGAGGTGGGCGTAGGGGCCTTCCGGGCGCGACAGGAAGGTGGGGTGGGACAGCGAGCGGTAGGGCTCGGCCTCGTCCTCGAAGCGATCCACGACCTGCCGGAACCGCGCGAGCGCCTTGGCGGCCACGTCGGCGATCGGCTCGTCCTTGGCGCGCACGTCGACGACCTCCCCGGCGGGATCGCGCCCGGTGAGACGGATCAGCGCAAGGCCGCCCGGCGTCCCGCCGTCGGGCGCGGCGTCGGCGAAGCCGCCGACGGCGAGCAGCGCGGCCTCCAGCGGCAGTTGCGGCGCGAAGCCCGCGAGCACCTGCTTCACCGAGGCCGTGCGGCCGGTCTTGTAGTCGAGGATCGCGAAGCTCCCGTCGTTCAGCGCGTCGATGCGGTCGGCGCGGGCGGTGAGCGCGAACTCCCGGCCCATGCGCGTCGTGAAGCGGTGGGCCGCGGTCTGCTCCACCAGCGTGCGCGCCACGAAGGGCGCGCGGGAGCGTTCGAAGCCAAGGAACCAGTCGACGATGCGGGCGTAGCGCGGCCACCACAGCAGCCGGGCGTCGTCGCGCTCCAGCAGGGCGCCGAAGGCGGCCTCGCCGAAGCGCAGGAGCGCCGGACGAGCCTCGGGATCCGCCGCCGTCAGACCGCTGCGGGCGAAGGCCTCCAGAGCGGCGTGGATCACTTCGCCGAGTTCGCGCGCGCCCGGCTCCGGCCCGACCGGGCCGAGTTCGTCCAGCCGGAGCACCATGCGGGCGTAGAGCGAATAGGGATCGCGCAGCCAGGTCTCGACGCCGGTGACGCTGATCTGGAGCGGCCGCAGTTCGAGCTTCGGGCGCGGCTCCGGCGGCCGGGGCGCGGGCTCGCGCGGGGCCTCGTCGAGCTTCTCCGCCAGCCGCGCCAGCCGCGCGCCGCGGGCCTTGGCGGCGGCGTGGGCTGCTGGCTCGGCGACGGCGGCGAGCCGCTGCAGCCAGCGCGAGGGGATGGTCGGCGCGCCGCCGGCTTTCGCCGCCCGCGTCAGCGTCACCTCGGGCGCGCCCAGGCCCTGGACGAAGTCGTGCGCCGAGAGGCCGATGCGCCGCTCCGGCGGGGCGAGGCCGAGCTGCGCCCGCAAGGGCCGGTTGATCCACGCGTCGCTCTGCGGCGTCGGCGGCCAGACGCCTTCGTTGAGGCCGCCCAGCACCATGTGGTCGACGTGCAGCAGCCGAGCCTCCAGCGGCCCGAGGATCCGGAGCCGCGGATGCCTGTCGCGCGGCGGGCGCACGACCCGTCCCGCCATCAGCGCGACCAGGACGCCGGGGAAAGCCCGCGGCGCGATCGGCTCCGCCTCGAGCGCGGCTTCGCGCAGCTCCTCGAGGAACTGGGCGACCGCCTCGGCGTCGTCGCCCTCCGCGTCGCCGGCGATCTCCGTGTAGGCGCCCGTGAGCGCGGTCGCGAGCCTCTTGAGCGGCGCGACCGGAGCATCGAGGGTGCACGCGAGCGGGCTGAGGGCCGCCTCGAGGCTGTCGACCAAAGCGCGGGCCGCGGCGCGGTCGGGGCCTCCGAATCTCTTCGCCGGACCGTGGCGGCGCTCGCCCTCCTCCGGCTCCCGCAACGCGCGCCGCAGCGCCTCGAAGCCCTGGCCCGGCAACGCCTCCCGGAAGGCCAGGATGTCGAGCGCGTCGGTCGCGCGGGAGCCAAGGCCGGGGGCGTCCGCGAGGCGGCAGCGGGGGTGGCGCAGCAGCGCGAGCAGCGGCGCCGGGCGGGGATCGAAGGCGGCCTCGGCGACCAGCCGCAGCAGGCCGCCGGCGGGCGTCGCCTTGAGCGCCGCGCCCGCGCTGTCGTCGATCGCGACGCCCCAGCGCGCGAGTTCGGTGGCGACCCGCGCCGCGAGGCCGCGGTCCGGCGTCACCAGGGCGGCGGTCTTTCCCGGCGTCGCAAGCGTCTCGCGCAGGGCGACCGCGATGGCCGCGGCCTCGCCGCGCGGGTGCGGCGCGTCCACCAGCGTGACGCCGTCGAGCGACCCGACGACCTCGAACAGGTCGCCCGAGGCCGCGCCCCAGAGGTCGGTGGTCTCGGCGGGCCGCAACGCGTCGGCGGCGAGGCGCGCGCGGGCCGCGAGCGCGGGCGAGGCCGGCGCGAGCTCGCGGACCTCGGGGCGGCTGACGCCGAGCGCCTGCGCAAGGCGCGACAGGCCCCGCTGCGGGTGGCCGTAGAGGCCGGGCGCGTCGCCGTCGCGCAGAGCGGTCCAGGCGGCCTCGTCGAGGCCGTCGCGATCGAAGCCCGGCAGCACCACGGCGCCCCGGGGCGCCTGGGCGATCGCCGCGATCAGGCGGCGGGTGGCGGGCGCCGAGCCGGTCGAGCCGGCGGCGATCACCGGCCCGGCCCCGGCGGCGACCTGCGCCGCCGCGGCGTCGAGCTGAAGCCTGCGGCGCCGGCTGGGGTCGAGGCGGCCGACCTGTTCGAGATGCTCGGGCCAGGCCTTCAGCGCCACCTGCAGGAAGGACTGGGTGATCGCCCAGTAGCGGTCGTGTTCGCCCGGCGCGAGGGCGTTAAGCGCCGCGACGTCCACCTCCTCGGTCTCGATCTGGTCGATCAGGGCCTCGAGCTCGGCCGCGAGATGGATCGCCTCCGCCGCCGTCGCCGGGATCAGCGGGCCGTCCTCGTCGCTGAGGCGCAGCATCGAGCGGTCGAGCGCGCCGGCGAAACCGAACACCAGCCGGGCGAGCGCCAGCCGCCGCTCCAGCGGGGCCGCGGCCGGCGGCAGCTCGCCGTCGACTTCGGCGGCGTCCTCCGCCGCGCCGGCGTCCTCGTCCACGTCGCCGAGCGGCGCGATGCGCGGCAACAGCGTGGCCCGGCCGTCGAGCTCGGCCAGGAACGCGTCCCGCAGCGCGCGGGCGGCGCGGCGGGTGGGCAGGAAGATGGTGGCCTCGGCCAGCGCCAGCGGGTCGCCGCGCGGCGCAAAGCCCCGCACGACCGTCCCGTCGAGGATGCCGCGCGCGAGCGTCGCCAGGAACGGCGCGCCGGCGGGGATCGTCAAAACGTTGGGGGCGCGGCCCGTGCTCATGGGTCGGGCGAGCCTAGACCGCCCGCCCGATTCGCCTCAAGCGCCGCTCAGACGCGGGTTTCCGTCGCCGCGTCGAACATGTGGAGGTCGCGCCGTTCCGCGCCGAGGATCAGGCGAGCCCCCGGCGCGAGATCGTCCGGGGCGGCCGCGCCGAAGCGCGCGGCGGCGGGGACTCCGCCCACAAAGCCCTCGATCCAGGTCTCCGCGCCGAGCCGGGACACGGCGGTCACGTCGACCGGCAGCCGCGCGCCGTTCTCGGGGGGCAGCCCCTCGCCGATCGGGAACAGCCGCTCCGGCCGCACGCCCAGCAGGCCGTGGGTCTTGGCCGTCATCACGCTCGCCGCCCCGAGCCAGGTCCCATCCTCGAGCGACAGCCCCGTCTGGTTGGCGCGCACGGGCAGCACGTTCATGCCCGCAGGTCCGGTGAGCCGCGCCACGCGGACGTCCGCCGGGCGGCGGTACAGCTCGTCGGGCGCGCCGACCTGCAGAACCTCGCCCGTGTCGATCGCGACCTGCAGGTCGGCCGAGCGCAGGATCTCGTCGCCGGGCCGGCCCGCGACCACCGCGACGGCGCCGGTCTCCGCCAGATGCGCGCGGAGAGCTCCGACCGCGCGGGCGCGGTCCTCGACGCCGAGCGCCGCGAATGCGCCGTCGATCACGATCGCTCCCGGCCGGCGCGCGAGCGCCTGCGCCAGCGCCGCGAGAACGCGGGCCGACGTCGAAACGTCGCGCGCGCGGCGGGCGAGCAGCGGCCCGAGACCGAGCGCGTCCGCGAGCGCCAGCGCGCGCGTCTCCGTGGCGCGGCCCTCGGGGCCGAACCGGGGCAGCCCGCGGACGATGTTCGCGTAGAGGTTCGCGCGCGGCTTCAGACCGTCCGGAGCGACCATCGCGGCGAGGCCGGGCACGGCGGTTCCGAACGAGCGCAGCGGCGTTTCGCCGATCGCGATCTCGCCGCTCGTCGGCCGTTCGAGGCCCGCGATCAGCCGCAGCAGCGTCGAGGCCCCCGCGCCGGCCGGGCCGGTGACCGCGCACAGCGCGCCGGCCGGAACGGCGAAGGACGCGCCCTTCAGGACCGCGCTCCCGGAGTAGGTTTTGACGACGTCGGCGAGCGTGACCGCGGGCATCGCCTCAGCCGTAGACCAGAACGCCGGCGAGGCCGGCCGAGCCTACGATCAGCCGCCACCAGGCGAAGGGCGCGTAGCCACGCTTCGAGATGAAGTCGAGCACGTAGCGCACCACGATAAGCGCCACGAGGAAGGCGCAGACGAAGCCGACCGCGACCAGCCCGATGTCGTCGAGCGAGAGCACGCTGCGGTTCTTGTAGAGGTCGTAGGCGAAAGCGCCCGCCATGGTCGGCATGGAGAGGAAGAAGGAGAACTCCGCCGCCGCCCGCTTGCTCGCGCCCATCAGCAGCGCCCCGACGATCGTGGAGCCCGAGCGCGACACGCCGGGGATGAGCGCGAGGCACTGGCACAGGCCGACCGCGAGGCAGAGCCAAAGCGGAAAGCGCATCGCGTCGTCGAAGCGGGCGCCGTCGTGCGGGCCGTCGACCCACGCGTGAGCCGGCCCGTCGACGCCGCGCACCTCGTAGTGCTGGGTCGGCGTGCGGGCGTCGACCCAGAGCAGCACGAGACCGCCGACGATGAGCGCGACGCAGATCAGCGCCGGCGTCTCGAACAAGACGTTCTTGATGAAGCTGTGCAGCCCCGCGCCGATCACCGCCGCCGGCAGGAAGGCGATCAGAACGCCGAGCACGAAGCGCCGCGCCGCGGGGTCGGTCGGGACGCGCAGGGCGACGTCGATCAGCCGCTGCGCGTAGACCAGCAGGATGGCGAGGATGGCGCCGAGCTGGATCAGCACCTCGAAGGTCTTCCCCGTCGACTCGAAGCCCAGGAAGTGGCCGAGCAGCAGGAGGTGCCCGGTTGAGGACACCGGCAGGAACTCGGTCAGTCCTTCGACGACGCCCAGAAGCGCCGCTTCAAGCAGGCTTGCGATGTCCATGACGTTGGAAACCCCTCGGCTCGGCGGCGATTCGCTGTTGTCGCACGACGACGCCGGTTCTATACGGGGTCCCCGCGCCGCGCCATCGAACGACCGGCGTTCCGGCAGGGCCGCGGCAGGCCGGCCACAGTTTCAAAGCGCAAGCGTCCCCCCGGTCCATGGCGATCCTCTACCATCATCCCCTCTGCCCCCACTCGCGCTTCGTGCGGCTCGTCATGGGGGAGTACGGCCTCGACGCCGACCTCGTGGAGGAAAAGGTGTGGGAGCGGCGCGAGCCCTTCCTCCACCTGAACCCGGCGGGGACGACCCCGGTGCTGGTGGAGGCCTCGATCCCGTCCGTGCCCGGCGCGGACGTGATCGCGGAGTACCTCGACGAGACCCGCGGCCTCGCGCTCGGCGACCGCCGCCTGCTGCCGGAGGCGCCGCGCGACCGCGTCGAGAGCCGGCGGCTGACCTCGTGGTTCAATCAGAAGTTCTTCGACGAGGTGTCATCCCATCTCGTGATGGAGAAGATCTACAAGCGCTTCATGCCGACCAACCTCGGCGGCGGCGCGCCGGAGATGGCCGCCATCCGCGCGGCGCGCTCCAACATCCGCTATCATCTGAAGTATGTCGGGTATCTGATCCGGCAGCGGAACTGGCTCGCGGGCGACCGGCTGACCTACGCCGACCTCGCGGCGGCCGCGCATCTGTCGGTGGTGGATTTCTTGGGCGACGTGCCGTGGGACGAGGACGAGACCGCGAAGAGCTGGTACGCGCGGGTGAAGTCGCGCCCCTCCTTCCGCCCGCTGCTGGCGGACGGAATGCCCGGCATGCAGCCCTCGCTGACCTACGCGAATTTGGATTTCTGAGGGCTCCGCGACCGCGTGACGGCGCGCCTTCTTCCCCCCTCCCCCTTGCGGGGAGAGGCCGGGGGCGGGGGTCGTCCAGAACGGAACGCGGAGGGCTTAGCCGCCCTGCGCCCGACCGTTGCGCCTCATCCTGCGCCACCCCCACCCTTACCCTCCCCACAAGGGGGAGGGAGACGGAGACGTCGCGCTTCCGTCGCAGAGATCGCGCTGGAACCGAGCTTGACGGCGCGCACCCTCGGTTGGATCCCGCCGTCGCCCCATGACCCCTGCCGCCCTCAAGGACGATCTCCGCGCGCGCGCCGCCTCTTACGGCTTCGAGGCCTTCGGGGTGACGACGCCGGACGCCGTCGCCGCCGCCGGCGCGCGGCTGCTGGAGGCGCTGGCGCTCGGGCGGCATGGAAGCATGGTGTGGCTCGAGGACCGGGCGCACTGGCGGGCCGACCCCCGCGCGCTCTGGCCGGAGGCGCGCTCCGTCGTGCTGCTCGGGCTGAACTACGGGCCGGACCACGACCCGCGGGGGGCGCTCGAACGGCCGTCTCATGCCGCGATCTCGGTCTACGCCCAGGGCGACGACTACCACGACCTGATCAAGGGCCGGCTGAAGCAGGTCGCCGGCCTGCTGGCCTCCGCCGGGCACCCCGTGAAGGTGTTCGTGGACACCGCGCCTGTGATGGAGAAGCCGCTCGCCGCCGCCGCCGGCCTCGGCTGGCAGGGCAAGCACACCAACCTCGTCTCGCGCGCTCACGGCTCCTGGCTGTTCCTCGGCGCGATCTTCACCACCGCCGAGCTTCCCCCGGACGCGGCCGAGACCGATCGCTGCGGCTCCTGCCGGGCCTGCCTCGACGCCTGCCCGACCGACGCCTTCCCGGCGCCCTATCAGCTCGATGCGCGGCGCTGCGTCTCCTACCTCACGATCGAACACGCCGGCCCCATCCCGCGGGAGCTGCGGCCCAGACTCGGCAACCGCATCTACGGCTGCGACGACTGCCTGGCCGCCTGTCCCTGGAACAAGTTCGCGGAGACCGGCCGCGAGATGCGGCTCGCCGCCCGCGACGCCTTGCGCGCGCCGGAACTACGCGCGCTCGCCGCCCTCGACGACGCCGCCTTCCGGGCACTGTTCGCAAAATCCGCCGTGAAGCGCATCGGCCGCGACCGCTTCGTCCGCAACGTCGCGATCGCGATCGGCAACTCCGGCGACGCGAGCCTCGCCGAGGCGCTCGGCCCGCTTCTCGACGACCCCTCCCCCGTGGTGCGCGGCGCAAGCGCCTGGGCGATCGGGCGGCTCGTCCCGCCTGCGACGCTCGCGCCCCTTGCCGCGCGGCGGCTTGCGGCCGAAACCGACGTGGAGGTGCGCGCCGAGTGGCGCGCGGCGCTTGACCAGGAGGCGGCGTGAGACGGCTCGTCGTGTTCGGCTGCGGCTACACCGCCCGCCGCTTCGTCGCCCTGCACGGGTCCGCGTTCGACCGTGTGGACGTGACCTCGCGCTCGGACGAGACCGCGGCGCGGCTGGCGGCCGATGGGCTCGCCGCCCATGTGTTCGACGGCTCCGAGCTGACGCCAGCGCTTGGCGAAGCGGTGCGCGCCGCAACCCACGTGCTGGTCTCCGCCCCGCCGGACGTCCATGGCGATCCTACCCTGCGCGGCGCCGGCGAGGCCCTGCGGGCGGCGGAAAGCCTCGGCTGGGTCGGGTACCTCTCCACCATCGGCGTCTACGCCGACGCCGGCGGCGGCTGGGTGGACGAGACCACCGAGCCCGAGGCCGATAGCGAGCGCGGCGCGCGCCGCATCGTGGTGGAGCGTGACTGGCTCGCGTTCGGGCGGGAGCGCGGCGTCCCTGTCCAGATCTTCCGCCTTGCGGGCATCTACGGCCCCGGGCGCAGCCAGATCGACAACCTGCGCGCTGGCACGGCCAAGCGCCTCGTGAAGCCCGGACAGGTGTTCAACCGCATCCACGTGGACGACATCGCGGCGGCCCTCGCGGCCGGGATCGCGCGCCCCGAGGCCGGGCCCATCGTCAACGTCACCGACGACGAGCCGGCCGCGCCCCAGGACGTGGTGACCTACGCGGCGGGTCTCATCGGCGTCGAGCCGCCACCGGAGACGCCGTTCGAGACCGCGGAGATTTCCGAGATGGCGCGGAGCTTCTACTCCTCCAACAAGCGCGTCGCGAACCGCGTGCTGAGGGAGGAGTTCGGCGTGCGGCTCGCCTATCCCACCTATCGCGAAGGGATCGCGTCGCTGGCGGAATGAGCGGACCGTAGCCGACCGCGCATCCTGTCGCAGCGGGAACGATGCGTCGGGCTCGGCGGTTCGGTGGGGAAAGCCTCTGCAACCGGAGCGACCCCAATGACGGCGTCCACGCCCCTGCGTTTTGATCCCTCATTGGAGCGCCCCGAGGACGACGAGGCGCAGGTGCGCGACGAGTTGATCGCGACCATGCGCTCGATCTCCGAGACCACCTACGCCGACGGCGGCCACGCGCTGCGCAGCGTCCACGCCAAGAGCCACGCTCTGCTGACGGGCGAATTCGAGGTGCTTTCCGGCCTGCCGGAGCCCCTGGCGCAGGGCCTGTTCGCAAAGCCCGGGCGCTACCCCGTCGTGATGCGGTTCTCGACCAATCCGGGCGACATTCTCGACGACGGCGTCTCCGCCCCACGCGGCCTCGCGATCAAGGTGGTGGGCGTCGAGGGCGAGCGGCTCCCCGGCTCCGAGGGAGACGCCACGCAGGACTTCGTGATGGCCAACGCCCCGGCCTTCGCCGCGGCGGACGCCGCGAGTTTCCTGAAGACGCTGAAGCTGCTCGCCAAGACGACCGACGCCTCCCAGACGCTCAAGAAGGCGGTTTCCAGCGTGCTCCGCGGGGCGGAAGCCGCGGTCGAGGCCTTCGGAGGCAAGAGCGCCACGCTGACCAGCCTCGGCGGCCAGCCGCTCACCAATGTTCTCGGCGAGACTTTCTACAGCCAGACGCCCTACCTCCACGGCTCCTATGTCGCCAAGGCCTCGCTCGCTCCAGTTTCGCCGGAGCTGGTCGCGCTGACGGGGATGAAGGTCGACACCCACGGCCGGCCGGACGCCCACCGGGAGGAGGTCAACGCGTTCTTCTCCCGTTCGGGCGGCGAATGGGAGTTGCGCGTTCAGCTGATGACCGACGCCGAGGCCATGCCGATCGAGGACGCCTCGGTGGTCTGGCCGGAGGACCAGAGCCCCTATGTCGCCGTCGCGCGGCTGCGCGTCGCGCCGCAGACCGGCTGGAGCGAGGCGAAGGCCGACGTCGTCGACGACCGCCTGTCGTTCAGCCCGTGGCACGGCCTCGCCGCCCACCGGCCGCTCGGATCCATCAACCGCACCCGGCGCGCGAACTACGAGCGCTCCCGCGACTTCCGCGCCGAGCGCAACGGCTGCCCGATCCACGAACCCCGCAGCCTGGAGACGCTCTCGTGAGCCCCCTCATCTTTCCCGCCCTCACCGCCTTCTACGGCGCCCTGCTCGCGCTCTTGTTCGTGGGGCTGTCCGCCTGGGTGGTCGCGGGCCGGGTCGGCGACGACGCTCTGCACGGCGACGGAGGCCATGAAGGCCTCGCCAAGCGGATCCGCGCGCATGGCAACTTCGCGGAGTACGTGCCCTTCGCGCTGCTGCTCGTCGGGTTCTATGAGGCGGGCGGCGGCTCCACGGGCCTTGTGCGCGGGCTGTTGATCGCGCTGCTCGTCGCGCGGCTGCTGCACCCGATCGGCATGTTCGCGCCGAAGAACGCGCCGACCCAGTTCGTCTGCCGCGGCGGCGGCATCCTCGTCACCTTCGCCGTGCTCGCCGTCGCAGCCGTCGCGCTGCTGCTGCGCTGACGCCAACTGGCGCCGCGCTTGCGTGCGTCGCTTGCGCCGGGCCCTCGCCCGGCCTGAGCGACCGGAGAACGCATGCCATGTGCCGCGGCGACGACGCGACCTGCCCACAATTCGAGCTGCATTACCGCGCCTTCCGCGAGGATCTTGATCATGAGCGCCGCGGCTTCCTGAAAAGCGGCTTCGTCGCCGCCGGCGGCCTCGCCACCCTGGGCGCCGCCGGCGCCTCGCTGGTGACGCCGGCGCTGGCCCAGGCGACCGCCGCGCGCGCATCGGGCGAGCGCAAGCACCATTACCTGGCGGCGAACGCCGACACCGTGCACTGGGGCTATTTCTCGAAATCGCTGAAGCCGCGGGTTGAGATTGAGAGCGGCGACATCGTCACCATCGAGACCCTCACCCACCACGCCAACGACGACGCGGAGCGCATGGTGCAGGGCGACGAGGGCGCCGAGAGCGTGTTCCTCTGGACCAAGGACAAGAAGGGCGTCGACCGCCGCGGCGCCGGGACCACCGACCCCAAGCTCTACAAAAAGGGCTCCGGCGAGGGTCAGGGCGTGCACGTCATGACCGGGCCGGTCTACGTCCGCGGCGCGGAGCCGGGCGACGTGCTCGAGGTGCGCATCCTCGACTGCGCGCCGCGCCCCTGCGCCAACCCCAAGTTCAAGGGCAAGGCCTTCGGCTCGAACGCGGCCGCCTGGTGGGGCTACCACTACAACGACATGCTCGACGGCGCGAAGCGCGAGGTGGTGACAATCTACGAGGTCGACGCCATGGGCTCCAAGAGCTGGGCGCAGGCCGTCTACAACTTCAAATGGGTCCCGCAGACCGATCCGTTCGGCGTCGAGCACGTCACGATCGACTATCCCGGCGTGCCGGTGGACCACACCAAGACCAGCCGCAACTTCGACGTCCTGAAGGGGGTGCGGGTGCCGATCCGCCCGCACTTCGGCACGCTCGGCCTGGCGCCGGCGGAGGCGGACTTCGTCGACACGATCCCGCCGAACTACGTCGGCGGCAACATCGACAACTGGCGCATCGGCAAGGGCGCGACGATGTACTACCCCGTCG
This sequence comes from Methylopila sp. 73B, assembly GCF_000526315.1. NCBI lineage: Bacteria > Pseudomonadati > Pseudomonadota > Alphaproteobacteria > Hyphomicrobiales > Methylopilaceae > Methylopila > Methylopila sp. 73B. Next base: position 3,978,998 of record NZ_JAFV01000001.1, on the reverse strand, counting down.
CGGTCGAGGGCGGCTTGCTCTCGGTCGGCGATCCACACGCGAGCCAGGGCGACAGCGAGCTCTGCGGCACCGCCATCGAGTGCTCGCTCACCGGCGTGTTCCAGCTGATCCTGCACAAGAAGGCGGACCTCGGCGGCACGCCGCTGGAGGAGTTGAACTACCCGATGCTGGAGACCAAGGACGAGTGGCTCGTCCACGGCTTCTCCTTCGCCAACTACCTGAAGGAGCTGGGGCCGGAGGCGCAGTCGGCGATCTACGGCAAGTCGTCGGTCGACCTCGCGATGCGCGACGCCTTCCGCAAGATGCGCCACTTCCTGATGACCACGCAGAAGCTGACCGAGGACGAGGCGGTGTCGCTGATGTCGATCGGCGTGGACTTCGGCGTCACCCAGGTGGTGGACGGCAACTGGGGCGTCCACGCGGTCGTGAAGAAGGACATCTTCGCCGGCCGCGCGTGACGCCAGACGAAGGGCGCGGCGTCCAGCGCCGCGCCCCTTCAATCCCTCAACGCTGACCGCCGGAGGCCGCCAGCGTTTCGCCGGTCACCCAGCCCGCCGCGTCGGAGGCGAGGAAGACCGCGACCTTGGCGATGTCGTCCGGCTGGCCGAGACGGCCGAGCGGGGTCGAGGCGATCATCTGCTGCTCGAACTCGCTGCCCATGACGCCGGCCGCATGCGTGCCTTCGGTCTCGACGCCGCCGGGATTGACCGCGTTGACGCGGATCTTCTTCGGGCCAAGCTCCGCGGCCAGGATCCGGGTGAAATGGTCCACCGCCGCCTTGGTCGCGCTGTAGACCGAGACCGTCGGATACACGCCGCGGCTCGCGACCGAAGAAACGTTGACGATCGCGCCCCCCTCCGGACCGAAGCGCTTGGCCGCCTCGCGGATCCCGAGCAGCGAGCCGAGCACGTTGATGTCGAACTGGCGGCGGTAATGCTCGACCGTGAGGTCCTCGATCGCGCCGAACTGGTAGACGCCGGCGTTGTTCACCAGCACGTTCGGCCGCCCGAACGCCGCCTCCGTCTCGTCGAACAGGCGCAGCACGTCCGCCTCCTTCGAGACGTCGCCCTGCACCGCGACCGCCCGGCCGCCGGCCGCCTGAATGTCCGCGACGACGCGGTCGGCGCCGGACTTGTCGGACGCGTAGTTCACGACCACGGCGGCGCCCGCGGCGCCGTACGCCCGCGCTATGCCCGCGCCGATGCCCTTGGAGGCGCCGGTTACGATCGCGGTCTTTCCCTTGAGTTCGCTCATTGGATTTTCCTTACAGCGAGTTGTTTCGATAGTTAGATGAATGTCAAACAATTGGGACGCAAGGGGCCAGGCCAGAGATTTTTGCGGAGGCGTCAGATCGCGGCGAGACGCGAGAGATAGGCGGCGAGCACATCGCGGTTCAGAGTGAGGCTGGCACACCGGCCCTCGCGATGGATCTCGACGAGACCGGCGGTCTCGAGCTCCTTCATGTGGTGCGACAGGGTCGCGGGGCTGATGCCCTGCGCTTCGTGCAGGGCCGCGCAGGGGGTCGGCTCGGCGTTGCCGCCGATCTCCTTAAGGATCTGCACCCGCCGCGGCTCCGCCAGCGCGCGCGCGATGCGCTCGAACTGGCGGTCCGGCAGAGTGTCGTCGCTCTTTGTCATGACGATTAGGTAGTGCGTCCCGAACGAAAGTGTCGAGGCGTGGCGGCATGGCGGCCGCGCCTAGGCGGCGGCGCTCAGTCCGCGACGAGCGAGTCGATGCAGACCTTCCACGCGCCGTCGATCTTCTTCCAGACTACGACGTACTTGCCGGAGTTGTCGGTCTCGGCGCCTGCGTCGCCCGTCTTGAAGGAGTAAGTCCCGACCTCGAAGGCCATCGCCTCCGCCGGGTCCACGTCGATCGTCGTCGGACCGAACACCACGGTGTCGTTGGTGGCGGCGAGCAGGCCAGCCCAGAACTCGGCGATCGCCGCCCGGCCCGCGATCACCGGCGCGCCTGCGACCAAGATACGGCCGTCCTCCGCATGGACCTCCGCGATCTTCGCGGCGTCGTTCGCCCGGACGGCGCCGAGCCAGACCTCGATGGCGGAACGAATTTCCGACTCGGAGTTCGATGTGGGGGACATGATTCTCTCGTCTGCGAGGAGACGCGCGGCGCGCGCGTGAGGAGGGCCGGACCGATGCGGCGCATCAAGACCGCCGGCACGCTACGACAGGACGCCCGGAGCAGACAGCACAAGAAAGCGTCATGCCTGCTTGAGGAGCGGCCGCGCCTGCCTCCCTGGCGAACCCCGGCGACGGAGACGCCCGACCGGGCCGCAGCGAACCCCCGCCCGTCCCCTGATTCCCTTGCCGTGGGGCGCCGCGCCTGCTATCCGCCGCGCATGGCCGCCGAACCCCAGACCAACATCCGCAACTTCTCGATCGTCGCGCACATCGACCACGGGAAGTCCACCCTCGCCGACCGTCTGATCCAGACCACGGGCGGCCTGCAGGCGCGCGAGATGACGGAGCAGGTGCTCGACTCGATGGACATCGAGAAGGAGCGCGGCATCACCATCAAGGCGCAGACCGTGCGCCTCACCTATCCGGCGCAGGACGGCAAGACCTACATCCTCAACTTGATGGACACGCCAGGCCACGTCGACTTCGCCTACGAGGTGTCTCGCAGTCTCGCGGCCTGCGAGGGCTCGCTGCTGGTGGTGGACGCAAGCCAGGGCGTCGAAGCGCAGACGCTGGCGAACGTCTACCAGGCGCTCGACAACGGCCACGAGATCGTGCCTGTCCTGAACAAGATCGACCTGCCGGCGGCCGAGCCCGACCGCGTCAAGGAGCAGATCGAGGAGGTCATCGGCCTCGACGCCTCCGACGCGGTGCCGATCTCCGCCAAGTCCGGCATCGGCATCGACCTCGTGCTCGAGGCGATCGTCAAGCGCCTGCCGCCGCCCAAGGGCGACCGCGCGGCGCCGCTGAAGGCCATGCTGGTCGACAGCTGGTACGACACCTACCTCGGCGTCGTGGTGCTGGTGCGCATCGTCGACGGCACGCTCAAGAAGGGGATGAAAATCCGCCTGATGGGCGCGAACGCGGTCTACGACGTCGACCGGGTCGGCGTGTTCACGCCGAAGATGACCGACATCGCAGAGCTCGGCGTCGGCGAGATCGGATTCTTCACCGGCTCGATCAAGGAAGTGGCCGACACCCGCGTCGGCGACACCATCACCGAGGACAAGCGTCAGACCAAGGACATGCTGCCGGGCTTCAAGCCGGCGCAGCCCGTGGTGTTCTGCGGCCTGTTCCCGGTCGACGCGGCCGACTTCGACGACCTGCGCGCCGCCATGGGCAAGCTGCGCCTGAACGACGCCAGCTTCTCCTTCGAGATGGAGAGCTCGGCCGCGCTCGGCTTCGGCTTCCGCTGCGGCTTCCTTGGCCTGCTGCACCTCGAGATCATCCAGGAGCGGCTGGAGCGCGAGTTCAACCTCGACCTGATCGCGACCGCTCCCTCGGTGATCTACAAGATCAACCTGTCGGACGGGAGCGAGATCGAGCTGCACAATCCGGCCGACATGCCTGACGTCATGAAGATCGCCGAGATCAACGAGCCGTGGATCCGCGCGACGATCCTCTCGCCCGACGACTATCTCGGCTCGGTGCTGAAGCTTTGCCAGGACCGGCGCGGCCTGCAGATCGACCTCAGCTACGTCGGCAAGCGCGCCATGGTGGTCTACGACCTGCCGCTGAACGAGGTCGTGTTCGACTTCTACGACCGGCTGAAGTCGATCTCGAAGGGCTACGCCTCGTTCGACTACCACATCACCGACTACCGGGCCGGCGACCTCGTGAAGATGTCGATCCTGGTCAACGCCGAGCCGGTGGACGCGCTCTCCATGCTGGTGCACCGCACCCGCGCCGAGGCGCGCGGCCGTGTGATGTGCGAGAAGCTCAAGGAGTTGATCCCCCCGCATCTGTTCGTGATCCCGGTGCAGGCCGCGATCGGCGGCAAGATCATCGCCCGCGAAACCATCCGGGCGCTCCGCAAGGACGTGACCGCCAAGTGCTACGGCGGCGACGCCAGCCGCAAGCGCAAGCTGCTCGACAAGCAGAAGGCTGGCAAGAAGAAGCTCCGCCAGTTCGGCCGGGTGGAAATCCCGCAGGAGGCGTTCATCGCCGCCCTGAAGATGGACGAGTGAGGCGCCGCCTCACTCGAACGCCACCTCAAGGCCCTGCTCGGACAAAGTGACGACCCGGCAGGGCGCCGGTTCTTCGCCGTCCATGACCAGATCGAACCGTGTCGGCAGATCGGCTGCGCCAAGCACGTCGAGCTGCGCGCGACCGGCCGACATCGCCCGTATGGTGCACGACACGCTGGTTCGGCCGGCGCCATGGACAATACGGCCGCGCTTCAGCACGCGTCGCAGCGGCCTGCCGACTGTGATCGGGCTTGCGGCCACGGCGCAACGGTCGCGACCGGCGGCCTTCGCTTGGTACAGGGCGCGATCGGCGCGACGCAGCAGCGCGTCGACGTCGCACGCAGTTCCGACCGGCGCCGACGTCACCCCGAGGCTCGCCGTGACGTGGAACGCGCCTTCGCCGAACGAGTAGGCTTCGCGGCGGATCGCCTCCCGGAGCCGCTCCGCGATCGCCAACGCACGCTCCGCCCCGGCGTCCGGCAGCAGCACCGCGAACTCCTCTCCCCCAAGCCGGCCGATCCGCTCCTCGCCCGCGAACTGCCGGGCGCAGGCCGCGACGCTGCCCGTAAGCGCCGCGTCCCCGCGGTGATGTCCGTAGGTGTCGTTGACCTGCTTGAAATGGTCGAGGTCGATGGCGACCAAGCTCAGAGGACGGCCGGCGCGCGCCGCGAGATCGATCGCCTTCTGCGCCTCGGCGCGGAAGGCGCGGCGCGACAGCGCGCCGGTGAGCGGGTCCGCGTCGGCGAGCAGCCGGAGCTCGAACTCGTCGATCACGATGCGCGCGAGATCGACGAGCATCTCTCGCTCGTCCTCGGTGAACGCGCGCTGCGTCTGGTCCATCACGCAGAGCGTGCCGAGCATTTGCCCGTCCGGACTGACGAGCGGCGCGCCCGCGTAGAACCGGATGTGCGGGTGGCCGATCACGAAAGGGTTTTGGGCGAAACGCGGGTCCAAGCGCGCGTCGGGCACGATCAGCGGCGCCCCCTGCTCGATCGTGACGCTGCACAGGGCCGGCTCCCGCGCGGTCTCCTGCGAAGCCACGCCGCGGCGCGCCTTGAACCATTGGCGGTGCCCGTCGAGGTCCGGAAGACCTTCTGCGTCAACCGGACGATCCGCTCGAACGCCTCCTCGCTCGGCGTGTCCAGCACGTCGTAGCGCGCGAGAGCCGCAAGCCTCGCATCTTCGCAGGACCGGCCCGTCGGCCGGTCGCCGTCGGGTCCACAGGCTGTCGTTGGTGGCTTCGCTCGCAACGACCGCTCCTCGGTGGAGAACGTCCTCCAGATCCGTCTCGACCGAGGCGGCTGCGGATCAATAGGCTTTGGGTGTTTACAGAGAGGTTAGCGACGCCCGCGTCGATCAAACGCAGAGAAACGACTTTAGACGCTCAGCTAGGCGCGTGTCCTTCTTGAGCTCGCATTCCCAGATCGTCAGCGTCTCCCAACCGAGCGCGTCCAGCGCGCTGCGTGCCCGCGCGTCCCGCGCGACGTTTCGCGCGATTTTGGCGCGCCAGTAGTCCGTGTTGGTCTTCGGCGTCCTCGCCCCCCGCGCGCACTCATGCCCGTGCCAGAAGCAGCCGTGGACGAAAATGACCTTCTTGCGGGCGGGGAAGACGAGGTCCGGGCTGCCCGGCAGGTCCTTGCGGTGCAGGCGGAAGCGATAGCCCAGGGCGTGGGCGGCGCGGCGGACCAGCATTTCGGGCTTGGTGTCCCGGCTCTTCACCGCCCGCATGACGGCGGAGCGGGCTTCGGGCGTCTCCGGAGGCGCGGGGTTCCGGCTCACGCCGTGCGCCGCGCGGCCGCCTCGCGGCCGAGCAGCGGCTCCAGCAGCTCATGGGCGAGAAACCGCACCACCGGCACGGCGACGCCGTCGCCCGCCAGCCGATAGGCGTCGTTGTAGTTCGAGGGCAGCGCGTAGGCGTCGTCGAGCCCCATCAGGCGCGCGGCCTCGCGGGGCGACATCAGGCGCGAGCGTACGACGCCGTTCTCGATCACCAGCAGCGTCTGTCGGCTGGAGCCGCCGGCGGGCGTGCGCAGGCAGCCGGCGACGCCGTCGAACCGCGCCTCCGCGCGCTGCACCTTCGCCCCCGACGCGTCGAGCCGCATGCGGCGGTAGACCGCGCCGACGCGGCGGAGGCCGGAGGCCTTGAGGCTCTCGATGCGGGCGCGGTGCAGCGGCGCCATCAGCGCGAGCAGCGCCTCGGTTTCGTGCGGCTCGCGCCAGCGCACGCCGCCGGGCTCGTCCTCGACGATGTCATCGAGCGCGCGCACATTGACCCGCGGCGGCGGCAGGCGCCACCAGATCCAGGCCTTCTGCGCTTCGGGACCGAGCGCGGCATGGGCCGTAAGCAGGGCCTTCGGGCGGAAGGCGGACAGCGCGCCGGGCGCCGGATCGACGGCCGAGGCCGGCAGGTCGACGTCCTCGGCGATCGCCACGATGAAGAGACGTGGGCGCGACTGCGGGAGGAACAGAGCGGCGTCGACCACCAGCGCGCCGAACCGGTAGCCGGCGTCGCTCAGGGCGGCGCCGATCGAGGCGAAGTCGCGCCCGCCGCGCGAGGTGAGCGCTCCGCAGACGTTCTCGAGCACGAGCGTCTTCGGCGCCCGGCCTTCCGCCTTCAGTCCGAGGACCGCGTTCCAAAAGCCCCAGAACGCTCCGGAGCGTGCGCCGGCGAGGCCGGCCTTTACGCCGGCGAGCGAAAGGTCCTGGCAGGGAAACGAGCCCCAGGCGAGATCCGCCCGCCCGGGGAGCATCGCGGGCGTCACCGCGTGCACGTCGCCCACATGGAGGTCGCCGCCGCCGAAGTTCTCGCGGTAGGCGGCCGCCTTCTTCGGGCTGAGATCGTTCGCGAACAGGCAGCGCCACCCCGCGCCGAGGCCGAGGCGCGCCATGCCGCCGCCTGCAAAGAACTCGTAGAAGGTGAGCTCGCTCACGCGGCGGCTCCCGGCCGCCCTGCGCGGGCGACGCCGTCGCGCTCAGCCGTTGTCAGGCGACCTCCGTGGTGGTGTCCACCACGTCGGCGCCCGGTACGTTCTTCTTGATCGACTCGATCGCGCTCTTGGCCGAGGCCTTGGAGGTGTAGCCCTCGGAGCCAAACATCGGCTCTCCGTTCGACGCGACGTAGCGGAACCGGAACTCGCCCTTCTTGTCTTTGTAGATTTCGAACTTCGCGGCCATTTTCGCCTCCCGTTACGGGTCTGGAACGCCCGACTCGCAGGCTATGTCCAACTTCGCGCGCCCGCCAAGCCGGAAGCGGACCGCATCAGTGGAAATCGCGCGATTTCGGCAGAATGCGGACGTCGCGCGGGTGCGCGCGCGGCTGCTGCGGACGGTCGGGCTGCGGACGGCGCACCTCGTCGGCGCGCGCCAGCGGCGGCTCGAGCTGCCGACTCGACAGGCGGGAAAGCTCGTGGGTCCGGTCGACGAGGCGCTCCGCCACCAGATGGACGATCCCTTCGGGGCTGCGCTGGACGCGCCCCTCGACCTGGATCAGCCGGGCGGCCATCACCTCCCGGCGAAAGCGCAGAAGCACCGTCGGCCAGACCACGGCGTTCGCGACCCCCGTCTCGTCGGCGATGGTCATGAACACGACGCCCTTGGCGCTGCCCGGCTTCTGCCGAACGAGCACCACGCCGGCCGTCGTCAGCCGCCGCCCGTCCCGAGCGTTCTTGACGTCGGCGCAGGAGACCGTCCCCTCCCGCGCGAACAGGACGCGCAGAAACTGCATGGGGTGGCCTTTGAGCGAGAGCCGGGTCGTCTGGTAGTCCGCGACCACGTGCTCCGACAGCGCCATTTCGGGCAGCGCGTCGTTCCCTTCCTCGGCGCCGAGGTCCGCCGCGTCAGCCGCCTCGAACAGGGGCAGCGCGACGTCGTCCGGCAGTCGCCGCACCTCCCAGAGGGCCGCGCGCCGGTCGAGCCTCATCGAGCGAAACGCGTCGGCGTCGGCGAGCTTGACCAAAGCGGCCTTCGGCAACCGCGCCCGCCGCTTCAGGTCGTCGATCGAGGCGAAGCCGCTCCCGCGCGCCGCGACCAGCGCCTCCGCCCAGTCCTGCCGAAACCCGTCGATCTGCCGAAAGCCGATGCGCAGGCGCAGCGCGTCGTCCGGCCGCTTCTCCAGCGTGTTGTCCCATTGGCTGACCGCGACGTCCGCGCCGCGGGTCTCGACGCCGTGCTCGCGGGCGTCCCGCACGATCTCGGCTGGGGCATAGAACCCCATGGGCTGGGAGTTGAGCAGCGCGCAGGCGAAAGCCGCGGGATGCCGGCGTTTCAGATAGGAGGAGATGTAGACCAGCTTGGCGAAGCTCGCGGCGTGGCTCTCGGGAAAGCCGTAGGAGCCGAAGCCCTCGATCTGCTTGAAGCAGTTCGCCGCGAACTCCGGATCGTAGCCGCGCGCGATCATGTTCCCGACCATCCTGTCCCGGAACACGCCGATATCGCCGAGGTTGCGGAAGGTCGCCATGGCCCGGCGCAGGCCGTTGGCCTCCTCGCCGGAAAACCTGGCCGCCACCATGGCGATGCGCATGGCCTGCTCCTGGAACAGCGGGACGCCGAGCGTCTTCTCCAGCACGTTCCTCAGTTCGTCCGGGTCATGCGACGGCCCGGGCTTAGGGTACTCGACCAGCTCCGGATTCCGGCGGCGCTTGAGATAGGGATGGACCATGTCGCCCTGGATCGGGCCCGGCCGCACGATCGCGACCTGGATCACAAGGTCATAGAACTCCTTCGGCTTCAGCCGCGGCAGCATGTTCATCTGCGCGCGGCTCTCGACTTGGAACACGCCGAGCGAGTCCCCGCGCGACAGCATGGCGTAGACGTCCTCCCGGCCCGGCTCGATGGTCGCGAGCTCTAGCGCCTGGCGTTCGTGGACGCGGATGAGGTCGAAGGCCTTGCGGATGCAGGTGAGCATCCCGAGCGCGAGCACGTCGACCTTCATCATCCGGACAGCGTCGATGTCGTCCTTGTCCCATTCGATGAAGCTGCGGTCCGGCATGGCGGCGGGGCCCACCGGCACGCTTTCGTCGAGCCGGTCGTCGGTCAGCACGAAACCGCCCACGTGCTGAGACAGGTGGCGCGGAAACCCGACGAGCTCGCTCGCGAGCTTCAGCGCCGGCAAAAGATAGGGGTTCGACGGGTCGAGCCCCGCCTGGCGCACCTGCGCCTCCGTCAGCCCGTCGCCCCAGCTCCCCCAGACCGTGTTGGCGAGCGCGGCCGTCAGGTCTTCGCCCATGCCGAAGACCTTGCCGACCTCGCGCACGGCGCTGCGGGGCTTGTAGTGGATCACGGTGGCGACGAGCGACGCGCGCTCCCGGCCATAGCGCGCGTAGATGTGCTGGATCACCTCCTCGCGCCGCTCGTGCTCGAAGTCGACGTCGATGTCCGGCGGCTCGGAGCGCTCCTTGGACAAAAACCGCTCGAACAGAACGTTGGACTCGGCCGGATCGACCGCCGTGATCCCGAGCACGTAGCAGACGGCGGAGTTCGCCGCCGAGCCGCGCCCCTGGCAGAGAATGCCCTGCGACCGCGCATAGGCCACGACGTCATGCACGGTCAGGAAGTAATGCGCGTAGTTCTCGCGCTTGATGAACGCCAGCTCTTTGGCGACCAGCTTCGCCACCTCCGGAGGCGTTCCCCCGGGATAGGATCGCTCGAGACCTTCGCGCACGAGATCGCGCAAATGGCCGTGCGGCGTCTTGCCCGCGGGCACCGGCTCATGCGGGTAATTGTACTCTAAATCCTTGAGACTGAAGACGACCTGCTCCTTGAACCTCAGCGTCTCCGTCACCGCCTCCGGCGCGTCCCGGAACAGCCGGGCCATTTCGGCCCCCGGCTTCAGGTGCCGCTCGGCGTTCGCCTCCAGCCTGCGGCCCGCGCCGTCGAGGGTCACGCCCTCGCGGATGCAGGTGACGACGTCGAGCAGCGGCCGTCGGTCGGGCGTGTGGCAGAGCGGCTCGTTGGTGGCGAGAAGCGGGACGCCGACGCGGGACGCCAGGCGCTTCAGCCGCGCAAGCCTGCGGGCGTCGTCGCCGCGCCGCGGCATGGTCGCGCCGAGCCACGTCGCGTCGCGTCCCGTCTCCTTCAGCGCCGCGAGCGCGCGCTCCGTCTCGCGACCGGGCGCCCGCGACGGCATGACGATGGCGAGCAGCCCCTCGCGCCACGCCAGCAGATCCTCGAAGAACAGGCGGCACTCGCCCTTCGCCGCGCGCTCCTTGCCGAGGCTGAGCAGCCGGCAGAGCCGCCCCCAGGCGGCGCGGTCGCGGGGATGCACGACGACGTCGGGCGCATCGTCCTCGAACACCAGACGCGCGCCCACCACCAGCTTCGGCGTCGGTTGCGGCAGGTCCTTGTTGCCGAGCGTCGCATAGGCGCGGACGACGCCCGCGACGGAGTTCACGTCGGCGATCCCGATGGCCTCGAGCCCATAGAAGGCCGCGGCCGCGACGTATTCCTCCGGCCGCGAGCCGGCGCGGAGGAAGGAAAAGGCCGTCATGGCGGCGAGTTCGGCGAAGGCGGTCATCCGAACAGTCCATGCAGGAACCAGCGCGGATGCTCCGCCTCCCGGACGTAAAGCCCGTCGCGGTAGAGCCAGAACCGGGCGCCTTCCGCGTCCTCCACCCGAAAGTAGTCGCGGGTCAGCGCGCCCGGGTCGCGCCGCCACCATTCGAGCGCGATCCGCTCCGGCCCCTCCGCGCGGGCGACCGCATGCGCCACCCGCCGCCACAGGAAGCGGATCGGCGGTCCGTCCGGCACCTCGGCCAGAACCTCGATCGGCTCCGGATCGGCGAACAGCCGCAAGGGCCGGCGCGGCGGCTCCGCGAGGGACGGCGCGGGCCAGCTCGCCGCACGCGCAGCCGATCGCCCGCCCCCGGCCGACATCGCCTGGGCGGGGCGCGCCCGCGCCTCGCCCTCCGGACGATGGACGTCGCCGGCCAGAAAGCGCAGCACGCGGCGGCGGCCATGGCGGGCGGCGAGCCGATCGACCAGCTCCGCGACCGCGCCTTCCTCCGCCGCGCCCGGATCGAGGCTGACCGCCTCGGGGGCGAGCGGCTCGACCGCGAGCGCCGACAGCCGGACGAGATCGAAGCCGAAGCCAGGATCGATCGGATCCGCCAGCGCGTCGAGCCGCTCCCTGAGGAGCCGCAGCAGCATCTCCGGATTCCGCGTCGGCCGGCCGGTCGCGACCGAGATCCGCGAGACCTTGCCGTCGGCGCGGAAGAAGGCGGCCTCGACGCGGGTCACGCCCTCGCCCGCGGCCTCGAGCCTGCCGGCGAGCGCGCCCGCGAGAGCCCGGCAGGCAGCGACGACCGCATCCTGGGTGAGGACGGGTTCGGGAAACCGGCGCTCGATCATCCGTACGGGCGCCGGGCGCCGCGGCGAAATCGGCGGATCGACCCGGCCAAGCGCCTGGTCGAGGGCCGCCACGAGACCGGAGCCGAACCGCGCGACGAGCTCGCCCCGGCCGCGGGCCGCGAGCTGGCCGAGCGTCGTCAGGCCGGCGCGAGCGAGGCCGGTACGGACCGCCTCCGCGGGACCCAGCGCCGCGACCGGAAGCGCGGCAAGGCGCGCGCGTTCCTCTTCCGGCGTCGGCACGCCGCCGGCCGTGAACCACGCCAGCGCCCGGGCGACGCCGGCTCCGCCCGCGACCGTGACGCGGGCCGTGAGGCCTTGGCGCGCGAGCGCCTCCGTCACATCCTGCGCCATCGCCGCCTCGCCGCCGAAGAAATGCGCGCAGCCCGCGACGTCGAGCAGCAGGCCGTGGGGCGGATCGAGCGCGACGAGCGGGGTGTAGCGGTCGCACCAGTCGGCCACCGCCGTGAGCAGGGCGCGATCGGCCGCGGCGTCGGCCGAGACCACGCGCAGGTCCGGACGGATGGCGCGCGCCTCCGTCAGCGGCAGCCCGGGCCTCGCGCCCGCCGCTTCCGCCGCGGCGTCGAGCGCCACGATGCGGAGCGCCGCGCCCTGGCGTTCGACGATAACGAGCGGGCGGTCATCCGGCGCGTCGGAGCCCACCGCCCGCTCCCGCCGCCGCACCCGCTCGACGGGGAGGTTCGGCAAGGCGACCGCCATGATCCTGCGCGCCGGCGCCGAAGCTTCCGGCGTTCCCTGCGGCCACGGCGAAGCTGCGCTCATGGCCGTCCCATCCGAGCGTCCACCGCCCGAGGCCGCCGCGCCGGTTGCGCACCAGCTCGACGTGAAAGCGCGGCCGTCCCCAGTCCTCCTCTCCGGGGGGCGACGCGGCGGGAGCGACCCGCCAGCGCGTCTCCGCCGCCGAGAACCCCACGGGCGCGGCGAGCGAGGGCGCCCCCGCCCGCACCACGATCGCCGGCACGCCGGAGCGGCCGGCGGCGAGCGCCAGCCGCCGCACCGCCACGCGGTCGAACGCCGCCAGGCGACCGAAGGGCTCGATCAGCGTGACCGCGAGAGCCGGACAGGCGAGCGCGGCTTCCGCCGCGCGCAGCGTCGCCGCCTCGTCCGGCGCGCGCACCACCACCAGCCGGTCGGGATCGAAGCCGAGCTCCGCCAGCCCCATCGGCCAAGGCTCCCCGGTCTCGCGCCCGGACATGTCCTGTCGGATCCATACCGCCGTCCTCCCCCGCCGCCCCGCCTTGACGGCGAGCGCGACCGCAAAACCCGTGGCCGCGACGGCGCCCGCCGCGGACGCGCCCGACACCGCATGCAGGGCTCCGCGCCGAAGCCCGCCGCCGAGCGCCGCGTCCATCTCGGGCACGCCGAGGACGATCCGCTCCTCCGCGCCGAGAGCGCCCGACGCGTCGGCCTCGATGCGGGCCACAACCGTCCTGAGCGCGTCCAGCGTCTCCGCCGCAGCGCGCGTCGTCATCGTTGGAAATCCGCAAAAGTTCTTGTTCTGTTCTCTTATAGGGAGCGCATCAAAACTGAGTCAAGACGCCGCAGCCGACTGCGTGGGTCTCCTGCGGCCTAATTGCGAAAGACTCACTGGAGCACCCCTTGATCGGAACAAATATCGAACATATTGTCGAAAGCCAGATGGAACAGAGAAAGAACTCCGTGGACATCACCGCCAAGCTCGCCATCCTCGCCGACGCCGCGAAGTACGATGCGTCCTGCGCCTCGAGCGGCACGGACAAACGCAACTCGGCGGGGTCGAAGGGCGGGCCGGCGCGTGGGCTCGGCTCCACCGAGGGGGCCGGCATCTGCCACTCCTACGCGCCCGACGGCCGCTGCATCTCGCTTCTTAAGATCCTGCTGACCAACGCCTGCGCGTTCGATTGCCTCTATTGCGTCAATCGCGCCACCAGCAACACGCCGCGCGCGCGGTTCACAGTCGAGGAGGCGGTGACGCTCACGCTCGACTTCTACCGGCGCAATTACATCGAGGGGCTGTTCCTCTCGTCCGGCGTCATCCGCAACGCGGACTACACGATGGAGCAGGTGATGCGGGTGGCGAAGAGCCTTCGCCTCGACCACGGCTTCAAGGGCTACATCCACCTCAAGACCATTCCGGACGCCGCGCCCGAGCTGATCGCGGAAGCCGGCCTCTACGCCGACCGGCTGTCGATCAACGTCGAACTGCCTGATGAGACCAGCCTGAAGCGCCTCGCGCCGGAGAAGGATTTGCGCGCCGTCCGCCGCACCATGGCGGATCTGCGCGGGCGGATCGACGAGGCGAAGGAGCCGACCGCCGTCGGCCGCGCCCGCCCGCCGCGCTTCGCGCCCGCCGGCCAGAGCACCCAGATGATCGTGGGCGCCGACGCCTCCGACGACCGCGCCATCCTGACGACCTCCGCGAACCTCTACGGCTCCTACCGGCTGAAGCGGGTCTATTTCTCCGCCTTCAGCCCGATCCCGGACGCGAGCGCCGCCCTGCCGCTGGCCGCGCCGCCGCTGGTGCGCGAGCACCGGCTCTATCAGGCCGACTGGCTGATGCGGTTCTACGGTTTCAACGTGGCCGAGATCACCGAAGGCGGCGGCATGCTGGACCTCGCGATCGATCCGAAGCTCGCCTGGGCCCTGCGTCACCGCGAGCAGTTCCCGCTCGACGTCGCCCGCGCCTCCCGCGATCAGCTGCTGCGCACGCCCGGCCTCGGCAAGACGGTGGTGGACCGCATCCTGTCCGCCCGCCGGTTCCGCATGCTGAGGGTCGAGGATCTGCGCCGCATGCGCGCGCCGCTCGCCAAGGCCCTGCCTTTCCTCAAGCTGGCGGACCACACGCCGTCGATCGCGACGCTCGAAAGCGAGCGGCTGATCGAACGCTTCGTTCCCCAGCCGCGGCAGATGGCGCTCGCGCTGTGAGTCCGCGGCGGATCGCGCTTGCGGGGCCCTCAGACGTCGCCGGCTGGCGCGCGGCCGCACGCGCGCTGGCCTCCGAAGGCGTGCTTCCGCACGACGTGGTCTGGACCACAGGCGACGAGGATCGCGACCTGTTCGCGGCGCCTGTCGCGCCGGAGGCGCCGCCGCCCGCCCCCTCCGCGCTCTCCGTGCCGCGCGCCTTTCTCGATCTCGCCGAGGTCGCGCTGCTGCACAGCGACCCCGGCCGCTTTGACCTCTGCTACCGGCTGCTGCTGCGGCTCGCCGCCGACCGAACCCTCCTGGGGGACGCCGCCGATCCCGACGTCGTGCGCGCGCTCGGTCTCGCCAAGGCGGTGCGGCGCGACAGGCACAAGATGACCGCCTTCGTCCGCTTCCGGGAGGTCGCGCGCGAGGACGGCGCGTGGTTCGTCGCCTGGTTCGAGCCGGAGCATCACATCGTCGAGGCGACCGCGCCGTTCTTCATGCGCCGGTTCGCGGCCATGCGCTGGTCGATCTTGACGCCGGAGCGCTCCGCCCATTGGGACGGCTCCACGCTCGCGTTCGGCGAAGGCGGCCGCCGCGCCGACGCGCCGGACAGCGACGTTCTGGAGGACGCTTGGCGGACCTACTACGCCAGCATCTTCAATCCCGCCCGGCTGAAGGTCCACGCCATGCGGGCGGAGATGCCGCGGAAGTACTGGCGCAACCTTCCGGAGGCTTCGCTCATTCGTCCCCTGATCGCTTCGGCGGCGAAGGCGACGGCCGACATGGTCGCCGCCCCCGCGCCGGCGCCGAAGAAAGGCCAGCGCATGACGCCGATCGAAGCCTCCCCGGACCGCGGCGAACCAACGTCGCTCGAAGCGCTGCATGAGGAGGTCGACGCCTGCCGCGCCTGCCCGCTGTGGGAGCCCGCGACCCAGGCGGTGTTCGGCGAAGGGCCGCCCTCCGCGACGATCGTCGTCGTGGGCGAGCAGCCCGGCGACAAGGAGGACATCGCCGGCCGGCCGTTCGTCGGCCCCGCCGGCGCGCTGTTCGACAAGGCGGCGACGGAGGCCGGCCTCGAACGCGGCAAGGTCTACGTCACCAATGCGGTGAAGCACTTCAAGTTCGAGCCGCGCGGCAAATTCCGGCTGCACAAGACGCCCGGTCCGACCGAGATCAACGCCTGTCGCCCCTGGCTCGAGCGCGAACTTGCGCTCCTGAAGCCTCGGCTCGTGGTGGCGATGGGCGCCACCGCCGCGCGGGCGGCCTTCGGGAAGCCGGTGAAGGTGGGCGAGCACCGCGGGCGCATCGCCCGCCGCGACGGCGCGCCGGACGTGCTGGTCACGGTGCATCCGTCCTATCTGCTGCGCCTGCCGGACGAGGCGCGCCGGGAGGAGGAGTACCGACGCTTCGTCGACGACCTCGCTCTCGCGGCGAGCTATCTTGCGGAAGCGGCCTGACGGGCGTCGCGCTTCTCAACCCAGAACGACGTCAGGGCGAGCGCCAGCCCGCCGAGCGCGAGCACCGCGCCGACCCAGCCCGGGGCCGTCCAGCCGAGGCCGGCCGCGATCGCGACGCCCCCAAGCCAGGCGCCGATGGCGTTGGCGAGGTTGAAGGCCGAATGGTTGAGCGCGGCGGCCAAGGTCTGCGCATCCGCCGCCACGTCCATGAGCCGGGTCTGGAGCGCCGGCCCGATCGCGATGCAGGTGCCGATCAGGAACAGGTTGACCGTCGCGGTCCACAACGTGGCGGAGCCGTAGACGAAAGCTCCGATCACCGCCGCGCTCCAGACCAGCGTCCCGAGGATCGTGGCCTTGAGCGCGCGGTCCGCGAGCATGCCGCCGACGATGTTGCCGGCGATCATGCCGAGGCCGAGGACGGCGAGCATCACCGGCACAAGGTTGACCGGGAGGCCCGTCACCTCCGTCAGCGTGGGCGAGATGTAGCTGTAGACCGCGAACATGCCGCCGAAGCCGACCGCCGCCACGCCGAGCGTGAACCAGACCTGGGGCTTTGCGAAGGCGCCGAGCTCGCGGCGCGCGCTTGCGCCCTCCGCCGCGGCGATCGCAGGCAGGAAGGCGCGCACCATCACCGCCGTAAGCAGCCCGAGCGCCGCCACGGCCATGAAGGTCGCGCGCCAGCCGAAGGCCTGCCCGAGCCAGGTGGCCGCCGGCACGCCCACAACATTGGCTGCGCTCAGGCCGAGCATGACGTTGCTGACCGCCTGCGCGCGCTTGTTCGGCGCAACGAGCGACGCCGCCACAAGCGCGGCGACGCCGAAGTAGGCGCCGTGCGGCAGGCCGGCGACGAACCGTCCGGCGGTGAGCGAGAGATAGCCCGGGGCGAACGCGCTCGCGAGATTGCCCAGCGCGAAGAACAGCATCAGCCAGACCAGCAGCGCGCGCCGCGGCGCCTTGGCGAACAGCACGGCGAGCAACGGCGCGCCGACCACGACGCCCAGCGCATAGGCGCTGATCATGTGGCCGGCGGCGGGGATCGAGACCTCGACGTCCGCCGCAACGTCCGGCAGCACGCCCATGGCGGCGAATTCGCCGGTCCCGAGCGCGAGACCACCGACGGACAGGGCCGTCAGGGCGAGACGGGCGCCGTAAGGCGCGCTTGGAGCGCGCTCGGCGGCGTAGGCGTGGGGTTCCGCCGTGAGCGCGGCGTCGGAGACGGACATGAAGCCCTCCGGAAAAAAAAGGGCCGGCAGAGCCGGCCCAAGTCTAGGGAGGAAACGCCCAAGGAGGGCTAGGCCAGCGCAAGCGCCAGCCACGTCATTGGTATACTGAAGTCTTGGTCATGCTGCAACGCAGCGATCTGCAGAGCAGTCATGCGTTCCCGCACAGCCCAAAGATTGAGCCACCTGCCTGTCAAATAACGGTCATTTGCGATGCGCCATGCTGCTGCACCGCAACGACGGCCGGCATCTTTTAATAGGCGCCGTCTATTAAAATCGCACCCCGGGCGCACGATCCGCCCTTTTACGCGCGATCGAACCCGAACCGGCCCAAGCCTGGCAAGTTGATCGCAGGGCTTCGAAACTCCAGCCCGAACACCGCGCCGAGGACGTTGATCTCCAGGCCTTCCATCCAGCCGAGCGTCACGCCGCCATAGCCGCCCGCGGTGAAGCGCAGGCCCGTCTTCGAAGGCGTCAGGGCGACCCAACGTCCGTCATAGGGAAAATCTTTCCCCAGCGCGGTCGTCGGCAGTTTGGCGTCGAGCTCCGGCACCGCCGCCATCACGGCCGCCACGAAGGTGTTTGAGTTCGGCCCGGGCCAGGCGCGGTAATCGCCGATCGCGGCGAACCCATAGCCCGCTATCGCCTCGCGGATCTTGGGGATGGCCCGCTCCGCCAAAGCGCCGTCGGCGGCGAACACCAGCTCCGGCGCGCGGCCGAACCAGCGGCCGTCGGCCACGAAGCCGTTGACCCGGATCGGCTGTCCCCAGGCTGTGTAGTCGTACCGCGTGTAGGCGTCCGCGCCCTTCGCCTTCACCACGATCCAGCAGTGAGACGCGAAGATCCCGCGCCAGCGCACCGTGCGCGCCGCGAACACGCGCACGACCGCCTCCGGCTGCTGGGCGGCGGGCGGCAGCAGACCTGCGCTGGAACGGTCCGCGGCCTGCCAGTCGCGCGGCGCGCTCCCAAACGCGTACAGCAGGGCGGACAGACCGAGGGGCAGCAGGAACAGGACGACGAAGCTGCCGGCGAGCACGCCGATCGATCGAAGAATCATACGCACCCGGGGCAAATGAGGTGGAGGCCGCGTCCGATCCGGACGCGACGCGAACATAGGCGGCCGGGGCGCTGGGCGGGAGCTGCGCGCTCGACTTCGTGATGTGGCGTATAAGACCGCCGAATCGGGCTCCGGTCCGAATGCGCGGCAGGGAGTATGCGATGCGTCGCTTCGCCAAGGGTTTGGTCGCCCTCGCGGCCGTGGCCGGTTCGGGATGCGCGGCGGAGGCGCCCCCGCGCCCTGCGCCCCTCGCCGAACCGGCCGATCCCGTGCGCTACGCCTGCAACGACGGCTCGTTTCTCTCGGTGCGGTTTCAGGGCGACGCGGCGGACGTCACCATGGTCGACGGCGAGAAGGCCCTGCTGTCGCGCCTCCGCGGGGCGTCCAGCGTCGGTTACGCCGCCGACGGCTTCGAACTTTGGAGCCGGGGCGACACCGCCACGTGGACGGCGAAAGGAAGCCCGGCGACCGCATGTCTCGCGACATGACGGGCGGCGAGCGGGGTCAGGCGCAGTCGAGCTCCCGGTCGGTCGCAATCACGCAACGCGACTTGCCCGCAAGCTTGGCCTGATAGAGCGCGGCGTCGGCCACCTGCAGCAGCTCCGGCAACTCTTCGCCATGATGGGGGGTCAGCGCGACGCCGACGCTGACGCCGATCGTGACCGCCATGCCGTCCCCGAGGTCGTAGGGCGCGCCGACTTCGCGGATCAGCCGCTCGCCGAAGGCCGGCGCCTGCGCCCGCTCGACATCGCGGGCGATGATGACGAACTCGTCGCCTCCTATTCGGGCCGCGACGTCGCCCGCGCGGAGCAAGCCCTTTAGCCGCGCCGCGGCCGCCTTCAGAAGCCGATCGCCGGCGGTGTGGCCATAGGTGTCGTTCACCGCCTTGAAGCCGTCGAGATCCAGATAGAGCAGCGCCAGACGATGCCGCTCGCCGCGCCCTACCGTGTCGAGCGCCTGCGTCAGGCCGTCTCGGTTCGAAAGCCCCGTCAGCGCGTCGTGCCGGGCGCGGCGGTCGTTCTCGCGCTCCGCCTCCATGGTGTTGACCAAAAGACCATTGAGCCGATAGGCGGCGAGCCGCATGCTGATGAGGTAAAATGGGATCTGCACCAGCGCCGCCAACATCGCCGGTTCGCCGGAGAACGGCGCCACCAGGCAGATGGGTCCGAGGCTCAGCGCGATCATCAACGCGACGAGACGCGGGGCGGCGAAATTCCGGAAGCAGATGCCCCCGACCATCGCCGCGGCGGACATGCAGGCGACCGTCGCGGAGACCCAGTCTCCGCTCAGTACGCAGATCGACGCGCCTAAACCGACGCTCGCCGCCCAGACCACCGACAGCAGCAGATAGACGTCGGTGGGCGTCCCCTGCCCCGCCTGGGCGCGCCGGAACGAGATCACAAGCACGGCGAGGCGCGCCACGCCGATCACGATCTCCGCCACGAACCAGGCGATCAAGAGAGGTCGCCCCAGCCGCACGGCGACGATTCCGGCGATCAGGATGCTGTTGAACACGCCGCCGGCGAAGATGGGGAGCGTGCCGTGCAGGCTGGCGATCAACGCCCGCCGGATCTCGGGCGGCACGTCTTTCCCGGCCTCGGTTAGCCAGCGCATGACCCGCCATCGCGGGAGACTGAAGAGGCCTTTGTGTCCCATGCCGCCAGAACCGTTCGCCGGAGTTGCCGGCCGTTAACTATGAACAGCTTCCATGGACATGATTCCGGCTGCGCTCAAGCCTAACCTGTAGGCGTTCGCAGGACGGTAAGGCCTCAGAGCCGCTGCGACGCCCCATGGGGCGATCACGACAGCCCGTCTTCCCGCAAGCTTGGTGTAAGGATCCGACGCGCATCGCCGATCCGCCCACGGCGCACGTGCAAAACCGTTCGACGCCGCGGTCGCCTTCGCCGTAGATTTTCGCTCTCGCGGAACGCCTGAAAGACTTCGATGACCGACGCCGTCGCCCAGACCCCCGAGCCCTACGACATGACGGCTGCGGAAACGGCCAATCTCTTCGAGTCCGTCGTCGACATCGCTCTCGCGATCAAGGCCATCGCCACGCATCTCTCGGAAATGGAGACGTTGAAAGCGCACGGCCTGACGTTCGAGGACTACTGCGTGCTGAACGCGATCGCGACCGCGCCCGGACGGAAGGCGGCGGCGATCGCCCGCGAAGTCGGCCAGTCGCGCCAACGCTTTCAGCAGATCGCCGACGACTTCCGCACCCGTGGGCTGATCCAGAAGGCGAGTTCCAAGGAGACGCCGCGGGCGAAGCTCCTGACCCTCACCGAGACGGGTCGAGCGGCGCTCGAGGCCGTCGCGGCCCAGGGGGAGGCGCTCGACGTGCATCTCGACCCCCGTGAGCTTCGCCATGTGGCGATCGCCCGGCGCGCGCTGGTGCGGCTCGACCGCAGCTTCGCCGAAGGATTGGGGCTGAGAGCGAAGAAGGCGAGGACCTGACCGCATGCGAGGCACGATGCAGCTACTCTGACTGCATACACCGAGGAGGCACTTCGGCTCCGCGCAGATCCAAGACGCCATTCCGGCAAATCGAACGACTTGGAAATTCCGCCGCGCGTTCGGATGGCGAACCATTGCGCCTATAGCTTTGAACATAAACGTTCGTCGGAGAAAGCACGAATGTCGGATTTGACCTCACCCCTTACGAAGAACGTAATAGCCAAGGATAATAAATTCGAAGCCATTGTAGGCGGGGCTCATGTAATTAAGGGCTACTCTTTCTTTCGGGGCGAACATACCAATTTCGGCCCTGAACTGAATCAAATTGACCAGCCCGACGGGCTCATCAAGTTCGTTTTGAATGGCCTGCTGCCCGCCGCTCCATTTATAACGGCGAACGACAAAATCGTCGCCTTTGGGAGCTTCTTTGCTGATAACATCAGTAATTATCTCAATAATATTTGGCTCAAAGTCCTAACCAAAATCGATAAAATCGCTTATGTTTCAAAATTAGGCGACGGAATTGTCAATACATTTGCACTTCGCCATCAATTTGAATGGACCTGGAATAATTTTATTCCGAAGTCTGCGCTATGACACGGATATAAAGCTGAAGAATTTGGATATGATGAAGACATCCGACTAAGGACAAAAGAATTATTTAACCCATGTGATGTTTTTATACTTACGCTCGGGCTATCTGAGATTTGGTATGATGAGCCAACGGGCGAGGTTTTTTGGCGCGCGGTCCCAGCCGACAAATTCGACGCCTCCCGGCATAAATTCCGGATTGCCGAGTACGAAGAGAGTCTCGATAATATCCGGGCCATCTATCAGATGATCCGCGAACATCGCACTAACGTCTCTATTATATTTACACTTTCGCCAATACCTCTTGCGGCGACGTTTCGCTCTATTAGTTGCATCGCGGCGAACAGCCCTTCAAAGGCCATTCTCCGTGCAGCCTTAGATCGCTTCTATCGCGACGTATCTCCAAATGACGATAGAGTTTTTATTTTCCACCATACGAGATCGTAATGGAGTGCTTCTCCCATCGATTTGGAAGTGACCAGCGGCATATTCGTGCCTCACATCCTCAAACTGAACATGAGGGCATTCGAACGGTACTTCTGCACAACGGGAGTTACCGATGAGAATCTAATTGCAGATTATGTTGAGGCGCTGTCACTCGACAGAGGGCTCGGCGGGGCGGATAAGGCGAACGCGCTCGAGCGGATCATGCGCGATCGCGCCGCCGAGCAAGCTGCCGCCTATGCTGCAAGGTTGCAGAGCCGCGAAGTCAGGATCGAAGAGCGCAAAGCCGCCTATGCCGTGATACGAAAGGAGCGCCTTGCCCGGCGCACGCTGGAGAGGCCCGAGCGCAGCGCCTCCGACAGCCCGGCCCTCGGACCACGAAAGATATGAAAGCCGACTAATTTTGTGCGGTACGGCGCTGTGCGCCCGCAATCTTGGCAGTCCGGCCGAGGAGGGCAATCGGTCAACCGTCGGCATCCACGGTCCCTTGGTTGTCCTCGGTCACGACACGGGCATCGGGGAAATATCGCGCGTAGAAATCCGAGAAGCGATCGAGGATGATCTCCTGGTCTTGTGCGGACATTTCGTGCCGGTGCCGGTGCGGATGCGCGACGTTGCGTTTTCCGTTCGGCCAGGACGCCGCTTTCAGCGTGATCGCTTCGACGCCGCCCTTCGGCGGCTCCAGTTGGAGATGGCGACAGATCTTTTCGATGGTGAGCGCCGGCGAGAACGCCGTCTCCTCGTAGTAGAGAAGCAGAGCGTCCGGCGCCGACGTCCACTCCGCCACGCGCGCGATGTTGGCCTCGATCACCGAGAAGCTGCTCGTAAGATTGTTCGGCCGCATGTCTTGCAAGAACGGCCTCCCAAGGGCTTGGCGACGCGTGGCGACATCCATCAGGGAGAGCGCTAGATCACGCGGATCCCTGATTGCGACGCTGAGTTTGGCCTTGCCCTTCGACAGCATCCTAAGAATGGAGTCCGAAGGGGACGCATGCGTCCGGAGGGTCACCAGCGCCTTCGACGGGGCCGCAAGGCGGATCGCTCGAACGACCCCATGCTGCCAATCCCGCACATTGTTGACGGCCCCGCCCTGCTCTTTGGCATCGCCTCGATGCTCGGGCGACAATTGGACATGCGGATGCCCCAGTGACTCGAAGAGCGCTTGCGTCAAATAATAGGTGTAGGTTGAGCCGCCTTTTTCCATGCCGAAGCAGACGTAAAGCATCACTCATTACCCCGTTTGAGGGCCAAATCTCACAGCGAACACATGCAGCGAACGGATTCGAGCCGTCAGAGACGCAAAAGCGGCCAAGCCAATTCTACCCTTGTCCGACCGCTTGGCGGCGACCGCCGCAGCCAAGCCGAGTTCAGGCGCGCGTTCAATCCCCGAACACATTGAGGGCGCGCCGCATGTAGCGAACCCTCCCGCGCTGCGGTAGGGTCCGCGCCGCGTCCAGACGGCGGAGGCCGGGGCGCAGCGAAATTGCGCGCCTAGCGGCCCGCAACATGGAGACGTCAATGTCGAGCAAGCCTTCGGTCGTCCTGCTGGGTTTCTTCGCGCGCGGCAACGCCGGCGACGAGGCCTTCCTCCATGTGCAGCACGATCTGCTGAAGGACGACTTTCACATCATCGTGCCGATCGAACACAAGAACGCCTACGAAGGCTTCCAGAGCTGGGAGCCCTACAACCAGTGCGAGATCATCAATTACGACGACGTGCCGCGGGTCTATGGCTCGGACGTCGCCGCGCTTCACATCGGCGGCGGCTCGCTGCCGTTCGGTTTCTCCGGTCAGTTCCTGATGTCCGCCCTCGACGCGCAGAAGCGCACCATGATCACGGGCGTCGACTCCTCGGTGAAGTCGGCGCTGGGCCGCGACCACATCCGCTTCGACATCTACAACCGGCTCGACCTGTTCTCCGTCCGCACCACCAAGTCGATCTTCAACCTGCGGAAGGCCGGCGTCGGCGTGCACCACGGGGCGGACTGGGCGCTTGGCCTGAAATCGATCGAGCCGCCGGAGCACAAGCGCGGCGGGGCGTTGGTCACCCTGCGCAACTTCGGCACTCCGGACCAGGAGCACATCGAGGCCGTCAACCGTCTGCACGCCTATCTGGAGCGCCAGGGCCACAGGGTGCGCTACCTGCCCTTCGCCCCCGACGACCAGCGCTTCATGAAATTCTTCCCCACCGCGAACGCGGACAACACCGAGCTGTGCTGGCATGACCCCCGCCAGGTGAAGGGCCTGATCGGCGCGGCTGACGTCGTCGTCAGCGTCGGACGTCTCCACACGCTGATCATGTCGATGACGTCGCAGGTTCCGACGCTTGCGATCGACCCCAAGATCATGGTCGACGGCAAGCACATCCTGAACCGGAAGAACGTGTTCTTCTGTGAGGAGGTCGGCCTGCCGTTCTACTACTCCGTCGACGACATGATCGCGGAGTACGGCGACGACTTCAACAGCCGCGTCAAGGCCATCGACTTCGCGCCAGATTACTACGAGCGCCTGAAACAGCAGTTCGATCTGGTGCTGAAGACGGCGCGCGGCGACGCTGAGGTCGATAAGAGCTGGCGCGCTGGCGCCGCGGCGGTCCCCTCATTCGGGGCGGCGGCGGCCCCAGGCGCCGCTCCTCTTCCGAAGCCGGTCAAGGGACCGGACTCTCCGGAGCGTGCGGCCGCACGTGAAGCCAAGCGCGAAGCCAAGCGGCAGGAGCGCATCCGGGCGAAGGCGGACGAACAGGCCGCCAAGGGCGGGGAGACAACAGAGCGTTCCGACGCCGCCTGATCTCGGACGCAGCCCTGAGACGACGGCGCGCCTTGCGCGCCGTTTCGTTCAACCGCGGTCGAAGGCGCGGCGGATCGTGGAGATCATCGTCTCGAGGCGCCTCTGGCCTTCGCGCAGCGCGACCTTGCCGGACGGCCGGGCGCGGCCGCCCGAGATGACGGCCATCGCGGCGTCGACGCCTGGCAGGTAGTCGATGTCCAGTTCGGCCGCCATCGCGGCGATCTTGGCGAAGGAGCCGGGATCCTGGCCCTCGACCAGCGGCGGGCAGATCTGCATCACCGGCGTGCGGGTGGTCGCCGCGAAGATGGTCGGATGGAGGCGGCCGACGCTGATCATCAGACCGCTCGAGGCGATGAACTGCTTCACCCGGCGCGAGTTCCACCAGTGTCTTTCGCTCGGCGCCAGGCGATCGAGGCCGAGGTCGGCGGCGAACTTGTCGTCCTCCGCGCAGAAGGGCATCAGCGTCGGTTCATAGCCGCTCGCCGCCAGTTCGCCGATCAGCCGCTCGACCTCACGCACGTATTGATACGACACGACCTGCAGCGGAAACTCCCGCAAGGTCACGAGCGCCCGGCGCTCGTTCATCGTGACGTCCGTCGCCTTGTCGGTGACGAGACGCAGCGCCCAATCCGCGCCGTAGGTCACCTGGCGTTTGGCCAGGTGAGCCTGCTCGACCGCGGCGGCCGAGCGCAGCGCGACCACGTTGAACAGCCTGATGTAGCTCTGCAGAGCGGCGTCGGCGGCGGGTCCCCGGTGAAACCGGCTCGCGGGCAGGTCGGTGCCGGCGAACGCGATGGGAATGCCGGCCGAGCGCGCGGCGATGACCTGATCCGCCACGAAGCCGATCGGCAGCCCGCCGCCGCCGACGATCATGGCGCGCGCCGTCCGGGCGGGATCAGCCAGATTGCCCTGATGGATCCGCTTGCAGCGCTCGTAGGGGTACCAGTTCCAATAGCCCTCGGCGGCGCCGTGCTCGTCGAGGCTCACGATCACGTCGTAGTCGCGCGCGAACTCCTCGTAGATCACTTGGAACAGCGCTTCGTCGCCGCAGTTTCCGCGGCCGAAGAAACCCGCGACGAGGAGCGCCGGGCGGTCGGCGGGCGACGCTAGGGTGACCACGTCGGCGGCGCTGCGATAGCCCACGTCGGAAACGGCCGCGCCGTCCGCGCCTTTCGGAACAAGCAGGTACAGCGCGCTGTCGGCCTGGAAGAAGCGCCAGAACACATTGAAACCAGCTAATGCGGCGGCGTTCTCGAACGCCGCGACCGCGGCCGAGCGCCCGACATTGTCGCCGCTGCGCGGCGCCGGCGTCGAGGCGAGGACGGGGGTCTGGGCCTTGGCCAACCGCCGCAGCAGCCCCTTGTCGTCGCGCACGGAGCCGAACACGCCAAACGCCGTGATCAGGTCCGCCGCCGGCAGTTCGAGGCGAGCGAAGTTGCGCCGCGGAACCGTGGATTCGAACTCGACGACGTCGCGACTGTCCCAAGAGCTCGGTCTGAGATGCGCCTCGATCGCCGCCGGCTCACCGCCGAGGTCCAGCACATGCAGCCCGCGTCGCACGAACCGGCTTGCGAACCGCGCCTGCGCCTCAAGTCCTTCCGCCATCGTACTCCTCGTCCGCACGCAGCGGGCGCACGCCGACACGCAACGACCGGCTCACCCTGGGTGTGTAGCCGCAAATCCCGCCGCGCCGGAAGCCCTTTCGCTGAGCCGCGGCGCTCCGCCTGCGTCCCGTTCAGGGCAAACTGACCGGTTACGCCTTCTTCAGAAACTCGGTGCGCAGCACCAGTCCCTTCACCTGCTTGGTGTTGCACTCGACCTGCGCGGGGTCGCCGGTCAGGCGGATGGCCTTGACGAGCGTCCCGCGCTTGAGCGTCTCGGACGTTCCCTTGACCTTCAGATCCTTGATCAGCGTCACGCTGTCGCCGTCCTGAAGCGCCGCGCCGTTGCAGTCGCGCGTGATGTCCTCGTCGCTCATCGGCGGCGTTTCCTCATGTCCGATTCGTCACTGCGGCAGGCAGACCACGCCGGAGCGGCGGAGAAAAGGCTTGGAGCGACGGACGCCTCAGCGCCGGTGGGCGGCGGTTCGCCGCAACGCCGCCGGACGGCGCCTGCGACGGACGGGCGCTCGCAAGCCCGTCCCGCTCCGCCGCGTCGCCCCCCTTGCGAGGCGGCGGCTCAGACCGAGCGCAGGGCGTTGCCGTCCGCCTTCAGCGCAGCGTCGAGGTCGGCGGGATCGACGTGGTGGAAGGCGTGGGGACCGCCGCGCACGGCGATCGCCGGCGTCTCCAGCGTGGTCGCAGTGCGGCGGTAGGCGAGGAACGACAGCCCCAGAATCTCCTCCTCGTCGACGACGACCCGGTAGGTCCCGGCCGGCTGGGCGTCGTCGATCGCGGCTAGCCGGAACGGATGGCCGAACGTGACGGTCGTCTCGGTGGTGCGCGTGGACACGCCTTCGCCTCAGGACTTCTTCGGCTTTTCGGCCTTTCCGGCCGAGGCCGAGATCCCCCGCGTGAGCATCGTCGGAGCGGCGACGGGCTCCTTCACCTTCTTGGGCTTCTTGGCTTCCTTGTTGCCGCGCTTTTGTGCTTTGGCCATGAGCTTCGCTCCCGGAGGACCGGCCGCGGTTGCGGACCGGACATCAAAAACCCCGCCGCCTTGAAAGACGACGGGGCGCAGCCGCTGAGCGGCTCTTTAGGCGCGGCGCCAGCGCGCGACGCTCGGAATGCGCCGACCTATGGGTCGGCATGCCGACGAGGCGCCTTGGCGGCGGCCTCAACTCCCGATCAATCGGGAGGCGCGATCAGCGCGGAATCTGCAGCTTGTCCGCGGTCATCTTGCCGCTCTTGCGATCGGCCACGAGTTCGTAGTTGATCTTCTGGCCCTCCTGGAGATCGGAGATGCCGGCGCGTTCCATGGCGCTGATGTGCACGAAAGCGTCGGCGCCGCCGTCATCCGGCGCGATAAAGCCGAAGCCCTTTTGCGCATTGAACCACTTCACTGTTCCCGAAGACATGGGAATTCCTCTTCCAATAAAAACAATACCCGGGCCGACCCGCAGATTGACCACGGCTGATTTTGTTGCCGAAACGATAGAACCCGACGCACATCATTCTATAGTCGACGGCGTCCAAATCCTACGTTTTTGAAGCAACATTTCGAAAATGCGCCTACGACGCAATTTTTACAAGGACCGACTTTGCTAATTTTCGTAAGGTCGACCATGCGGCTTAGCCGTGTGGTTCTCGTCCTCGATCGTCAAGCCCCGAGCACGGCTTGGCGGCCCCACTTTAGGAACGCCCTTGGACGTTATGGTGAAGCCGGTCGATGGCCGGGATGAGTGGTTGCTGACCGATCTGCTCGGCCGCCCGATGGGCGTGATCCGCGTGACGGACACGGGCGCGCTTCTGATTGAACCGGACGGCAACGCGCGCATGACCATGACGGGCATGCGCTGCGGTCCCTTCCCGTCGCTCGACGAGGCGTTGGCCGCCATCGAGACGCACACCCGCGGCGTGTGCCGTCGGGAATCCGGAGAGACCAAGCCCTAGGCGCCTGACGTTGCGGACGCGTCGCCCGAGACGGAGACCGTCACCGCCATGTCCGAGAAGGCGTCGCCCGCGCCGAGATAACTGCCGGACACCGGCATGATCTGCCGGATGTCGCGCGCGACGGCGACGGGGATCAGGTTGGCGCTTCCCACGCTCCGGTTTGTCGGGTCGAAGGTGATCCACCCCGCGCCCGGCAGATAGACCTCGGCCCAGGCGTGGGTGGACCCGGCGCCGGCCGAGCCGGTCAGCCCTTGCCCCGGATCGTAGAGGTAACCGGAGACGACCCGGGCGCCGAAGCCCAGGCTGCGGGTCGCCTCGGCGAACAGCGTGGCGAGATCGCGGCAGGAGCCGCGCCGGCGGCTCAGCGTCTCGACTGGCGTCTGCGTGCCCTCGTCTTCGCGGATCTCATAGACCACGCCGCTCCAGACGCCGACGTTGAGGTCCTTCAGCAGCGACAGCGTGTCGGTCCGGTCCCCCATCACGAAGCCCCGCGCCCAGGCGCGCAGGCGCCCTTCGACGTCGAGGTGCTGGTTGAGCGTCAACGATCCGAGGTCGGTCCGCTCGTCGCCGGAATAGGGAAAGGGGTAGGCGACCGCCGAAGCGGCGATGGAAAACACCGGCCAGGCCGGCGCGTCCAGCTCGATCCGCGACACGCTGTCGATCCGGAGCTCGTCGGCCGGGCTTGCGAAGCTCGCGGTCGCGACCGCATTGCCGAAGACGTCGTGCGCCCAGGTGACCGAGGCCTCCGGGGTCAGCGCGAGCTCCGCGCCGACCAGCCGGAGTTCGCGGCTCTCCCGCGGCCTCAGCACCAGCCGATGGGGCTGCAGCCGGACGGGCGTCCTGTACCGGTAGATCGTCCGGTGCCGGATCGTGATCGCGGTCGGGGCCACGCTTGTTCCCTTACTGCTCGTCCTCGGCCGCCCTCAGACGGGCCGCGACCGCGAGCGTCGTTTCCGAGGAGTTCACCACCGCGCCGCCCTCCAAGACGATGACGGTGGATCCCGTCGCCGACGTCTGGATGGCTATCACGCGGTCCGGGCGGACGAAGTTCGTGCCGCCCAGACTTTTCACTTCAATCAGCTTCGCCAAGAGGATCGCCTTCCGTCATGCCGCGGCGCGGCCGGGGTCCAGGTGTCGTCGGGCGTCAGTAGCCCATGTCGCCCGGACCGGACGCGCCGCCGGCGTCCGCGACGCTGGCGATCATGGCTTCCGTGGTGATGAGCAGCGCCGCGACCGAGCCCGCATCCTGCAACGCGGTGCGGACCACCTTCGCGGGGTCGATGATGCCGGCGGAGATCATGTTGACGTAGGCGTCGGTCTGGGCGTCGAAGCCGGCGTCGGGATCGTCCGACTGCAGCAGTTTGCCGATCACGATCGAGCCTTCCGCGCCGGCGTTTTCGGCGATCTGCCGGATCGGCGCCTCGAGCGCGCGCAGCACGATGGAGATGCCCGCCTTCACGTCGGCGTTGTCGGAGGTCACCTGCGCCAGCGCCTTCTTGGCGCGCAGCAGCGCCACGCCGCCGCCGGGAACGACGCCTTCCTGAACCGCGGCGCGCGTCGCGTTCAGCGCGTCGTCGATGCGGTCCTTCTTTTCCTTGACCTCGACCTCGGTCGCCCCGCCCACGCGGATGACAGCAACGCCGCCCGCAAGCTTGGCGAGCCGCTCCTGCAGCTTCTCCTTGTCGTAGTCCGAGGTGGTTTCTTCGATCTGCCCCTTGAGCTGCGCGATCCGCGCCTGGATCGCCTCGCTGTCGCCCGCGCCGTCGACGATCGTTGTGGTGTCCTTGTCGATGCGAACGCGCTTGGCGCGGCCGAGCATCTCGATCGTGACGTTCTCGAGCTTCACGCCGAGATCCTCGCTGACGACCTGACCGCGCGTCAGCGTCGCGATGTCTTCGAGCATCGCCTTGCGGCGGTCGCCGAAGCCGGGGGCCTTCACCGCCGCGACCTTCAGGCCGCCGCGGAGCTTGTTCACGACCAGGGTCGCGAGCGCCTCGCCTTCGACGTCCTCGGAGACGATCAGCAGCGGCTTCCCGCTCTGGACCACGGCCTCGAGCAGCGGCAGCAGCGCCTGAAGCCCGGTCAGCTTCTTCTCGTGGATGAGGATGTAGGGGTCTTCAAGCTCGACCGACATCTTCTCGGGGTTGGTGACGAAGTACGGGCTGAGGTAGCCGCGGTCGAACTGCATGCCCTCGACCACGTCGAGTTCGGTCTCGGCGCTCTTGGCCTCCTCGACCGTGATCACGCCCTCGTTGCCGACCTTGGTCATCGCCTCGGCGATCATCGCGCCGACCGACGCGTCGCCGTTGGCGGCGATGGTGCCGACCTGGGCGATTTCCTCGGACGACACGACCTTCCGGGCGCGGGCTTCGATGTCCTTGACCACGGCGATCACCGCCATGTCGACGCCGCGCTTCAGATCCATCGGGTTCATGCCGGCCGCCACCAGCTTGGAGCCCTCGCGGAGGATGGAGGCCGCGAGCACTGTCGCGGTCGTGGTGCCGTCGCCGGCGAGGTCGTTGGTCTTCGAGGCCACCTCGCGCAGCAGCTGGGCGCCCATGTTCTCGAACTTGTCGAGAAGCTCGATCTCCTTGGCGACGGTGACGCCGTCCTTGGTGATGCGCGGCGCGCCGTAGGCGCGGTCGATGATGACGTTCCGCCCCTTCGGGCCGAGAGTCACCTTGACGGCGTCGGTCAGGATCTCGACGCCGCGCAGCATGCGGTCGCGGGCTTCGTTCGAAAAGATGACGGTCTTGGCGGTCATGAGGAGGGCTTTCTGAAAAGGAAGACGGCGAATGCGAAAAAGCAGGGAAGCGGTCAGGCCGCCTGCGCGAGCGGGACCTTGTCGAGGACGGCGATGAGGTCGCCCTCCTTCATGATGAGGAGATCGACGTGGTCGATACGCACTTCCGTGCCCGACCATTTGCCGAATAGAACGACGTCGCCGACGCGGACGTCGAGGGGAAGGCGCCCGCCGCGCTCGTCGCGCGCCCCGGGACCGACGGCGACGACCTCGCCCTCTTGGGGCTTCTCCTTGACCGTGTCCGGGATGATGATCCCGCCCTTGGACGTCGCGTCGCCTTCGAGGCGCCGGACGGCGACCCGATCATGAAGAGGGCGGAATGTCATGGAGGGGCCCCTTTCGGGCTGGACGCGCATGAGCGCGTCAGACTTCTATATGGGCGGGTTCTCGCCAGATTGATACGGCGGCCGCGAAATAAGCTCCCGTCGTGAGGGCGCCCGACGTCACGCCGTCCGGAGCTGTCGGTCGGCATGGCCGAGAAACGGGGCCGAAGATCGGACGGTTTCGCATCATGAGGACGCCGCCGATCTTACGGCGACAGGCGCTGACGGCGACCAAAAGACGTCGCGCTACTTTCCAGCGCTATAGCTCGTCATGCAGCCCGCCGCGCCGATGGCCGCACTCCTCAGCGTCGTCGCCAGCCGCGTCGACGTCGCTCCCGCGCGCCCGGCGACCGGGCGTGCGGACGAAGCGCCGATCGAACGATCGCCGTCCCACCGCGAAGCCACGGCCTCGACCGAGCAAGCGCCAAGGCGTTAAAATTGCGACGACGGCGTTGGGACTTACGTTCGGGAGGTGGTGGAGCCGAGGGAAGCGGCTTTTCCCCGGCTCGTCAACGACTTCGGGCGTCTACCCGCCCTCCCCCGCCCCACTGATCGGAAAGGGCTTTCTGGCCGATTGGCTCAGCCGTCCGCGGCCTCGGACGAGCTTCGCTCGATCGCTCGTCAGCTCATCCGGATCTCGCCTGATCGGCTCGACCCCGAGCGGTTTCTGATCGCTCGGGAGACGCTCGCGGAGCGCCTCCACGATCTCGCGAGCGAGTTGGAGGCGGGCCGATGACCGCGGTCCGGCTCGTCGATCGTGACGCCTGGATCGGCGCCGTACTGGCCTCGGATGGGCTGTCGGCAACGGCGAAGAACGTGGCTGTCCGCATCGGCCTTCACGTCAATCGCCAGACCGGCCGCTGCGATCCCGCCGTTAGCACGATCGCCGCCGGCGTTGGGCTGACGGTGCGGCCCGTCGAGAAGGCGATCGCGACGCTCGAACGGGGCGGCTGGCTGGCGCGGGGACGTGGGGTCCACCGGTCGAACAGCTATGCCCTCCGGCTCCCGGAAGGGGTGAACCCCGTCCCGGCGGACGGGGTTGCGACCGTCGACCCCGTCGCGCTGGACGTCGTTGACCCCGTCCCGCGGGACGGGGTTGGGGAGGTTGACCCCGTCCAGGCGGACGGGGTTGAGGCCTTGAACCCCGTCCGGGCGGACGGGTCTACCCCGTCCCGCGGGACGGGGTCAGAACCCGGAACCCCGTCCCGGCAGACGGGGGTACCCCGTCCCGCGGGACGGACTAACCTTGAATCTAACCAAAGAACCCCCCTTACCCCCCAAGCCGCCCGTCAGCCCGACCCGAGCAAGGGGCTTTCGGGAAGGATCTTGATCGCGACTGACGACCCGAGGTGGCCCGTGGTCGCCAACGCTCATCGCCGCCGGAACGGTCGCTGGCCTCCGAGGGACACCTTCACCGAGAACGGAATCGGACGCATCGGCTGGAAGTTCGACGCCTCGTTCGTCGCGCAGGCCGAGGCCGAGGCCGAAGCGGACGCCAAACGCGATGAACTGCGTCCGATCCCGCCGGGCTACCGCCCTCCCTACGCCGACGCCGCGGAGTGACCTCATGGCCGACTGGCCCTACTCGACCAGCACGTGGCAACGCCTCCGCACGGCGAAGCTCCACGCGGCGCCGATGTGCCATCCGTGCTCGCTGCTCGGTCGCGTCGCGGTGGCGAACACCGTGGACCACATCGTCGCCATCGCGTCCGGCGGCGAGCCGTTCCCTTCTCTCGACGGCCTGATGT
This sequence comes from Methylopila sp. 73B, assembly GCF_000526315.1. Classification (NCBI taxonomy): domain Bacteria; kingdom Pseudomonadati; phylum Pseudomonadota; class Alphaproteobacteria; order Hyphomicrobiales; family Methylopilaceae; genus Methylopila; species Methylopila sp. 73B. The sequence goes on along the minus strand of NZ_JAFV01000001.1, from coordinate 3,946,147 downwards.
CCATGTGCGCCGATTGCCATCGCACCAAGACGAACGCAGTCGACCGCGCCGGCGGCAAAGGCGTCCGCTTCAAAGGCTCGTCGAAGGATGGTCTCCCGATCGACCCCTCGCACCCATTCTTCTCCGGATGACAGGGAGGGGCGGGGTCGAGGACCGGAGGCTAGGGCCGCCGGACCGATGTGGGACAGACGGATATACTTAGTTCGGAAATTTATTTCAGGCCGGCGCGAGCGAATACAGGACGAACACCATGGGACTGCGAGGGCCGGGAGCCAATCCGATCAAGCTGGTGCACGACCGGGACGACGTCCTCGGCCAGGGCAAGCTGTTCGCGACCGCGCAGCCGGCCGCCGAGCCCGCGCCGTGGGAGGCCGAGGGCCTCAGCCGGGCCGAACGGGTGATCGCCTTCATCGAGACGCTGGAGGTGACCGCCGGCAAGCTCGCCGGGCAGCGCATCGGGCTCCGCCCCTGGCAGCGGGAGATCCTCGGCGAGGTCTACGCCGTCGACGAGGCCGGCGGCCGGCCGGTGCGCACCGCCGTGCTCTCCATGGGCCGCAAGAACGGCAAGACCGGCCTCGCCGCGGCGCTCGCCCTCTGCCACCTCGTCGGGCCGGAGGCGGAGCTGCGCGGCGAGGTCTACTCCGCCGCGAACGACCGGCAGCAGGCCGGCAAGCTGTTCAACGAGATGGTGGCGATGATCCTCCGGAGCCCGTCGCTCACGGCGCGCATCAACATCCGCCGGTTCACGAAGGAGCTCGAGGACTTCACCACCGGCAGCGTCTTCGCGGCGCTCTCCGCCGACGCCGCCACCAAGCACGGCCTGTCGCCGTCCTTCGTGGTCTACGACGAGTTAGGCCAGACGACGAACCGCAACCTGTTCGACGCTCTCGACACCGCCATGGGCGCCCGCACCGACCCGCTGATGATGGTGATCTCGACCCAGGCGGCGACCGACGTCGCGCCCATGTCCGACCTGATCGACTATGGCCAGCGCGTGCGCGCCGGCGTGGTCGACGACCCCTCGTTCCGGCTGTTCTTCTTCACAACCCCGCCCGAGCTGGACCCGTGGGAGGAATCGTCCTGGGCGCTGGCGAACCCCGCGCTCGGCGACTTCCTCTCGCTCGACGAGGTGCGTCGCCAGGCGGGCCAGGCGCGGCGCATGCCGGCGAAGGAGCCGGCCTTCCGCAACCTGATCCTCAACCAGCGCGTCTCGGCCGAGCGGCACTTCCTCACGGCCAGCGAATGGATGGCCTCAGGGGCGGCCGTAGACGCCGACCGGCTCGCGGGCCGCCTCTGCTACGCCGGGCTCGATTTGTCCGCCGTGCGCGACCTGACCGCGCTGGTGCTGGTGTTTCCGGACGACGACGGCACCTTCGACGTGCTGCCGTTCTTCTGGCTCCCGGCGGACGCGCTGCGCGAGCGCGAGGAGGAGGACCGCGTCCCCTATTGGGCGTGGAAGACCGGCAGCCACCTGCTGACGACGCCGGGCCGCACGATCGACCCGGCGTTCGTGGCGCACACGGTCTCCGATCTCGCGGGCCGCTACGACCTGCGCGTGCTCGGCTACGACCGCTGGCGCATCGACACCTTCCAGAAGGCCCTCGCCGACACCGGCCTCGATCTCGCGATGGCCCCGTTCGGCCAGGGCTACAAGGACATGGCGCCGGCGGTGGACCTGCTGGAGCGGCTGATCGCCGAGCGCCGGCTGCGGCACGGCGGCCACCCCGTGCTGACCTGGAACGCCGCGAACGCCGTGGCGACCGCGGACCCGGCCGGCAACCGCAAGCTCGACAAGGCCCGCTCCCGCGGCCGGATTGACGGGCTGGTGGCGCTCGCCATGGCGCTCAGCGTCGCGGCCAGGCATGGCGGAGAAGCGGATTGGACACCGATGGTAGAGGTTATTTAGCCGAGGCGGGTGTCTTGATCGCCTCGACCAAGTCATTCGTCGCGGTCACGGAGTGCCCGAGCATTTCCGTTAAAGCGCGGATTACGTTGTTCGTCTCCTCCTGCTGCTCGATCTGACGTTCAATTGCCGTCTGCAATCGATGCATAGAGAACTCAAGATCCTCGCTCATTGATATCACCTACTTTTTGGGGTTCTTTTTTCGCCAAGCATCGGGATTATTGTCTCCCCGTTTCGGTCCGCCACACGAACGGCGTCGGCGAAACCAAGAAGCATGCTCACGATTATCGATACAGAGCCGAAGTCGGATTTTGATACGTCGCGTGCGTCCATGACGTCTCTAATAATGGAGTCGAGCTTCTCATCTTCTGCAACCCCTCGAAGCCGATAGCTTGCAGCCTCCAAAGCCGCACCGATCACTCTCGCTGTATTTTCATCCATTCGACCTTTTCCTTAATCTGACGCCGACACCCTCACCGCACGGGTTGGCGGTGGCGCAAACAAATAGTCGACCAGGATAAAAGGCTCCGGCGACTTCAGCGGTAGAGATTTGCCGTTACCACTGCCTCATGTGGCAACGACCATCCCTTCATTTCCTTATTCAGCGCAAGCGATAGATCGGATATATTCAGCGACCGCACATAGTCCACGCGCCAGTTGTGTTTATTCATTAAATACAAGTATACTGCCTCAATTCCGTCGCAGTCATATCCGTGCTTTTCTGCAAGTTCGTCGCCGAAACAATCTATTGAATACATTATACTTGCTTCAGATACCCTCAGCTTGTACCGCGTCTTATAGTATTCAGCTTCATACGGCGCCCCCATTTTATTTCCTCCTTAACCGAACACCCGGCCCTTCGCCGTTCTCCGCTACGAATAACACGCCCGCGGCTTCAAGTGCAGCGCGGACCGCGGCCACGTTGTTAGGAAGGCCTGTGGCGGGCCCTTCGCTTGCCTCCATGCGTCGCAGGGTCGGAACGGAGATCCGGGACGCCGCCGCTAGCTCGGCCTGCCCAATACCGGCCAGAGCGCGCCCGGCGGCAATCTGCCGACCGGAGATTTGAGTGATTTCGCTCACTTCGATCTCTATCGCTTGACGAAACATCGTTATTGAGCGAAATATATCACACTGATTGATTTCGCCAAAGGATATCAAGATGCCGAACGCACATGTTCCGGCCGTGGGCCGAGCTATGTCCGCCCTGAACCGTCGCGGCTTCCTGCGCGGCGCTGCCGCCGCCCTCCCCGCCTCGGGGCTCGCCCTCACGCCCGTCCTGGCCCAGGCGGCTCTCTCCGCCGAGAATCCCGAGCTGCTGGCGCTTGCGCCCGAACTGGACGCAGCGGAGCGGGCCTTCGCCGCCGCTGACGCCCGCAAGCGCGAGGCGCGAGCGGCCTATGAGGCGCTGGCGCCGGACGTGCCGGACGAGCTGGTGTTCAGCCGGGACGACCACCGGCTATTCTGCGGCGAGCGCGAAGTCGATGTCGAAGGGCGCTGCCTCTACCGCGGCCGGGAAGGGATGAGCCGGACGATCGCCACTGTCCGCAACCTCGAGATCGAGGTTCAGGACTACGGCCCGCGGTCGAAGGCGGGACGGACCGCGCGGCGCCGGCTCAAGATCGCGCGGCAGTTCGAGGCGGCCAAGGCGAAGGCTTTCGAGGCCTCCGGCTTCGAGCAGGCGGACCGCGACCGGATCAAGGCTGCGGGCGCGCTGGAGCGGGTCGCCGCACGCATCGGAGACGCCGAAGTGCGGACCTTCACCGGCCTCGGCATCAAGGCCAGGGCGATGATCGCGGTCTCCAAGGCGGACGAGATCAACCGCATCCGAGCCGCCTTCCTGTGGGGCGTGCCGTTGGCGGAGGCCGTGTCGGCGATGGCGTAAACCGTAGCCATTCTGAGTCGCACACATAACGCTTGCCTCACCTTTCGTTCTGTGTGACGCTCAGAACGCTCAGGAGGCATTGATGGCGACCCTTCCCGTACTGGTGACCGAAATGGCGAAGGTCGATGGCCGCGATCGTCCGACGATCGATCACATCGCGCGGACCATTCGCGAGACGGGGTACATCTCGACGGGCAAGCGGGGCGGCGGCGCGTCGCACGTCTCCGTCGCGGAAGCCGTCAACCTGCTGATCGCGCTGAACGGCGCCGACACCCCGAAGGACGCGGCGCTCGCCATCGATCGGTTCCGAAGCCTGCAGCAGATGACGGAGATCGGACGGGGTTCACCCGGCAGCGCGCAGCTCGACCGCTACGACGACTACCCGCAGGCGATCCAGAACGTCATGGATGCCCGCACCTTCGGCGAGGCCTTGGAGGGCCTTATCGAGGGCGTGCCCGAACTGTTGGTGGCTCTCAAGCTCTACGTGGACAAGCAGTATCCCGGCGGCAATCCGGCCGGCATGTTCCGTCTCGCCCTCGAGGCGCGGATGGTTGGCGTCGAGGTCACCTTCAGCCGTTACTTCGGCCTGATCGAAATGTTCCGCACGATCGGCGGCCAGCGAGTGGTCGATTTCGAAGGCCGCTTCTACCAGGACCCCGACAGGCTGGAGCAGGGCTTCTACGGCCCTAAGACGGCCGACCGGCGCGTGAGCGTCTCTGTATCGACCAAGACGCTGCTGACCATCTGGACCACCCTCAAAGCAGATACCGAGGCCGCCGCCAGCGGCGGCGGTGAAGACTGACCAAAGATCAACGCATCGAACGTCGTGACGACTGTACGGGCCCTCAGAAGGAACCTTTCTATGCCGAACCTCAACACCCTCCGCGAGCAGCGGGACTCTCACGAAACGGCCGGCTTGGCCATTCGTGACAACGCCAAATCGGAAAGCCGCGATTTCACCGCCGAAGAGCTGACCGCGTTGGAGCGCGCCAGCTCCGAAGTCCGGGAAATCAACAAGCAGATCAAGGCGCAGGAGTTCCTCGCGGAAGCCGAGCGCCGGGCGGACGCGCAGACCATCCACGGCGACGGCGGTCCGCGCGAGCTGCGGAACTACTCCCTCGCCAAGGCCGTGCAGGAGAGCATGTCGGGCCGCCTCACCGGCCTCGAGGCCGAGGTGCACCAGGACCTCGCCCGCGGGCGCGAGAGCCGCGGCGTCATGGTCCCGACCTCCGTGCTGATGGAATACAGAGCCGTCACCACCACCACGCCCGCCGGCGGGCCGGGCGGCGCGCTCGTCGCCACCGCCGTGGCGCCCGTTCGGGACCACCCGCGGCCGGCGCTGCTGATCGAGAGCCTGGGCGCGACCGTCCTGCGCGACCTCGTTGGCAACCTCGACCTGCCGGTGCTGGCCGAGAGCGGCTCCGCCCACTGGATCGCCGAGCACGCCAACACCACGCGCTCCGACCCCAAGTTTGCCAAGAAGACGCTCTCGCCCAAGACCGTATCCGGCGAATATGAGCTGTCGCGCCGGATGATCCTGCAGTCCTCCACGGCGATCGAAACCCTGCTGCGCAACGACCTCGGCCTGATCCTCCGCCAGGAGGTCGACCGGGCGGCGCTGGCCGGCACGGGCACGGCGAACATGCCGCGCGGCGTGCTCAACACCGTCGGTATCCATGTGGTGCCGCCGGAGGCGGACTTCTCCGACACCACGGCCGAGATGATCGCCGCGCTGGAGCTGGACGACCTCACCGGCTCCCGCGCCTTCGTCACCAACCCGGGCGTGATGCGCCTGGCGCGAAAGACCAAGGACGCCGACGGCCACGTGATCCCGCTGGCCGAGCTGTTCCACGGCGAGAGGGTGGCGACCACGACCCAGGTCCCCAGCACCTACGACACCGACAAGAACGCGCTGATCTACGGCCAGTGGTCGGAGCTGGTGCTGGGCTACTGGTCCGGCGTCGACATCCTCGTGAACCCGTACCACGCCGACGTCGCCTCCAAGGGCGGCGTGCTCATCCACGCCTTCCTCGACGTGGACGTGCTGGTGCGGACGCCCGAGGCTTTCGCCGCCGCGGGGATCGCCTGATGACCGCCGAGCCGGAACGCCGATCGGCGGCGATCGAGGTGCGGGCCAAGGGCCGCCGCCTCGAGGGCTACGCCGCCCTGTTCGACGCGCCGGCGCAGATCGGCGGCCGGTTCACCGAGACCATCCGGGCCGGCGCCTTCGCCGGCTCGCTCGGCCGCGACGTTCTGGCCCTCGTCGACCACGACCCCGGCCGCGTGCTGGCCCGCACCCGCAGCGGCACGCTGAAGCTGTCCGAGGACAGCCGCGGTCTCGCCTTCGGCCTCGACGTGCCGGAGACGCAGGCCGGGCGCGACGTGTTGGCGTTGGCCGAGCGCGGCGACCTGGGCGGCATGTCGTTCGGCTTCAGCGTCCCCGAAGGCGGCGACGCCTGGCGCGGCGAGGAGCGCGAGCTGCGCGCCGTCACGCTGCACGAGATCTCCGTCGTGCTGGCGTGGCCGGCCTACGACGGCACCACCATCCACGCCCGCTCCGCGGCGTCGGGCGCCCCCGTCCGGCGCACGCTCGCCGGGCTCTATCTCGCGACGCTCGGAGGCTGACCATGGGCCTGCTGGACCGCCTGCTCGGCCGGGAAACGCGCGCGGAGACCGCCCGCGCCTCGGACCCATACCTCGCCGAGTTCTTTGGGATGCACGGCCCGGTCGGTGCGATCGGACCCGACGTCGTGCTGTCGAGCCTCGCCGTCGCCGCCCGCTGCGTGTCGCTACGCTCCGAGCTGATGGCCTCCGTCCCGCTCCACGTCTTCGGCCGCACCGCCGACGGCGGACGCGAGCGAGCGGACGACCTGCCGCTCTACGGCGTGCTGCACGACCAGGCGAACCCGAACGCGACGGCCTTCGAGGTGCGCGAGGCGCTCGTCCGCTCCCTCGACACCTTCGGCAACGCCTTCGCCCGCATCGAGCGCAACGGCCGCGGCCAGCCGACGGCGCTCTATCACCTGCCGAACGCCAACGTGACGGTGGAGCGTCTGCCCTCCGGACGTCTGCGCTACCGCGTCTCGGAGCCCGCCGGCGGCACGGCCGTCCTGCTTCAGGAGGAGGTGCTGCACGTCCGCGGCCCGTCACGCGACGGCGTCATGGGCCTGTCGCCGATGCAGATCGCCCGCGGGGCTCTAGGCTTCGCCGTGAGCCAGAGGGACGCCGCCGAGGCGCAGGTGAACAACGTCATCCGGCCGTCCGGGGTCTTTTCGTACCCGATGAACCTGAACCCCGAGCAAAAGAAGATGGCCCGCGAGTCGATCGCCCAGCAGCAGCAGGGCGCCCGGAACCGCGGCCAGTTCTTCGTGCTCGACGGCGGAGTGAAGTGGGAGAGCATGTCGGTGTCGAGCGAGGACGCCGAGCTGGTCGCCTCCCTGAAGCTCTCCAACGAGGACGTGGCGCGAATCTTCGGCCTGCCGCCGACCTCCGTCGGCATCACCGACAAGGCCACGTACTCGAACACCGAGCAGGAGGCGCGGGCGCTGGTGCAGAACGCCATCGGCCCGCTCGCCGGCCGCGTCGAGGCGGCCATGATGCGCTGTCTCCTGACGGACGTCGGACGCCGCACCCTCTACATCGAGCACGACCTCGCGGGACTGCTGCGCGGCGACGTCTCGGCCCGCTACACGGCCTACGCCACCGGCCGGCAGTGGGGCTGGCTCTCCCCGAACGACGTGCGCCGGCTGGAGAACATGAGCCCCATCGACGACGGCGACGAGTACGTCCGCCCGCTCAACATGGGGCCGATCGGCGCGCCCGCGCCGATCGAGCCGGGAGTGGCATGATGGCCCAGCGCCGCACGGCCACCTTCACGCAGGCCGAGGTCTCCCGGATCCTGAAGGGCGCCAAGGCGGCAGGCGTGCCGATCCGTGGCGTCGAGGTCGACCGCAACGGCAAGATCGTCGTGCTGGTGGGGGAGCCGCAGGATCAGGCTACGCCGGCCAACCCATGGGATGAGGTCCTGCAGCGATGAAGCGCCGCCGCCTCCCCCGCTACGTCTCCGAGTTCAAGGACCGGCATGGCAAGATGCGCGTCCGGTTTCGGCGCACGGGGCAGGAGGCCTATTACTTCAAGTCGATCCCGTGGACGCCGGAGTTTCAGACCGAGTATCAGGCCTGCCTCGATCGCATGGCCGCGCCGAAGATCGAGCCGGGAGCCTCTCGCACGAAGCCGGGCACGCTCGACGACCTGATCGTCCGCTATTACCGCGATGCGCTCTTCACGGGACTGGCCGCAAGCAGCAAGCGCAACGTGCGGAGCCGCCTGGAGGCGTTCCGCCTGAAGCACGGCGCGAAGCCCGTGGCGGGCTTGGAGCGCCACCATATCAAGGCGATCATCGGCGGAATGTCGGACCGGCCGAGCGCCGCGAACAACCTCCTGAAGCTCCTCAAGACGTTGCTCACCTTCGCGGTCGACGAGCGCATGCGCCGCGACAACCCGGCGATCGGCATCCGCGGCTTCCGCATCAAGAACGATGGCCTGCACACCTGGTCGGAGGAGGAGATCGCCCAGTTCGAGGCGCGCCACCCCATCGGCTCCAAGGCGCGGCTGGCCATGGCGCTGATGCTCTACACCGGCCAGAGGCGCTCCGACGTCGTCCGGATGGGCTGGCAGCACGTGAGCCGTGGCGGGATCAAGGTCCGGCAGCAGAAGACCGGAGAATCGCTCGACATCCCGCTCCACGCCGAGCTGGAGCGCGTGATCGCCGGCACCCCTCGCGAAAACCTGACGTTCCTCGTCACTGAGTACGGCAAGCCCTTCAGCAACGCCGGCTTCGGCAACTGGTTTCGGGACCGCTGCGACGAGGCCGGATTGCCGCAGTGCTCCGCCCATGGCCTCCGGAAAGCGATCGCGCGGCGGCTCGCCGAGGGCGGATCGACCAATCAGCAGATCAAAGCCGTGACCGGCCACCGGACGGAATCAGAGGTCTCTCGTTACACGCGCGCGGCGGAGCAAAAGATGCTCGCGGGGCAGGCCATGAAGCGTCTGCCGAAGCGCGAAACGGGAACAAATCTGGCTAACCACCCCGAGGAGGGTAGCCAAAATGAGGACTAAGGCTTTGGAAAATCAGGCTTCAGTTCGGGAGGTGGTGGAGCCGAGGGGAATCGAACCCCTGACCTCTGCAGTGCGATTGCAGCGCTCTCCCATCTGAGCTACGGCCCCGCATCCCGAAGGCGCGCCATATACGAGGCCGTCCCGGACTCTGTCAAGCGACGCGTCCCGGCCGCCGCAGGCGGGACCGCGGGGCAAAGCTCTCCGACGGCTCGCGGCACAGCGGCTTGTCGGGTCGGCCTGTCGACGCTATCACTCGACCGCCCTCCCCGCCTCAAGGATCGACCGCCGGATGCGCGCCCTTCTCGACGTCGTTCTGCTCGCTTTGCAGCTCTACACCTGGCTGCTGATCGCCATGGCGATCCTGTCCTGGCTCGTGGCGTTCAACGTCGTGAACACCCGGAATTCGGTCATCGCCGCGATCTGGGACTTCCTGATCCGGATCACGGAGCCGGCGCTCAGGCCGATCCGCAACATGCTGCCCAGCATGGGCGGCATCGACATCTCGCCGATCATCCTGCTGCTGATCATCTTCTTCATCCAGCGGGTGATCGTTCTCTACCTCTACCCGAGCGTCTACTGAGCGCGACGCCGTTCCGCGCCGGCGCGGGCGCGCTTTACGTGCGCGCGCGGCTCACGCCGCGCGGCGGACGCGACGGGATCGACGGGGTGGAGCGTCTGTCCGACGGGACGGCGGTGCTCGCCGTTCGGGTACGCGCCGCCCCGCAGGACGGCGAGGCCAACGCGGCGTTGCGCGCGCTGCTGGCGAAGGCCGCGGGCGTCCCGCGCTCGGCGGTGACGCAGACCTCCGGCGCGACGAGCCGGATCAAGACCTTCGCGATCGACGGCGACCCGGCCGCGCTCGAGGCGCGGCTCCGGGCCGCGGCGGGCGCGCCCTGACGGGCGCGGCCGCCGGAGAGGTCCCGCCGTTACTTCGCGGCCTTGGCGCGCTCGATGGCGTCGAGGATCATCTGGCGGGCCTCTTCAGCGCCGCCCCAGCCCAGCGCCTTCACCCACTTGTCGCCTTCGAGATCCTTGTAGTGCTCGAAGAAGTGGCTGATCTGATCGAGCGTGATCTCCGGCAGGTCGGTGTAGTTCTCGACCTTCTCGTAGCGCCGGGTGAGCTTCGGCGTCGGCACGGCGATGATCTTCTCGTCGAGCCCCTTCTCGTCCTCCATCTTGAAGACGCCGACCGGGCGGCAGCTGATCACGGCGCCCGGCACGATGGCGCGGGTGTTCGCCACCAGCACGTCGATCGGATCGCCGTCGTCGGACAGCGTGTGGGGGATGAAGCCGTAGTTTCCGGGGTAGCGCATCGAGGTGTAGAGGAAGCGGTCCACCACCAGCGTGCCCGACTCCTTGTCGAGCTCGTACTTGATCGGCTCGCCGCCGATCGGCACCTCGATGATCACGTTGACGTCGAAGGGCGGGTTGTTCCCGATCGAGATGGCGTCGATGCGCATGGCGGCGTGTCGTCCTTGGGTGTCGCGGGCGAGGGTCGCGCTTGAATAGCGGAGCGGCCCGCCGCGGCGCAAGCGCGCAGGGCGGGGCCCGTTTCGGAAAGCGAGGCTGTCGACGACCTAGCGCTAGCGCCAGACGAAGGCGAACTTCTCGAGCGTGACGTCGCCGAAGGTCTCGACGCCGCGGGCGGAGAGCTTGCCGCCGAGCCGCGCGTAGAAGGCGCAGGCCGGATCGTTGGCCGCGAGCGACCACGTCGCGGCGCCGGAGAGCCCACGGGCCGCCAGATCGCCGCGGGCGGCCGCGAACAGCCGGCGACCGAGGCCCACGCCCTGGTACTCCGGCTTCATGTAGAGCTCATAGATCTCGCCGCCGACCGCGAGCATGGAGGCGCGGTTGCGGCCGGAGCTGGCGTAGCCCACCGCCTCGCCGCCGAACATGAGGAGGCTGACGCGGGTGCCGCGCTTGAGGGCCGAGGTCCACCAGGCGGGGCCGCGCCGCTCGATCATCCGCTCGAGCTCCCGGCCGGGAATCAGGCCGCGGTAGGCGTTGCGCCATGCCTGGTCGTGCACGTTCGCGATGGCCGGGGCGTCGGCCGCACGCGCAGGTCGGATCTCGATCGCGACGGTGCTCACCCCTTGAGAGTAAGCCCCGTTCATCGCGCCGGACAAGGGGTGAATGGCGGCTTCGCGCCACGCGGCGCGCGGCGCGGTGGACGCCGGACGCCGGGCGCGCGATAGGAGGCGTTCAAGCCGTTTCCCGTGTCGCCATGGAGCGTCCGCCGAGCCGATGTGGCGCGCGACCGTCCTCACCCTCTACCCCGCCATGTTCCCGGGGCATCTTGGCCATGCGCTCGCCGGCCGCGCGCTGGGCGGCGCCTGGTCGCTCGACGCTCGCGACATCCGCGACCACGCTCACGACCGGCATCGCTCGGTCGACGCTACGCCGGCCGGGGGCGGCCCAGGGATGGTTCTGCGGGCCGACGTCGTCGGCGAGGCGCTCGACGCGCTGCCCGCGGACGAACGCCCGCGCATCCTGCTCACGCCCCGCGGCGCGCCGCTCACCCAGGCCCGCGTCCGCCAACTCGCGGCGGGACCCGGGGCGGTCCTGCTCTGCGGGCGCTTCGAAGGCGTCGACCAGCGCGTGATCGAAGGCCGGGCGCTGGAGGAGATCGCGGTGGGCGACGTGGTGCTGTCGGGCGGCGAGGCGGCGGCGCTGCTGCTGCTCGACGCCTGCGTGCGCCTGCTCCCCGGCGTGATGGGCGACGCGGCCTCCGGCGACGACGAGAGCTTCGAGGGCGATCTGCTGGAGCACCCGCACTACACCCGGCCGCGCGCGTTCGAGGGAAAAGCGATACCGGACGCCCTGCTCTCAGGCGATCATAAGGCGATCGCGCGCTGGCGAAAGCTGCGGGCGCAAGCCGACACCAGGGCGCGCCGACCCGACCTCTGGGCGAAATATGTCGCACGCACGACAGGGGGCGTCGACAAGCCCGATAAAGTCGAGTAGTAGACCGGCCACTCACGAGATTCCCTGAAACTTCTCGTGCGCCTCGCGATGCGAGAGACGCGGAGACGACGCCATGAACATTATTGAACAGCTCGACAAGGAGCAGATGGAGGCCGTTTCGGCCAAGCGCGAAATCCCTGATTTCGCGCCGGGCGACACGGTCATCGTCAATGTGAAGGTCAAGGAAGGCGAGCGCGTGCGCGTGCAGGCCTACGAAGGCGTGGTGATCGCGCGTTCGGGCGGCGGCCTCAACCAGAACTTCACTGTGCGCAAGATATCGTACGGCGAGGGCGTGGAGCGCGTGTTCCCGCTGTTCTCGCCGCTGATCGACAGCGTGAAGCTGGTCCGTCGCGGCAAGGTCCGCCGCGCCAAGCTCTATTATCTGCGCGATCGTCGCGGCAAGTCGGCGCGCATCGCCGAGAAGACCGACCGCAGCCCCAAGGGCTCGGTCAAGGGCGGCAAGGCCAAGACGGCGGTCGCCGCCGCCGAGTGATCCGCAGGCGGGCCTTGGCGTCCGCTGACGTCAGCATCTGAAACGGCGCGTCCTCCTAGGGACGCGCCGTTTTCGTTCGTGGCCCGTTGCGGGACGGGGCGCCGGGTCGGCCTCTTGAACGATCGGGTCGCAGAGAGCTGGAGCGGTTTCAGGCCAGGTGAACGTGCCGGTGTTTTACGCTCCGCCGTCGCCCCGGGCTTGTCCCGGGGCCCATAAGCCCGCGGGTTGAGATTGGTCTCCCACCGGCGGGCTTATGATTCCGGGACTTCGCCCGGAACGACGGCGGGGTTCGCTGCGCCAACGAGACCCGAAACCGCTCTAAGACGAACGCGGGCGGCACGGCGCTGACGCCAAGCGATCGCCGTCCCTTCGCAAGGCGCGATCCGCCGCTGCGTTCGCTCGAGGGGAGCGCTTGGCCGACCGTCAGTGGGGGGTCTGAGTGGGCGGCGCCGGCTCAGGCTCGATCACGCCCGCGGAACGACCGGCGACGAGCCAGTGGACCAGACCGCCGACGAAGCCGCAGGCCAGCACCTCCACGGGCTGAAACAGCGGCCCGTCCACCCCGGACGGCAGCAGCGCCCAGGGAAGAGCGGCTGTGAGAGCGCCGACCACCGCGTAATAGGTCCAGGTGCGGATCGCGAACATCTCTCCGATGACGACCGCGACCATCGCCGGCGCGCCGACGAGCGGGGCGAACAAAAACGCCATCGTCCAGGCGCCGACGGCGAAGTCCATCCCGAGCAGAGCCACCTCGTCCGGAAACAGGGCGACGTCGCCGAGGGCGCTCGCGGAGATGGCGGCGAGCGTCGCGAACCCTGCGAGGAGGCCGCAGACGAAGCCGACGGGCGCGAGCAACAGACGCAGGGCGATTTGGGCGAGCATCGCCCTCAACGCCCCGAGGCGTCGGAAAGTCTCACTCCGCAGCCTCGAGCGCCAAACGCTCCTTGGCCCGCAGCCGCTTGGTGTCGGACTTCAGTTGGCCGCAGGCCGCCGAGATGTCGCGCCCGCGCGGCGTCCGCACGGGGCTGGCGTAGCCCGCGCGGAACACGATCTCGGAGAACCGCTCGATCGTCTCCCAATCCGAGCACTCGTAGGGACTGCCGGGCCATGGGTTGAACGGGATCAGGTTGATCTTCGCCGGCACGCCCTTGAGCAGGCGCACCAGCTCGCGCGCCTCGGCCGGGCTGTCGTTGATCCCCTTCAGCATCACATATTCGAAGGTGATGCGGCGCGCGTTGGAGGCGCCGGGATAGGTGCGGCAGGCCTCCATCAGCTGGGCGATCGGGTACTTTTTGTTGATCGGCACCAGCACGTCGCGCAGGTCGTCGCGCACCGCGTGCAGCGAGATCGCGAGCTGGGAGCCGGTCTCTTCGCCGAGCCGGCGCATCTCCGGAACGACGCCCGACGTCGACACCGTGATGCGGCGGCGGCCGAGGCCCAGCCCCTCCCCGTCCGAGATCACCTCGATCGCGTCGCGCACGCCGTCGAGATTGTAGAGCGGCTCGCCCATGCCCATGAAAACGATGTTGGTGACGAAGCGCCCGCCGTCTTCCGGGACGACCGCGCCCTCGGGAGCCGCGCCCGACCAGTCGCCCAGGCGGTCGCGCGCGACCACGACCTGCGCGACGATCTCGGCTGCGGTCAGGTTGCGCACCATGGTCTGGGTGCCGGTGTGGCAGAACGAGCAGGTCAGCGTGCAGCCGACCTGGCTCGAGACGCAGAGCGTTCCGCGCCCCTCCTCGGGGATGTAGACCGTCTCGATCTCGGCGCCGCGGTCATGCCGGCCGGTCGAGGGCATCCGAAGCAGCCACTTGCGGGTGCCGTCGACCGAGATCTGTTCGGTGACGATCTCGGGGCGACCGAGCGTGTAGGCCTCGGCGAGGACCGCGCGGAGATCCTTGGACACGTTGGTCATCGCCGAAAAATCGGCGGCGCCGCGGTTGTGGAGCCAGTGGTTGAGCTGCGTCGCGCGCATCTTGAGCTGCCGCTCGGGGACGCCGGCCTCGGCCAGCGCCGTCATCAGCCGGGCGCGCGTGAGGCCCAGGAGCGAAGGCTTCTCGGCCGCCGGCGCCACGGCCGGCGGGGGGGCGGCGCCGACGGGCGCTGCGTTGGGATTGCCACGGGTGAGGTCGAGCGCGGTCATGGTGCGGCTGTCGGCGACGGCTGGATGTCCTGAAGAGGCGGGAGCCCTAGCACGAAACGGCCCGCGACGCGACCCGTCCGGGCGCGTGCGCTCACGCGTCGCGTTTCGGCCCGTAGGCGGCGAGGAAGACCACGACCGCCTGGCCGATGACATAGGCCGCCCGCTCGGGCGGCGGGGGCGCCTCTCCGCCGATCAGCACCGGCATCATCACCGAGCTGTGGCACATCGTGAGAAACTGCCAGGCGGCGAGTTCGGTGTCCGCGACCGTCAGATCGCCCTGCGCGTTCTTGGCCTCGAGCCAGGCCGCCAGCCGCGCCGCGCCGCGCCGCGGGCCGGCGCCCAGGAAAAGCTGCCCGATGTCCGGCTTCCGATCCGCCGCGCCAATCACCATGCGCACGGTGGAGACGTGGGAGGGCTCCAACATCGCCTCGATGAAGCTCAGGCCCAGCCGGCGCAGGACCTCGCGCACGTCGTGATTGTCGGCGTCGAGCTCGAACAGCCGCTCGGCGGTGAGCGCGCATTGCGCCTTCACCAGCGCGGCGAACAGCTCCTCCTTGCTGTCGAAATAGACGTAGAGCGTGCCTTTCGACACGCCGGCGGCCTTCGCGATCTCGCCCATGGAGGCCGCGTCGAAGCCCTGCGCCAAGAACACGCTGCGCGCGCCGTCGAGGATCTGCCGGCGCTTGGCGCTGTCAAGATGGTCGGGAACCAGAGCGGCGTCCGTCACGGCGTTTCTCAATCCTCCAGGCGCCGCGCGCCGTCTTGTCTCTACATCCAAATCCGGGGCGCGCAACGCGTCGAGCGCCCCGGCCCGCGTCGGCTCAATTTGTCAGCCGGCCCATGCCTCCGACGGATATCTTCGACGCGCCCCGACCCGCCCCGCGGCCCGGTCCAGGACCATCCCGGATCCCTCGAGCCTTGCCTTGGGGAGGCGCCCGTATCGCAGGACTAAATTGACCGAACCGTTCGGTCAATTTAGTCCTTTTGTTCCGTCCGTCTAGTTGTGGGCTTGGCGCCGTTAGCTGCGGCGCTTTCGATGCGATCCGCAAGGCGCAGGACGCAGCGAAAACACGATCTAGACTCGGTTTTGCAACGCCGGCGGCGCGGACAAGGCCATTGCGGATGTCCGCCCATCTGCCTCGCCGGCGACGGGGCGAACCTCTTCGCACCCGTTGCCCCCCGACCGGCCCGGCATTTCGCGGGGACTCATGTCCCGCGTGGTTCGCTCCGTGGAGATGTGGCGTTCGGTTGCGGACGACGTCTCGCACCTGCCCCCAAGGCGGGACGCCTGAGGCCGCCGCCGCTCCACCCAAGCGCGATACGTTCTGGTCGACCTACGGATGGGAGCCGCGGTCTCCCGAGGTCGCCAGAGGCGTGCCAAGGCGGCCCCGCCCCTCAGCGACGCGCGCCTCGGCCGTCTCCGTATGGATCAGCCCTCCCGCCGGGCGACCAGTCCTCGGCGATCTCCAAATGCATCGTCCCTCGACATCAGGACCGCAATGACCGAACGGTTCGGTCAATCTTGCCATGGCGAATGAAGTGCGCTAGCTAATAGTTGACTGAACGGTTCGGTCATCTGGCTCCGCCCCTCCCCCGCTGATCTTGAGCCGTTCAGGCACGCTTGTCGCTCCCCCGGGGGCCTTGATCCGCGCCGGAAGCACGACCTGATGGCGACTTCTCGACCTGACGTCTCACGCTCCGCCACGCCCTCGCGCCCCCGACTGGTCGCCGATGCGGAGCACGAGGTCGCACGCCCCGACGGCGGCGCGCCCACGACCGAGCAGCCGCGGGCGGAAGCGCCGACGAAGCCGGCGCAGGCCTCCGCCCAGACGCCCGCCGCGTCCGGTTCTCCGAAGCGCTCGCGCAAGGCTCTGATCCTCGGTGCGGTCGCCGCCGTCGCGCTGGTTGCGGGACTTTGGTACGGCTACGACTGGTGGACGACCGGCCGTTTCATGGTCGAGACCGACGACGCCTATGTGGGCGCCGACATGGCCGTGATGGCGCCCAAGATCTCCGGCTACGTCGCGACCGTCGCCGTCGAGGACAACGCGCGGGTTAAGGCCGGCGATCCGCTCGTGACGCTCGATCCGGGCGACTACAAGCTGTCGCTCGACGCGGCGGACGCCAAGATCGCCACCCAGCAGGCCTCGATCCTGCGGTTCGACAGCCAGATCGCGGCCTCCGCCGCCCAGATCGACCAGGCCCAGGCGCAGGTCGACAGCGCCGCCGCGGCGCGCGATCGCACGGTCGCGGACTTCGGCCGCGCCCAGGCGCTGGTGAACTCCAGCTACGGCAGCCGGCAGACCCTCGACCAGGCGCGCGCCGCCCGCGACCAGGCGGTCGCGGCCTACGCCTCCGCGGAAGCGGGCGTGACCGCGGCCAAGGCGAACCGCGACGTTCTCGTGGCGCAGAAGGCGGAGGCGAGGCGAACGCTTGGTGAACTCGAGGTTAACCGCGAGCAGCGGCAGCGCGACTACGACGCGACCGTGATCCGCGCGCCGTTCGACGGCGTCGTCGGCAACAAGGGCGTCCAGGTCGGCGACTACGTGACGCCGGGCAAACGCCTGCTGGCGGTGGTGCCGCTCGACCGCGTCTATGTCGACGCGAACTTCAAGGAAACCCAGCTCGTGGACCTCGCGCCCGGCCAGACGGTCCGGCTTGCGGTCGACGCCTATCCCGAGCACGACGCGACCGGCGTGGTCGACAGCCTGGCGCCGGCCGCCGGCGCCGTGTTCAGCCTGCTGCCGCCGGAGAACGCCACCGGCAACTTCACCAAGATCGTGCAGCGCGTGCCCGTGCGCGTCCGCGTTTCGGCCGAGGACGTGGCGAAGGGCCGGCTGCGGCCGGGCCTGTCCGTCGTCGCCACCGTCGACATCCGCACCACGCCCGCCACCCCATCCAGCGCGTCCGCAGGGACGCGCTGACGAGACCCCGCGCCGGGGAGCTCTGAGTCATGAGCGACGACGTCCTTCCCCCAGGCGGCGGAAGGCCTGCAGGCGAGACCCGCGTCCCCCACGCGTCCGCAGGCCGCGCTCATGGAGCCCCCGGCGCGGGCCCCCCCTCCGGGGGCGCCCCGGCCGAACCGGTCGTCACCCCGCGCCGGCTGATCGCCTTCCTCGCCCTCGTCTTCGGCATGTTCATGGCGATCCTGGACATCCAGATCGTCTCGTCGTCGCTGGCCGAGATCCAGGCGGGGCTGTCGGCGAGCCCGGATGAAATCTCCTGGGTGCAGACGAGCTACCTGATCGCCGAAGTCATCATGATCCCGCTCTCGGGGTATCTTGGGCGGGCGCTCTCGACGCGGGTGCTGTTCTCGATTTCCGCCGCCGGCTTCACGCTCGCGAGCGTTCTTTGCGCCACGGCGACGACCCTGCCGGAGATGATCGTCTACCGCGCGATCCAGGGGTTCATCGGCGGCGGCATGATCCCGACCGCCTTCGCCGCCGCCTACACCATCTTCCCGAAGCGCCATCAGCCGGCGATCATGGCGCTGGTCGGGCTCACCGTGACGCTCGCGCCCACCGTCGGGCCGACCATCGGCGGCTACCTCACCGAGCTGTTCTCCTGGCACTGGCTGTTCCTGATCAACGTCGTGCCGGGCGCCGCGGCGACCCTCATCGCCTGGACGATGGTCGACTTCGACGAGCCCGACCTCGGCCTGCTCAAGACCTTCGACTATGTCGCGCTGGCGGCGCTCGCCGCCTTCCTGGGCAGCCTCGAATACGTGCTGGAGGAAGGCGCCCGCGACGACTGGTTTCAGGATGAGACGATCCGGGTCCTGACCGCGGTCTCCATCGTGGGCGGGATCGCGTTCTTCTGGCGCTGCTTCGCGGCGAAGGACCCGCTGGTCGACCTCCGCGCCTACGCCGACCGCAACTTCGCCGTCGGCTCCCTGCTCACCTTCGCCATGGGCGTCGGCCTTTACGGCATGACCTATCTCTATCCCGTCTTCCTCGGCCGCGTGCGCGGCTACGACTCGCTGCAGATCGGGGAGACGGTGTTCGTCACGGGCATGTTCATGTTCATGACGGCGCCCGTCGTCGGCGCGCTCTCGCGCAAGGTCGACCCGCGCTGGCTGATCGGCGCGGGATTCCTCGGCTTCGGCGTCTCCTGCCTCGACCTCACCTACATCACCAAGGACTGGGCCTTCTGGGACCTGTTCGTTCCCCAGGCGCTGCGCGGCGTCTCGCTGATGATGTGCATGGTGCCGATCAACGTGGTGTCGCTGGCCACGCTGCCGCCGACGAAGCTCAAGAACGCGAGCGGGCTGTTCAACCTGATGCGCAACCTTGGGGGCGCGTTCGGGCTCGCCTTCATCAACACCTTCCTGAACGAACGGCAGGACCTGCACATGCTGCGTCTGCGGGAGAACGTGACCTGGGGCCGCGCCGTCGCCGAGGAGCAGCTCTCGGCCATGACCAACGCGTTCACGGCCCGCCTTGGCTCCGACGCCGAGCTCGCGGCGGTGAAGCAGATGGCGAACATGGTGCGGCAGCAGGGTCTGGTGCTGGCCTTCGCCGATCTGTTCTGGGCGCTCGCGATCCTGTTCGCGGCGCTTGTCGTGCTGGTCCCGCTCGTCCGGAGACCAAACCCGAACGCAGCGGCCGCGCCGGCGCATTGACGGCCGCTTACGCGGGCGGCGTCGTCGCCTTCGCGCGTCCGGTGGACCGAGCGATCCAGGCCCAGTAGACGAGAAAGCCGCCGATCCCGAACGTGACGGCGACGCCTCCGAGCGTGATCCGGCCGAACCACCACAGGGCGAGCCCGGCGCAGCCGAGCGCGATCCCCGACAGCAACATGAAAAGCGTGGGTCCGGGCGCGTCGAACGGGACGCTCGCCTCGCCCCGCCATTCGACGCCTTCGACCGCCCAAGCTTCGGCGCGCAGGGCGTCGGGATCGACGACCGCCCCAGCCGAGCTCACGCGGCCGCGCCGCGAGACCCCAAGGATCGGTCCGGCCCGCGCCGCGAGACAAAGCGCTACGACCACGGACACGCAGGCCCAGGACGCCCCGGCCATCACGGCGATCATGTCATAAGGTCCGTCATGGAACGCGAGCCAGTAGCCCGCGATCCCGCCGAACACCAACGCGACGGTGAGGAACACCGCGGCGGCGAGGAGCGCGACGGAGCGTCCCTGCTCCTTTGAGCCCTCAGAGTCGGTCACGGAGCGCAAAGTAGCTCATGGCGGCCACCAGAATAGGCTTCCGAAGCCAGGTTCCGCCCGGAAACGCCGGAACGGGGAGCCGGCCCAGGAGGTCGAAGCCCCCGAGCTGGCCGGCGACGGCGTCGGCCAAGATTCTGCCGAACATCGGGCCGAGCAGCACCCCCTGACCCGAATAGCCCGCGGCCACGAGCACGTTCGGCGCGACCCGGCGCACGAAGGGATGTCGCGTCGGCGTCACCCCCAGCACGCCGCCCCAGGCATGGTCGAGCCGCACGCCCATCAGCTGCGGAAACACCTTCTCGAGGTGACTGCGGACGATCGGCGCGACGTCGTGCGGAAGCGTGGTCGAATAGGTCTCGCCACCCCCGAACAGCAACCGGCCGTCCGGCGTCGGGCGGAAGTAATAGACGACGAAGCGGCTGTCGGAAACGGCGGCGCGGCTGGTCAGCGCCTCCTGCAGGCGGTCGCCCAGCGGCTCCGTCGTCGCGATGTGGTTGGCGATCGGCATGACGTGGGATTCGACCGCCGGCTGCAGGCCGTCCAGCAGCCCGTCGGTGCAGATCAGCGCGTGGTCGGCGATGACCGAGCCCTCCGCGGTCTCGAGCACCACGCGGCCGTTCGGCTTCAACCTGAGAACGCGGGAGCCTTCGTGCAGCGTCGCGCCCGCCGCTTCCGCCGCGCGGGCGAGGCCGAACGTCAGCGCCAACGGGTCGAGATGGCCGCCGCCGTGGTCGATCGAGCCGCCGTGGTAGTCGTCGCTTTTCACCAACGCCCGAAGTTGGTCACGGTCGAGCGGCTCGACATGGGGGTAGTCGTAGTCGCGCGCGAGCGTCTCGGCGTAGGCATGGGTCTCACGGACGTAAGCCGGCTTATGATCGGCGTGGATCAGACCCTGCTCGTAGGAGCAGTCGATCGCGTGGCGGTCGATCAGCTCTCTGAGAAGCGCCTTCGCGTCCGCCGCCATGTCCCACAGCTTGCGGGCGTCGTCGCGGCCGACGACCCGTTCGAGCTCGTCCTGCTCGTGGCGCTGGCCGGTGTGGACCTGGCCGCCGTTGCGCCCCGAGGCGCCCCAGCCGACCCGCGCCTGCTCGAGCACGACGACCCGCGCGCCGCGCTCAGCCAGATGCAGCGCGGCGGACAGCCCCGTGAAGCCGGCTCCGACGATCGCGACGTCCGCCCGGTTTTCGCCCTGCAGAGGCGCGCGGGGCCGTGGCGCGGGGTTGGCGGCGGCGTAGTAGGAGGCGGGGTTAGGGAAGGCGTCCCTCAAGATCGCGTCATCCCGGCCGAAGCGCAGCGAAGAGCCGGGATCGTCCTCAAAACGAGGCGATGTCGAGATACAGATCGCGCCACTCGGGATTGTCCTTCTCGATCAGTTCGACCTTCCAGGAGCGCAGCCACCGCTTGATGAGCTTCTCCCGAACGATGGCCGCCTCGGCGTTGTCGTGCGGCTCGAACCACACCAACCGCTCAGTGTTGTAGCGGTCCGTAAAGCCCTTGACGCTGTGCGAGCGGTGCTCCGCGGCGCGCTTTGGCAGATCGCTCGTGACGCCGACGTAGATCGGCCCGTCCTTACGCGTCGCCATGATGTAGACGAAGAAGCGCTTCTCCATCGGACGTTTAATGCGCCTCCTTCGGACGACGATCCCGGCTCTCCGCTACGCTTCGGCCGGGATGACGTCTCGGTCCTCACACGTTCAGCAGCAGGTACTCCCGCTCCCACGGGCTGATGACGCGCATGAAGGTCTCGAACTCGGCGCGCTTGATCGCCGCATAGGTGGCGGTGAAGGTCTTGCCGAACACATTGTGCAGCGCCTCGCAGTTCTCGAAGGTGGCGACCGCCTCCAGTAGGCCGCGCGGCAGGTCGTAGTCGAGGCCGTGCGCCGAGCCGTCGATCGGCTCGGACGGGGTGAGTCCCTCCATCATCCCGAGATAGCCGCAGGCGAGCGAGGCGGCGATGGCGAGATAGGGGTTGGCGTCGGACGACGGCACCCGGTTCTCGACGCGCCGGGCCGAGGGGCCCGAGGGCGGCACGCGGATGCCGGTGGTGCGGTTGTCGTAGCCCCACTGCACGTTGATGGGCGCCGAGGATTGGCGCGTCAGCCGGCGATACGAGTTTACGTACGGCGCCATCACGCACATCACGGTGGGCAGGTACTTCTGCGTGCCGCCGAGGAAGGAGAAGAACTCGGACGAGGGCTTGCCCTGCTTGTCGGAGAACAGGTTGTCGCCCGCCGCGTCCAACACCGACTGGTGGATGTGCATGGCCGAACCGGGCTCGTTCGCGATCGGCTTCGCCATGAAGGTGGCGTAGATGTTGTGCTTGAGCGCGGCCTCGCGGATCGTGCGCTTGAACATGAAGACCTGGTCGGCGAGCGCGAGCGGGTGCCCGTGCCGCAGGTTGATCTCCATCTGCGCCGCGCCCTCCTCGTGGATGAGCGTGTCGATCTCGAGCCCCTGGGCCTCCGAGAAGTCGTAGATGTCCTCGAACAGCTCGTCGAACTCGTTCACCGCCGAGATCGAGTAGGACTGCCGCCCGGTCTCGGGGCGGCCCGAGCGGCCGATCGGCGGCTCAAGGGGGTAGTCGGGGTCGGTGTTCGGCTTGACGAGGTAGAATTCGATCTCCGGCGCGATCACCGGGGTCCAGCCCTTGTTGGCGTAGAGGTCGACCACGCGCTTCAGCAGCTGGCGCGGCGAAACCTCGACCGGGCGGCCGTCCCGGTGGAAGGCGTCGTGGATGATCTGCGCCGTCGGGTCGGAGGCCCAGGGCACCACGGCGAGCGTGGAGAAGTCCGGCTCCAGCACGAGGTCGCTGTCCGCCGGGTCGCCGCCGCCGGGCTCGTCGTCGGCCGCGTAGCCGCCCGAAATCGTCTGATGGAAGATCGAGGACGGCATGTTCATGGTGGGCGAGGCGAAGAACTTCGCCGCCGGCATGATCTTGCCGCGCGCGACGCCGGCCTGGTCCGGCACGACGCATTCGAGCTCCTCGATGCCCCGGTCGAGCACCCACTGGCGCGCGTCCTCGGCCGACGCCGCGCCCCTTCGGTCGGCGATCGCCTCCTTGAGGCCGCTGCGCTTTTTCTTGCTCATCAAGCACCTTCGAGATGGCGCCGCACGGCCCCCGTCCCGTTCGGCGAACGGAAGAGGCCGTCTCACGGCTCGACCCGAGCCGGCGGACAAGGCGACGGCGCGCAAGGCCCGGAAGAGCCTGTCGCTGCTTGCGGCGCGCTCCGGATCGGGTCGATCGCAGGAGGTCGAGGAGCGCTCGCGAGGCGGTTAGGACCCGCCCGACGCCGGATCCTCCGACGCGCCTCAAGCCTGCCTGAGGCGGCGGACCAAATCAATCGCTGCGGCGCCGCATCGATTCGAGGCATGGCGCGCGAGCGGGCAGAGAATGTGTTGTGCGCGTCACGCGGCAAGGCTAGCGTTGCCGTCGGCGGCCGTCGCGGGGCGGTCCATCCGGGGATTTGGAGAAGCGACGAATGACGTCGAAACGTTTGGCGCGATCGCTTATCGCGGCGTGCGGCTTCGCTCTGGCGTTGACCGGGCAGGCGCTGGCGCAGGCGAAGGAAGTGCGGATCTACAACTGGTCGGACTACATCGACGAGCAGATCCTGAAGGACTTTGAGGCGGAGACCGGCATCAAGGTCGTCTACGACGTCTTCGACTCCAACGAAATCCTCGAAACCAAGCTTCTCGCCGGCAAGACCGGCTACGACGTTGTGGTGCCGACCGCGACCTTCCTGTCGCGCCAGATCAAGGCCGGCGTGTTCCAGAAGCTCGACAAGTCGAAGGTTCCGAACATCTCGAACGCCTGGCCCGAGATCTACCAGCGCATCGCCAAGTACGACCCCGACAACGCCTATTCCATCAACTACATGTGGGGAACGACCGGCATCGGCTACAACGTCGACAAGGTCAAGAAGGCGTTTCCCAACGCGCCGACCGACAGCTGGAAGCTGGTCTACGACCCTGAGAACCTGAAGAAGCTCAAGGGCTGCGGCGTCATGTTCCTCGACAGCCCCGAGGACCTGCTTCCGTCGGTCATGACCTATCTCGGCCTGCCGCCGGACTGGTCGGACGTGAAGAACGTGGAGAAGGCGGCCGAGCATCTCTCCAAGCTGAAGCCCTACATCACCAAGTTCCACTCCTCGGAGTACATCAACTCCCTGGCCAACGGGAACATCTGCGTGGCGGTCGGTTATTCCGGCGACATCTTCCAAGCCAAGAGCCGCGCGGAAGAGGCGAAGAAGAACGTCAATGTCGAGTACTCGCTCCCGAAGGAGGGCGCCCAGCTCTGGTTCGACCAGATGGCGATCCCCGCGGACGCGCCGCACGTGGAAGAGGCCCACGCCTTCCTCAACTACATCCTGAAGCCGGAAGTGGCGGCCAAGGCCTCGAACTTCGTGTCCTACGCCAACGGCAACCTCAAGTCGCAGGAATTCCTGGACGAAGCGGTCAAGACCAACCCGGCGATCTACCCGACGCCGGAGGTGTTCGCGCGGCTCTACACCGTGCCGACGATCGAGGACTCGAAGACCCAGCGCTCCCTCACCCGCGCCTGGACCAAGGCGAAGAGCGGGCGGTAAGCCTGACCCAATGATCGCGTCATCCCGGCCGAAGCGAAGCGCAGAGCCGGGGTCGTCGTCAGGATGTGGCGGTGGGACAAAGCGTTCTTCGGCCACATCCCGGCGACCTGGAAGGCCGGACCGCCCGATCAACGTCCTGCCAAGGACGATCCCGGCTCTCCGCTTCGCGGCGGCCGGGAGGACGGCCAAAGCATCTCCCCTCTCTCCCGCGGCTGGATGACCTCATGGCGCTGAAGCCCGCCCAGAAAGCCCTCGGCCCCATCCGGCGCTCCTTCGCGCCCTGGCTCGACCCCGCCGCGGTCCCGCTCATCCGGTTCGAGAACGTCGTGAAGCGCTTCGGCGACTTCACCGCGGTCGACGACGTGTCGATCGACATTCATGCCCGCGAGTTCTTCGCCCTGCTCGGCCCCTCCGGCTGCGGCAAGACCACGCTGATGCGCATGCTCGCGGGCTTCGAGGAGCCGACGTCGGGCCGCATCACGCTCGCGGGACAGGACCTCGTCGGCGTGCCGCCCTACCGGCGGCCGGTGAACATGATGTTCCAGTCCTACGCGCTGTTCCCGCACATGTCGGTGGAGCAGAACATCGCCTTCGGCCTCAAGCAGGACAAGCTGCCGAAGGCCGAGATCGAGGCGCGGGTGAAAGAGATGCTGCGGCTCGTCAAGCTCGAGCCCTTCGCGAGCCGCAAGCCGCACCAGCTCTCCGGCGGCCAGCGCCAGCGCGTGGCGCTCGCGCGCTCGCTCGCCAAACGCCCGAAGGTGCTGTTGCTCGACGAGCCGCTCGGCGCGCTCGACAAGAAGCTGCGCGAGGAGACCCAGTTCGAGCTCATGGACCTCCAGATGGAGCTCGGGCTCACCTTCCTGATCGTGACCCACGACCAGGAGGAGGCGATGACGGTCGCGGACCGGATCGCGGTCATGAACCACGGCAAGCTGGTGCAGGTCGCGACCCCGGGCGAGATCTACGAGCAGCCAAGCTGCCGCTACGTCGCGGGCTTCATCGGCGACATCAACCTGTTCGAGGCCGAGGTCGCGGCAAGCGCCGGCGGCCTTGTCACGCTGAAGAGCGACGAGGTCGGCGCGACGTTCAGCGCCGCCGGCGAGGCCGCCCCCGGCGCGAGCGTGGCGCTCGCGGTGCGGCCGGAGAAGGTGCGGATCTCGATCGACCCGCCGCCGGCCGACGCGACCAATGTGCTCAAGGGCGAGGTCTGGGACATCGCCTATCTCGGCGACTGGACCGTGTTCCTGGTGAAAGCCGAAAACTCCGAAAAGATTGTTCGCGTCAGCCGCGCCAACGTCATGCGCAGCGAGACCCAGCCGATCGCCTGGGACGACAAGGTCCACGTCTGGTTCGCGCCGGACGCGGGCGTCCTGCTGACGAGCTGAGGACCGGCCATGACCGACGCGTCCGCGCCCACGCCCGCCGGAACCAGCCCCTGGGGGCGGCGCCTCGTCATCGCCATTCCCTATCTCTGGCTGCTGGTCTTCTTCCTCGCGCCGTTCTTCATCGTCCTGAAGATCTCGTTCTCCGACACGGTGATCGCGCAGCCGCCCTACACGCCGCTGCTCGACCTTGCGCAGGGCTGGCAGGGGATCAAGGACTGGTGGGCGGGGCTCGACGCCGAGAACTACGGCATCCTGTTCGAGGACGAGCTCTACGTCGCCTCCTATCTCTCGAGCCTGCGCATTGCGACCATCTCGACGCTGCTGACGCTGCTGATCGCCTATCCCATGGCCTACGCCATGGCGCGCGCCCCCAAGGGCTGGCGCGCGATGCTGCTGATGGCCGTCATCCTGCCGTTCTGGACCTCGCTGCTGATCCGAGTCTACGCCTGGATCGGCATCCTGAGCCCTGAGGGCCTGCTGAACGCCTTCCTGCTCTGGACCGGGATCATCTCCGAGCCGCTCTACATCATGAACACCGAGACGGCGGTCTTCATCGGCATCGTCTACTCCTACCTGCCGTTCATGGTGCTGCCGCTCTACGCCAGCCTCGAAAAGCTCGACGACACGCTGCTGGAGGCCGCGGCCGACCTCGGCTCGCCGCCGTGGAAGGCGTTCTGGCAGATTACCGTGCCGCTCTCGCTGCCGGGCGTGGTCGCGGGCTGCTTCCTCGTCTTCATCCCCGCGGTCGGCGAGTTCGTCATCCCTGACCTGCTGGGCGGGTCCGAGACGCTGATGATCGGCAAGACCCTCTACAACGAGTTCTTCATGAACCGCGACTGGCCGGTCTCCTCGGCGATCGCCGTGCTGCTGCTGCTGGTGCTGGTGCTGCCGATTGCGATCTACAACAACGTGCAGGCCCGCGAAGTGGGGGCGAAGACGTGAGAAAGGGGCTCTCTTCCGTCAACGTCGTCGCGCTCACTCTGGGCTTCGCGTTTCTCTACCTGCCGATCGTTCTGCTGGTGATCTACTCGTTCAACGACAGCCAGCTGGTGACCGTCTGGGGCGGGTTCTCGACGCGCTGGTATGTGGCGCTGCTCCACAACGAGCAACTGCTCGAGGCCGCCTGGGTCACGGTGCGGCTCGGCCTGATCTCGGCGACGCTCGCGACCGTGCTCGGCACGCTCGCCGCCGTCACGCTCACCCGCATGACGCGCTTTCCCGGCCGGACCCTGTTCTCAGGGATGGTCTACGCGCCGCTCGTGATGCCGGAGGTGATCACCGGCCTGTCGTTGCTGCTGCTGTTCGTGGCGATCGGCCTCGACCGCGGCTTCCTCACGCTGGTCCTGGCGCACGTCACCTTCTCGATGTGCTTCGTGGCGGTGGTGGTGCAGTCGCGGCTGATCACCTTCGACAAGAGCCTCGAAGAAGCGGCGATGGACCTCGGCTGCCCGCCGTTCAAGACCTTCCTTGTGGTGACGCTGCCGATCATCCTGCCGGCGATCGTCTCGGGCTGGATGCTGGCCTTCACGCTTTCGATCGACGACCTGGTGATTTCCCAGTTCACCACCGGCCCGAGCGCGACCACGCTGCCGATGCGGATCTACTCCTCTGTGCGGCTTGGCGTGAAGCCGGAGATCAACGCCGTCTGCACCATCATGATCGCGATCGTGACCATCGGCGTCATCGCCGCGTCGATCGCGACGAAGCGCGCCGAATCCGAGCGGGTGAAGGCCGAGCGCGCCGCCGCCGCCGGGCGATGAGAACTGATGGCTGGGGCGCGGACGAGGGGAAAGCGCTTGACCCGCACGGCGCCGTCTGGTGGCTGTCCTGGCGTCCAATCCATGCCGCGCCGGACGCCCGCCGTGGGGCGTTCGGCGTTTAATGCCGTCATGTATAGTCGATAGAGTCCGGCCGAATCCGCCTGGGATGAAGCGCCTTGCGCACGGGAAGCAACCGCCCGGCCCATATCCCCCTTAGATCAACGTCCGTAACCGCGGTTTTCTTACATTCACGTTCACCTGTTCGAACACATTGAAGGATCTTCACGCATGGCGATGGCTGAAAATCTCGACTCCGAGTCCGGTTCGGCGTCGACCCACGTGATGCCTTTCGAGATCAGGCGCCTGGCTAGCCGCCTCAATCCCGCGACGAACGCCGAGGAGGTGGTCGCCGCGACCATAGCCGAGATCCTGGCGCTCGATCTCACGGACTACGAAGAGGTCGTCTATCTCGCGTCCGCCGCCATGAAGAACGAGCATCATGACGCGACCGCCCATCTGCTGGAGAACGCCGTCCGGGTCCGCCCGGAGAAATCCATTCTGTCACGGGCCGGCTACACAGCGCGCGAGCATGCGCTGCGCTTCCGCCTGGCCCAGAAGAGCAGCGACTCCATCGTCGAAGCGGGATTGACGACGCTCCGTTCGCCCGAGCCGAGACACTTCACGCATCTTCCCCATGTCGGCTTCGATTTCATGCGGGAGGCCTGCGACCATGGCGGCCGTGAGATCCCGCGCACGATCCACCAGATCTGGATCGGCGGAAGGGCCGCCCCGCAGCAGCCCCAGGACGAATGGGGCGAGTGGTGCAAGAAGTACGGCTACACCTACCGCCTCTGGGACGAGGACGCCTGCAAGACGCTGAGCTGTTACGACGGAGCGCCGTTCCAAAGCTTCTATGGCCAGAAGAGATATGCCGGCGCGGCCGACATCGTGCGGGCCGAAATCCTGGCGCTGCACGGCGGGCTCTACGTGGACATGGACATGTTCCCGGTGGACACGGGCTATCCCCTCCACGAGGTGCTGCCCATGCGGGGCATGCTCTGCCTCGCCGCGAAGTCGTATCGGAAGATGACGGCGGGCGGCCTCTACGTCACCAACTCCGTCCTCGGCAGCACGGCGGGGCACCCGGTGATGCGGCGCTATTTCGACGCCATGGAGCCGTCATGGCGGCGCATGCCGCAGGAATCCGCATGGTGGAGCGTCGGCGCCTGCCTGCTGACGGCCTCGCTGGTCGGCGGCTGCAACACGATCTCGCCTGACCACGTCGGCAGCCTCGGCAAGGCCGATTTCGACGACCGTCACGAAGCCCTGCGGGGCATCAACAAGAAAAGGGCGATGCTCTTCTTCAGCGCGAAGCCCTGGCGGTAAGGACGGCGCGTCCGGCCGGCCCGGCGGCCCCCATTCGCCAAGACCTTCCGGTCGTCGCCCTGCGTCGGGCGACGACCGGCCATGATCAGTGGGCGTGCATGAGCGCCTGAATGCGCTTGCCGAGATCCGCCAACATCGTCGGATACTTGGCGAAGGGCTTCTTCTTCATCTTCGCCTGCAGCCGCGACAGCCGCGCGCCGAGCTTGTCGGCCGTGAAGTCATCAAGCAATCCGCGGTGATAGATGCCCTCCTCCATGCCGTCCTCACGCAGCAGGAGGGTCGTCTTATGGCCGGTCTCCCGCGCGAACCAGAAATCGACCGCGAACGCGGGCACGTGCTCCGCCATGGCGAACACGACGGGATGGAACCGGCCGAAGGACACGACCGCGCGCGCCCCGGCGATGACGTGCTTCGCCTTCTCGGGCGCGAAGTAGAGATCCTTGATCGTCTTGTCGCCGAAGCCGAGCTTCGTGGCCAGCTTGGCGTCGCCCGCATCGAAGGGCACGACCACGATCTCGCATCCGAGCGAGGCCGCGAAATCCCGGGCGCCCTGAAGCCATGGCGTGATCAGCTCGACGTCGTCCGGCGGCCGGGCGCGGAACGTGACCACGATGTAGTCCGAGCTGGGCAGCGGCGCGGCCCAGGGTTCGGCCGCGAGCCCGAACGCCCAGTCTGGCGCCCACTCGCCCGGCACGTCGTAGTGCGCCATCACGTCGATCGAGAGACGGTCGCGAACGGTCGTGACGTGCGCGAGCTTGAGCATGGCCCGGCTCGCCTCCACCATCACCGGGTCCTTCTTTGAGAAGAAGTCCTCGTGGATGTGCACGCCTGAGTGCACGATGGCCTTCCCGGCCCGACGCGCGCAGATCATCTGGTTGTAGCCGAAGCCCAGCCCCAGGCCGCCGCCGCCCAGAAAGAACCCGCAGACGTCCGGCTTCATGACCTCCCCGCGATTGAGGGAGTCGATGCACTTCGCGCCCTTGTAGGGCCAGTGGGTGGTCGTGGCGTCGAGCGCCGGCGAGTTCAGCGCGAACTTGTACGAAAAGTCAGGCCCGATGTGGCGGATGATGGAGTGCGAGAGCGCCTCGTCTCCCATATTGCCTTTTGCGAAGAACCCGCGAAGCACCACCTGCTTGGGCGACGACTTCGGATCGACTTTGGCGGCGGAAATGGGTTTCGGCAATGTTCGGCTCCTGTCGCCGCGTAAGGATGTTCGAAAGCGATTTCTGAAAGCAAGCGCATTCCCACAGCGGCGGCCTGCGACTCAGGGGCTCGTTTCGGCGAGCTTGGACGGTCGGCGCGACGCTACGATTTCAGCACCTGAAGAATGTCGGCCGCCGCCTGGTCGACCGCAGCCTTGTGTCCGAGGAAAGGCTTCGCCAGCCCGTCGTCGCCGTAGACGCGCACGAGGCGAGCGATCTCCGCGGGCGTAAACTCGTCGATCCGGTTCGTCGGAAAATGGAAATCTTCGAGGCCGTCCTCGACCAGCTGGAGGCAGGTCTTGTCGTCGGAGCGCCCGGGCCGGACGGTGTCCAGGCTGAAGGTCGGAACGTCGTTCGACATACCGAACACCAGCGGATGATAGCGGCCGAGCGAAAACACGGCTTTCGCCTGCCCCAGCAGATATTTGACGTAGGTCGGCTTGCTGAAGAGGTTGCCCATCATCTCGCCCTTGATGTCCAAGGATCGAGTGAGGTTCTGATCGCTGGCGTCGAAGGGAACGAGCGCCACGCTGAGACCCTCGCCCGCGGCGTAGTCCATGATGCTCTTCAGGAAGACTGCCGTCCGGGGATTGTTGCGGTTGGTGTCGGCCCGGATCGTGACGACGATGTAGTCGCCCTTGGGCTTGGGCCCCTCCGTCTGATTAAGGCCGAACGCCCAATCCGGCACGTATTTCGGATGCACGCCCAGCTTCTCCGCAACGACGATCGACCGTTGATGTCGAACGCTGAAGAAATTCGCGGCGCGCAGGAACGTCGACGTCACGTTATTGAAGTCTGCGGAGTTCTCCGAAATGAACTCCTCAGTGATGTGCACGCCGGTGTGGATGATTTTCTTGCCATACCGCCAAGCAAACATATACTGATCCCAGCCAAAACCAAGGCCAAGACCGCCTCCACCCAGAAGCAGGCCGGCGACATCGGGCGCAGCTAGCGCCCCTC
Organism: Methylopila sp. 73B; assembly: GCF_000526315.1. Classification (NCBI taxonomy): domain Bacteria; kingdom Pseudomonadati; phylum Pseudomonadota; class Alphaproteobacteria; order Hyphomicrobiales; family Methylopilaceae; genus Methylopila; species Methylopila sp. 73B. Next base: position 3,915,200 of record NZ_JAFV01000001.1, on the reverse strand, counting down.
GGTTCAAGCTCCAGATAACCTTAAGCTTATCGTAGGGAGGGATCTTCGGCGTTATGAATTTTTCTTTGACATAAACTAGATTGTTCGCAGATATAATTATTCTAAAATCATGCGAAAAGTACTGAATCATCGTAGCGAGCAGAGCTTCGTCGCCACAGTTGTTGTTGCCGTAAAAACCACGAACCACCAACCCGGGCAATTCATCCATCAGAGCAACGCCTCCTTTATGACAACACCGTGATTACGGCTGCACTCCCCCGAGGAGACCGCCCTCTGAGCTATCATAATTGTGGGATCGGATAAACGGAACGCGTCCGTGAATTGCTGCATCGCGGCGTCACTGTGTCCGCGGCACCTCGTTCGTCGCTTGAGAACGTCCGGCCGGCTGACGCGAAGGCTGACCGCGGACAGATGCGTGGCCCGGGCCAGCAATGCGCGGCGGTTGTCTGTCGAGAAACGCAGCGTCCGTTTCAAAGGAGACCACCCGCCGGCGCGCCGCAATCGGCCGCGCTCCCAGCGCTCGCGCCTTCTACATGCGCAAGAACAGCTGGTGCGCGGACGGCGCGCTGAACGACAACGGAGCCCCGTTTGCCGGCGGCGCGCCGGCGGACCACTCCAACGTCCCGCTGATCGTCGCGCTTGGCTGGAACGACGTTTACGGCTCCAACGCCGTCACGGCGGAAGCCGATAAGAACATCTTGCTCGACTGCGTCGACGCCACGGCGCCGGGCGCGAAGGTCATTATCCTCGGCATGGGCGCGCCGCCCGACGAGATCTCCAAGAACCAAAACCTGGGCGACGACTTCGCTGGCGACGGCGCAAGCGCTGGCCGCACCGTCTCGCAGCGCGTGGTGTTCTAGACTAGGAAGCGACCCTCGCCATCCGGCTGGCCTACCGCCGCGCCTGCGCGACGCGCGCCATGCGGCCTTTTACCAGGCTCCGCACCTCGTCTGTCCAAACACTGCGCACCGACCGTCGATTTTGATCTTCCCCGGCGCACCCAAAAGACGAAAGCGCTGTGGTACGACTCCGTGCCCTGCAATGCGACCGGATGCGCGTAGCTTGCTGACGCGCTTTACTTCATTATCGCCTACAACTATTGCCACGGAGCCTAAGCTATGGCGAAGTCCTTCAAGCGCGTCATTCCGGGACGCGATTTCCGTGGCCTCGGCCTCCCGAGCAGCCGCGTTCTGCTGCCATCCTTCCGTGCCGACATGTTCGCGGCCTACGTGCCGCGCGGCGGGGGCCCCGAGATTCCCGGCTACGACGATACGGGCCATGGCCGGCGCGGGAACACGACGAACGCAAAGCTTTAATCGAGCCGGGCGCGCTTCGGCGTGGACGCGAACGGCACGGGCATTGGGCGCGACATCGTCATGCCCCTCAACGCGAACGCCCTCGTCGCCGCGAACACCGCGCGCTCGATCGTCGGCGTCGTCGCCGCAGGCAGAGGCGCGTCATCGGGCTCGCTCTTTGGGACGGAACAGTCCTTGGCCCTGATCGAGACGACGACGGACAATGGCCGGGCGACCGTCATCAGCGACACCGCGCCGGTCCACACGACCCTTGACGCCGGCTCCGGCCCCGCCGCGCGGCCCTCGCTTCGAGATGATGGGGCGTCCTACCTTCCGGCCGAGCGCATCGTCTATCGTCGCCGGCTCAACACGGCCATGCAGGCGTCGAATCCTAAGACAACGCCCAAGACCCTCGGCGGCGCGCGTCCGTTCAAGTGCGGCATCACCGCCCAAGGCTCGAACTACGCCGGGTTCTTCGATCTCGCGGCGCTCGTGTTTTTCACGCGCAAGCTTAGCGCCGAGGAGATGGAGGCGGTCTACCTCGGCTTGCAGGATTATCTGTCGAAGGCGATCAGCCTCGCGATCTGAGGCAGTCGACGTCAGAACCATCGACCGCTCTGTAAAAAGCCCTGCCAACAACTCGCGTATAGGTAGAACGACGTAGTGTGTGATCGATAAATTTTCGGCCATGATCCGCATGCCAAGGATTGGTGGTGCGCATGACGTTTGATGATGTGTCGAAGCCGGTGTCTATTCGCGCGGACGAGGTGGCTGCGCTTAAGGAAACGGGAGCTGAAGGCGGCTATCTCAAGGGAATAGTTGTTACGGAGTGGGGAGGGGCTGCAGCGCTTATGACTTTTGCCGATGACAAGGTCCTTGGGGAAGTCGCGATGCTCGCTCTCTCGCTCATCGATGAATCCAGGACATGCGAGGATGTGTTCTACGATCGCTCGGTGGTTGAAACCGTCCAAGACGTAGCTATCCGGCCTACGCGTGGCGAAGTACTACCGAGGACCAAAACGGACGCGAACCGAGGGGAAGTTCGCGTCCGTTTCACGATCGGTGACGCTAAAGTCGATCTAACCGCCAAAGTCGATCATTGGCACCACCTGCTCGGGGATATGCCTCCGCGCTAACTATGCGACATCTTGTACGGTGACCGTAGTCCCTTAGGTAGAACCGACCTCAGGGCCGCGAAGGTGGCCGGCAGCGCTACCGACCCCCGCGTAACACGGGAATTACCTGCTTTAGATTCTGCCAAGCCGCCCATCGGGGCGGCTTTTCTGTTGGAGCCTCGTCGTGGACGCCTACACCGAGACGCTGCCGGACAACAGCCGCCGCTATTTACCAATAATTCGCGCTGAAAAAGAGAGCTGTAGATCCCGACGCCTCCAACTTGTCAATCTCCGCGTATACGAGGTCTATATGACTTAATTGAGCTTTGTCTCCGATGCGATGTAGCGGGCTAATTGTGTTAACCGACGCAGCAAGCGAAGATGTCAACAGACATGCGCCAACTGCCCACCACGCTGATGTGTGGCCGTCAAAGCCCGCAACTGTGGGAGACATCGCATTTCTATAGCGACGAATGATAGGGTTACCCTTGGAGCTTCCCAAAATTGAGTTTGTAAAAAAAATTCCCCCCATTCCAAGCTTTCGGTAAGAACTTGCTGGTAGGCAGACTACGCCTCTCATTGAGAGAACTTCATGAAGGTCAGTTCCTATATCGATTCCGTTGAAAAACTCCGTCGTTGAAGCGAGGCGCCGCCGCTGATTCACTCAGCTCGATGAGCGGAGGGCAACGGCGATGATGGGCGAGCGGCAGGTCGACCAGGCGGCGCTGTTCTATGAGTTCTCTATCGAGCGGCATGTGCCGCAAGACCACCTGCTGAGGGCGATCGACCGGTTCGTCGACCTGTCAGAGGTGCGGCGGGATCTGGCTCCCTTCTATAGCTCGACCGGTCGTCCTTCGATCGACCCGGAGTTGCTGATCCGGATGCTGCTGGTCGGCTACTGCTTCGGCGTCCGGTCTGAGCGGCGACTGTGCGAGGAGGTTCATCTGAACCTCGCCTATCGCTGGTTCTGCCGGCTCGGCCTCGACGGCGACGTGCCGGACCACTCGACCTTCTCGAAGAACCGTCATGGCCGCTTCCGCGACAGCGACCTGCTGCGCAAGCTGTTCGAGACGGTCGTCCGGCGCTGCATGGCTGAGGGGCTTGTGGGCGGCGACGGCTTCGCGGTCGACGCCAGCCTGATCCGGGCCGACGCCAACCGTCAGCGCTCGGCGGACGGCACGGACGAGGTCGACTGGGAAGAGTTGGCCGCGACGCGGCGCTCAGTCCGCGAGTACCTCGACACGCTTGACGATGCGGCCTGGGGCGCGGCGAGCGAGACCCGGCCGAAGTTCGTGTCGCGGTCGGATCCGGCCGCGCAGTGGACCGGCGCACACAAGGGCCACGCCTTCTTCGCCTACGCGACCAACTACCTGATCGACCTCGACCACGCGGTGATCGTCGACGTCGAGCCCAGCCGCGCGATCCGGCAGGCCGAGGTCGGCGCCGCGCGAACGATGGTTGAGCGGGCCCAGGACCGCTTCGGGCTCTGGCCCGAGCGGCTCGCCGCCGACAGCGCCTATGGCTCGGCCGAGATGCTCGCCTGGCTGGTCCATGATCGCGGGATCGAGCCGCACATTCCCGTGTTCGACAAGAGCGCCCGGACCGATGGCACGTTCAGTCGCTCCGACTTCCCTTATGATCATGACCGCGATCTTTACACCTGCCCGGCCGGGAACGAACTGAGACCTCGCCAGAGGGTCTACCGAACCTCGGCTCCGCTCGTCGACGACGACGGCATGATGCGCTACCGCGCGAGCAAGTTCGACTGCGACGCCTGCTCCCTGAAACCGCAGTGCTGCCCAAACGCGCCGGCCCGGAAGATCCCTCGCTCGATCCACGAGGGCGCTCGCGACATGGCGAGGGACATTGCGAAGACCGACGCCTACACGGCCTCCCGGCGTGAGCGGAAGAAGGTCGAGATGCTGTTCGCGCACCTGAAGCGCATCCTGCGGCTCGATCGTCTACGGCTTCGAGGGCCGTGCGGCGCCCGGGACGAGTTCCTGCTCGCCGCCACTGCCCAAAACCTCAGGAAGCTCGCAAAGATGGTCCCAGCGCCGAGCCCGATCCCGGCCTGAAAAGAGGAAAGGCCGCTCGTCTTCCGGCCGTCAGCTCGGATGCCCCGCCAAGCAACCGACTTCTTCAACGCAATCATATCGATAGGGAACATATCCATATCGACGTACAGTCCGCCAACCTCATGTAAAATATCCGCTCGGATCACGTCGGCAACGCCCGCGTAACGTTTCCTTTTCAAAAAAGAGTTGTACGCGACCGTTCCGTAGCAGGGAAGATTCTTGACATCATTCTCTCTCCAGAGGCGGTACTCATATCCATACTTGTCACACCACTTCTTCCAACGTTCCGGGGGGCCGAGTGGGGCAGGCTTCGGTCCAATCCATATTTGATGAATGATGCGCGGGATCGGCATTTGTGCATGCCGCCCAGCTTCAACCATCATCTCTCGGGTGATGGGGGCTAAGCGGAGATCGTCTCGATGTGGCGTCATCGTCGAAGCAAGGCCTAGAGCTTCGAAAGTATCTTCAGACGCACGAGCGTCCTTAAGCTTTCGGCCATGCTCTTTATACGGAAGCATTGCGGAGGTTCGGATAGAACCAGACACCGGGATATTCGCAAGTTTTGACGCAGCCAACTGCACCAAATTATCAGCGCCAACTTTTAGGCACTCTTCTAATAATTTCAATGCATCCGCGCGAGGCGTCGTGCCGTCTAATTTTTCGATCTCCTGGAGCATTCTATCTAGATCCAAGATTTTTGCTCCTGCGAGGAGGATGACGCTTTTTGTCGTACAGACAGAGGAAAATTCGGTCAACGCATGCCGCAGAAATTTCTGCTTTTAGGTGTACCCCGATGCAAGCAAAGGATGGCTTTGCGCCCCGCATACTGTCGGCTTAGGACGCGTGACACCGACCGCTTTCATCGATCCTTGGCCATTTTCCAAGACGGCGCTCCGCCTGATTCCAGAACAAAAACCTATGCCCCAAGGGGGCGCCGCGCCTGCACTGAACGGTCGAAGCCATGGCGCCCTTCGTCGTGATCGCCACTTAAAGCGAGCAGTATTCATAGCCTCCGCGGCATCCCGTCATCCGTAGTTCCGCGGATCGTCGCCCCCCGTCATCGAGCGGGGCCTTTTTGTTTCCGGAGACCAAATATGATCGGCGACCGCTCAATCCAGCGAGCGCTTGCGGCTGAGCGCCTTTACGCCGGCGCGATCGACGGCGACGTCGGGCCTTGCGACGAAGACTGCGATCCATGCGCTCATCGTGCAGCGCCGCGGGGCCGCGGCCGTCGAAGGCTGGACGGCTGCGCGGCTACGGATCGCCGCCGAGCGTGACGCTCGTGCCGATGCCGCCCAGGCGGCTAAGCATGCGGCGGATCTCGCGCTTCACTGAATGGCGAAGGGATAAGCGGGACCTGGCGATAGCGCCAAGGTCCCGCATTCCTTTAAAACACAAGGGGAGATGGAAGTGAGCCGAAATATCATTAGAGCGTCGGAGGAGAGCCTAGGCCTGCCTTGAAAACTAGCAACGGGGCTGGCCACCTGCGCGTTCTTCGTGTCCGTAGACGTCGCGCGCATGAGCAGTACTGACCTTGCCTTGTATAAGGTCAAGCCGCACGGCCTCCGGATCGCGCTCGCTTGGCGCTCCGTATCCTCCTGCCCCGGCCATCTCCACGCGCAGCACGTCACCGGCTTTGAAACGACGCGTAAACTTCGAAGGCAGTGCTGACTGGCGTTCAGTCCCGGGATTAAGGGTGTTGGAAGCGCTCGAGCCCGGACCGCCGCCGAAGAGCCCCCACGGCCTCGACTTAAAGCGGTCGGCGCGCACCTGAACCTGGATGTCGTCGGTGAGGAACCGATACTGCCGCACGAGGCCAAGGGCGCCCCGGTAGCGGCCGGCGCCGCCGGTGTCGGGCAAGAACCCGTATTCTTCAATCACGATAGGGTTCTCGGCCTCGATCAACTCCACCGGCACATTGGCGAGATTGCCGATGCAGTACGGGCCGGCGTCCTGGCCGTCGGAGTCCGGGTTGCCGCCAAGCCCGGTGTTATTGTGGAATTCGAGGTGGAGGAAGCGGCGGCCGTCGACGTCCCGGCCCGACGCCGCGATCGCGAACTCCGAGCCGCCGGCGCAAGCGGGAAGCGTGTCCGGAAGCAGCGTCGCGAGCGCGCCGAGCACGATCGACCGGAGCCTGAAGCCGACTTGTCCCCGCGAGCCGACGGCCGCCGGGAACGACACGTCGACGAAGGTCCCGGGCTTCGTCTTCACGGTGATCGCGCGGTAGAGCCCGGCGTTGTTGGGGATGCCGGCGCTGAGCACCGTGCGGATCGCGGCGTAGGCGCAGGAGACGGTGAAGGCGCGGTTGCAGTGCACGGCGCCGCCGAGGTCGTCGTCCGTGCCGGTGAAGTCGGCCTCGATCTCGTCGCCGGACTTGGTGAGCTTGAGGTGGATGCGGATCGGGCCGTTGCCGACGCCGTCGTCGTCGTTCCACTCCTCGAACTCGACAACGCCGTCGGGCAGCTTCGCCAGTTCCGACCGGGTCAGCTTCTCGGCATAGTCGATGAGGTCGTCGAGATAGGCGGCGAGGACGTCCGGCTTCCACGCGCGCGCGAGCTTCTCGACCTCGGCCGCCGCCTGGTCGAGCGCGGCGAGCTGAGCGCGTACGTCGCCCATCACCCGGTCCGGCACGCGGGTGTTGAATTCGATGATGCGCATCAGCGTCTGGTTGGTCGTTCCGCTTTCGACGATCTTCAGCGGCGGGATCCGGAGCCCCTCTTCGAAGATCTCCATGCTGTCGGCGGCGTTGCCGCCGGGCACCCGGCCTCCCAGGTCGCTGTGGTGCAGGATCAGGCTGACGAAGGCCACCCGCTGGCCGTCGACGAACACCGGCTTGAACGTGAAAATGTCGTTCAGATGGCTGCAGCCGGAATAGGGGTCGTTGCTCGCCAGCACGTCGCCTTCGCAAACGTCGTCGCCGAAATGCGCGAGGCAGGCCTCCAGCGCCGGCATCACCACGCCGAGATGCACCGGCACCGCTACGCCCTGCGCCACCAGCCGGCCGCCGCCGTCGCAGACGGCGGCGGAGAAGTCCATGCTGTTCTTGACGTTGGAGGTGCGGGCCGTGCGCATCACCATGACCAGCGCGTTGTCGGCGGTGGTGACCAGCGCGTTCTTCAGAAGCTCGCGCCGAACGGGATCGATCGTGATCATCTCGATAAGCTCCTTCAGGCCGCGCCGCGCGTGAGGACGACGTTGTTCCAGGTGTCGCGCGCCGCGAACCATCCCGGGCGAACCACGATGGTGGTGTCGTATTCCTCGATGATCATCGGACCTAAGACCGGGGTCTCCGTGAGGTCGGACCGGGGCGCCACGGGCGTGTCGATCCATCCGGCCTCGCCGAAGAAGGCGCGCCGGACATGGCGGGCGACGGTCTTTTCCGCGCCGCGGCGGGCGCTGGCGGGCATGCGCGGCGTCGGCGACACGCCGCGGCATACAAGCTTCAGCGCCACGAACTGGACGGCCTCCCCGGGCGAGGCGTAGCCGAAGACGGCCTGATGCTCGGCATGGAAGGCCGCAAGCAGCGCCGCGAGCCCGTCATCTCCCGCGGGGATCGGGAGGGTAAGGGGCGACGTCTGGCCGACGTACCGCAGGTCAGCGAACACGGTGACGGCCTGGCTTTCCGGCGCGACGAAGCCTTCTCCGCGCAGCATGCCGAGACCGCGATCGATCAACGGCGCCACGGCTTCGCGAAGGGCCGCCGCGTCCACCTCGTCAAGGCGCCGGTAGAACGCCGCGACCAATTGATGCTCGACGTCGGCGAACAGCATGCCGAGCGCGGAAAAGAGACCAGCGACCGGCGGCGCCACGATGCGCGCCATGCCGGCGGCTTCGGCCAGCGAGCAGGCGTGCACCGAGCCGTTCCCGCCGATCGCCAGCATCGTGTACTGCGAGGGATCGCGGCCCTTCTCGGACGAGACGCCCCGCAGCGCGCGCAGCATGGTGGCGTCGGCGATCGCATGGATGCCGTAGGCGGTGTCGGTGGAGGACAACCCCACTTTCTCGCCAAGGGAGGAGATCGCCGTCATCGCCGCTTTCACGTCGAGCGTGAGTTCGCCGCTGACCAGCGCGCCCGGGTTGAGATAGCCAAGCACGATGTTGGCGTCGGTCACGGTTGGATGGGTCCCGCCGCGCCCGTAGGCGACCGGGCCGGGTTCGGCGCCGGCGCTCCGCGGGCCGACGATCAGCCCGCCGGCGGCGTCGGTCGCGGCGATGCTGCCGCCGCCGGCCCCGACTTCGGCGATGTCGATCGTCGGCGACTGCACGGGGTAGCCCGCGCCCTTGATCATTCGGGCGCCAAGCGCCGCGCCGCCGCCGACCTCGGTCTCCGGGCAGATCGCGTAGGCGTGGTTCTCGATGACGGTGGCCTTGGCGGTGGTGCCCCCCATGTCGAACACCAGCATGTCGCCGACGCCGATCTTCTCGCCGAGCCGCTGACCGCCCAACACGCCTGCGGCGGGGCCGCTTTCGATGATGTCGATCGGCTGACGCGCGACCGCGTCGCCCGGCGCGACCCCCCCGCTGGACTGCATGATCATCAGCGGCGCCTTGACGCCGAGGCGGTCGAGCCGGGCCTTCAGGGACGAGACGTAGCGCTCGACGACAGGGCGGATGTAGGAGTTCACCACCGTCGTGCTGGTCCTCTCGTACTCGCCAAGCTGCGGCAGAAGATCGACGGAGGCCGTCACGGGAACGCCCGGCAGGCGGCGCGAGAGGTAGGCCGCCGCGCGACGTTCGTGCTCGCCGTTGACGTAGGAGTTGATGAAGGCGATCGAGACCGCTTCCACGCCTTCGGCCTCGAACACGGCGGCCGCCGCCTCAAGATCGGCGTCGTCGAGCGCGCGCGTTACCGAACCGTCCGCGGCGATCCGCTCGTCCGCCTCGAGACGGAGGCGGCGCTCCACCAGCGCGTCCTGCTTCTTGTAATGGATGTCATAGAGCCGCGGCGTGCGGAACCGGGCGATCTCCAGAACGTCGCGAAAGCCCTTGGTCGTCAGCAGGCCGGACTTGGCGCCCTTGCGTTCGATGATCGTGTTTGTCGCGACAGTCGTCGCATGAACGAACTCTCCGATATCCGAGGCTTCTATCCCGAGCTCCTCCAGCAACGCGGAGACGCCGGCCTCGATGCCCCGACTGTAATCTTGCGGGGTCGACAACACCTTCTTGCTGAAAATCACGCCGTCGGCGCTCATCAATACGACGTCGGTGAACGTGCCGCCGATGTCGACGCCAAGGCGATAAGATGCGGACATGTCAGAACTCGCGATCGTGACGTTCGAGGACGTGGAGGCTGAGGGTCATCGCAGCTTCGCGGCGGGCGAGACCGGCCAGACGTGTTCGATCCGCCCGGCGCGCGCGGCGAAGATCGCGTCGTGCAGGTGGACGGTGGTGTCGGCGTAGCCGACCACGAACCGGATGCGGTCGCCCACGCGCGGACAATCTGCGTCGGAGTGAAGCTCAATCTTGCCGTGCTCGGCGGAGAAGGAGACGGACGCGACCGGCGGCAGATCGAGCGGGAGCGGAACGCCGGAATCGACGCTCATCGCCTTTTTGCCGGCGTCGCAGATGATGCGGCGCAGGGTCGGCCGGCTGGTCACCGTAGCGTGCACGGTCAAACCGTAGGCGAGCGGCACATGGTAGATCGTGCGGTAGCGCACGTCCCCGAACACGCCGCCGCCGGCCTGGATCTCCGTCACGCCGGCGATCGCTGCGGCGGTCCCGAACGTGCCGGTGCCGCCGCAGCTGACGATCTCGATCGCGATCCCGTTTTCTCGGCAGAGGTCAGCGCTGGCCACCAGCGCTCCGACCGCGTCTTCGATCGCGGCGCGCTTCTCCCTGGGATCGGAGATCTTGGTCGTATGGCCTTCCCAGGTCATCACCCCCGCGAGGCGGAGGCCGGGAAGCGCGGCGATCCGACGGGCGAGCTCCAGAACGGGAAGGCCGGGCGACACGCCGGCGCGCCGTGTGCCGGTGTCGACCTCGATGACCACGTCGAGCGTCATCCCGCTCCGCACGGCCGCCTGCGACAGCGCCTCGGCGTTGTCGGTCCCGTCGACCGCGACCGTAACCTGGGCGCGCGCCAGCAGCGCCATGAGCCGTTCGATCTTAATCGGGCCCACGATCTGGTTCGCGATCAAGATGTCCGCGATCCCCGCGTCCGCCATGACCTCGGCCTCGGCGAGCTTGGCGCAGGTCACGCCGACCGCGCCGGCGGCGATCTGGAGCTTCGCGATCTCCGGCGACTTGTGCGTCTTGCAATGAGGCCGCCACGCCACCCCGCCCGCCGCGCAGCTGGTTGCGATGCGCGCGAGGTTCGCCTCCATGACGTCGAGGTCGACGACCAACGACGGCGTGTCGAGCGCCGCGACCTCCGACCCGATCAGAGCGGCGGGGTCGGTCATGCCGCCCGCCGCTCCCGCTGGCATCCGCGGAACAGGCTGATGAGAACCTCCGCGTCGGGCTGGGCGTCCAGCGACATGATGGCCCGCTCGAGCGCGCTCATGTCGGCGTCGCGGGCGTTCATGCCCCAGCGCAGACAGGAACGGAACTTGGCGACGGTCTCCTCGAGGCTCATCGGATCGTCCGGCGCGCCCTTCATGGTCCACCGGACGACCTCAACGGCGCGGCCGCTCGTCAGTTGCAGCCGAACGCGGGCGGGGGGCACCGCGGTCGGCTCCATGTCGAGAGCGTCGACGCTCTCGAACAGCGCTGCGAAGGCGACGTCATCCGCGCGGATGCGGTCCGGCGTGAAGGTCGCGATGTCGACCTTGCCGTCGACCAGCGCCGCGGCGAAGGCGTAGGCCGCGTTGAACTGCGCGTGGACGACTGGGCTGGGGTGCGTTCGGTCGAACGCCGAGCCGACGATCTTCCGGTTGACCTTGCCGAGTTCGATCACGCCGTGCGCGACGTCCGCGGGCTTTATCCCTTCGGCGCGAAGGTCGAGCGCGAGCTGAATCACCGTGTGCACGCAGCGGCAGCAGGGATAGGGCTTCATGCTGAGTTCACGGATCCGCCAGGTCTCGCCCAGCCCCTCCGTGAGGAGGTCCGGCCGGACCTCGCCGCGCTCATAGAGCTCGAACAAACCGGCCTGACCTTCGAGGAAGCGATAGGGACCGGTGACGCCGTGCTTCGCCATCTGCGCCGCGAGCAGACCCGAGCGTGCGGCGAAGCCCGGGCCGACGCGCTTGGCGAGGGCGCCATCGGCGATGAACTGGGTGGTGCCGCTGAGCTGCACGAAGGCGAGCGCGAGCGCGTGGAGCGTCTTCTCGGCGTCGAGCCCGAAGATCTTGGCGGCGGCGGCAGCGGCCGAGATCGAACCGAGCGCGGTCGTCGGGTGCCAGCCCTTGCCCAGCGAGTTGTAGCAGGCGAGGCCCAGCCGGCAGAACAGCTCGACGCCCACCGCAAGCGCCGTCAGCGCCTCGCGGCCCGACACGTCGCGCTTGGCCTCGATCGCCGCGAGCACCGCCGGAAGCACCACGCAGAAGGCGTGGATGCGCGCCTGGTCGTGCTGGTCGTCGAAGTCGAGGCTGTGGGCGGCGGCGCCGTTCGCGAGCGCGGCGGTGGCGGGGTTCGCGCCGGCGCCGCTCAGAAGCAGGGTGGCTTTGCCGGAGGTTTCCCACTCGGTGAGCGCCGCGAGCAGTTCCGACATGCCCGGCGCGCGGGCCGCGCCCCCGATCACGCCCAGGGTGTCGAGCGTGAACAGCTTGACGACGCCGACCACGTCATCGGGAAGATCAGCATGGCGGAGGGCTGCGAGCGTGCTCGCAATCTCCCGGCCCAGCGAGGGGGCGGCGTTCGTCGAGGTCATGGGGTCAGGCCGTGATGTCGTGGCGGAGCAGGTCCGAGATCTCGCGCCGGAGCTGCAGGAACTCCGGCTCGAGCTTCATGGTCTCGCGGCGCGGCCGTTCGAACGGCACCACAATTTCCTTGAGCACGTGCGCCGGGCGTTTGCTGAAGACGAGGATGCGATCCGCGAGGTAGAGCGCCTCCTCGATGCCATGGGTGACGAACAGCACCATCTTGCGCTCCGCTTCCCAGATCCGGACCAACTCGTCCTGGAGGATGTCGCGGGTCTGGACGTCGAGCGCGCCAAAGGGCTCGTCCATCAGCAGCAGCTTGGGGCGGACGCAGAAGGCGCGGGCGATCCCGACGCGCTGCTGCATGCCGCCGGAGAGCTGATGCGGCCACGAGTCTTCGAAGCCGCCGAGGCCGACGAGATGCAGGTACTCCCGCGCGCGGGAGAGGCGCTCCGCCTTGCCGACGCCCATGACTTCAAGACCGAAGGCGACGTTCTCGATGGCGCTGCGCCAAGGGAACAGGTCGGCGCCCTGGAAGACCATGCCGCGGCCGGACCCCGACTTGCCGGTCACGTCCTGCCCGTCGAGCACGACCCGGCCGGAGTCGACGGACGTGAGGCCGTTGATGATCTGCAGCAGGGTTGACTTCCCGCAGCCCGAAGGGCCGAGCAGGGCCACGAACTCGCCGTCCGCGACCTCGATCGACTGATCGATCAGGACGGGGACGTCTCCAAACGACTTCGAGACGTTGGAAACCGATAGGCGCGCCATCTCAAGCGAGCTCTTTGAGCGCCTGTTCAAGGTAGGTGCGGTCGATCAGCTTGCTGAGATCGACCGTGCCCTTGAGGGCCCCCGCCTCCTTGTAGACGGGGATCACCTTGGCGAACTGATCGGCGTTCAGTTCGTCCATCCTCTTCGGGAACGCCTTGATCTCCGTCGTCAACGTGCTCCAGACCGGCTTGAGGAAGGCGTCGTCCGCGCCCTTCAGCTCCTTGGAGGAGGCGTACTCGGCGACCTGCGCCTTGTACCAGGCGTAGTCGTCGTCGGTCTGGCGGAAGGAGGTCAGGATCGACTTGAGCACGGCGACGGCGGCCGCCTTGTTGGCGTCGTCCTTGAGCCAGGCGCCGGTCGTCATGACCACCGCGCTGAACCAGTTGTCGTACTCCTGCCAGGGGCGGACGAGGATCTGAAAATTGCCCTTCTGCGCGAGCTGCGAGGCCTGCTCCACGTGCATCGGCACGGCGTCGACGCGGCCGGCGAGCAACGCGCGGGCGCGGTCGCCGGACGAGCCCATCTCGATGAAGTTGACGCTCTTCGCGTCGATCTTCCGCTTCTGCAGCACGCCGATCAGCATCACGTACATGAAGTCGCCGATGCTGTTGACGGCGATGGTGCCGCCCGCCTTGGCGACGTCTTCCAGGCTCTTCGTCTTGTCGGCGTTGACGACGATGACCTGCGAGGTGTTGCTGTAGGACAGGCCGATGATCTTCAGGTCCGCGCCGGCCTCCGCGGCCGCCAGCGTCGAGGCGACGTCGGCGTCGCCGAGATCGGCGGAGCCTGCGATCACCTCCTGCGCGATCTGCGGAATCTTGGCGGTCGGGCGCACCTCGGCGGCCGTGAAGCCGGCGATCTTGCCGAGGCCGGCCCGCAAGGCCGACTGCATCGGCACGTTAACGGCGGCGGCCGAGGCCAAAGTGTTGATCTTCAGCGTGCGCGCTTCGGCGGCGAAGGCCCCGCCGGCGCCTCCGCCCAGCGCCAGGACGCCCAGTCCGCCAGCGCCGACTTTTAGGAGATCACGGCGGTTCATGCTCTCGAACATCGTCAGTTCCCCTGCGTTCTGTGGGTGGTCAGCCATTGGTCCGGCTTGCGTACCAGGGCGCCGAGCGGTGGGCCGTCCAGCGCAGCAGGCTCGTGGCCCCCACGCTGAGCGCCATGAGGATCACGATCAGGCCGAACAGCGGCGCGGTCGAAAGGTCGAGGCCGGCGTTGTTCAGCAGGCCGCCGAAGCCCGCGCTGATGAACATCTCCGCGGTGATCATCGCCCGCAGGGCGTGGACCAGGCCGATGCGGGCGGCGATCAGCACGAAGGGATGCAGCGCCGGGAGGATGACGTAGCGGAAGCGCTGAAAATCGCTGGCGGCGAAGGAGCGGGCGACGTTCAGCAGCTTCGGCGGGACCCCGCGCGCGGCTTCGGTCATCGTCGCCACCACGTACCAGACGGTCGCGACGAACACGATCGACGTGCAGAACAGCACGCCCCGGCCCATCAGGATGATGAACAGCGGGACGATGGCCGCGGCCGACACGACGATGAACATCTGCGCCCAAGGCTTCACGACGCTCAACACCACGTCGGACCGGCCCATGGCGACCCCGAGCGGAACGCCCACCGCCATCGCGGCGAGGTAGCCGGCCATCATCTGCCAGCCCATCGACCACAGCGCCGGCCAGAGCGACCCGTCGCGGATCGTGTCGACGAGCGCCTCCGCCACCTGCACCGGCGTCGCGACCAGCGCGTCTCCTAATCCGCTTCCGGCGATCTGCCAGCCGGCGAGCGCGAGCCCGACGCCGAGCGCGTTCACGGCGAGACGAGGGACCCTCATGACGACCTCCCCGGACGCCACACGCAGATCCGGCGCTCGATCAGCAGCAGCAGTTCCTGCAGCGCGAGCCCGAGAAGGCAGAGCACGGCCAGCACGCCGAGCACGGCGGCGCTGTCGAGCCGCACGGCGGACTGCTTCATGATCGAGCCGAGGTTGACGGCCGCGAGGAACAGTTCGGCGGTGATCATGGCGTTCACCGCGCGCACCGCGCCGATGCGCAAGGCGGTGAACAGGAAGGGCAGGCTCTCCGGCAGCAGGATGAGCCGGAAACGTTGCCAGCCGCTCGCTCCGAAAGACCGGCCGACGTCGAGCAGGCGCTTCTCGGCATTGTGCGCGCCCGCGCTCACGACGATAATCATATCGAAGGCGCACATCATGACGACGAGCGCGACCCGCGCCTCGAAGTAGAGGCCGCACCAGATCATGATGAACGGCGCCCAGGCGACGCTCGGCACCGCATAGATGAGGTTCACGATCGGATCGAGCAGGTCGTTGATGAACCGCACGCGACCCATCAGCATTCCGATCGGAAGCGCGATCGCGCAGGCGATGACGTAACCCAGCGCCATGTGCTGCAGCGCGCCGCCGAGCGCGCGGGGCAGCTCAAGGCTCCAGGTCAGTTCGCCGAGGCGGACAAGCACCTTGAGGGGAGACGCCAGCACGAAGCTGGAGTAGCCGCTTGCGACGATGTGCCAGAGCGCCAGCCCGACGACGATCGAGGCGAGATAGAGCAGCGTGTGGGACCGGCGTCGGGCCTCCCTGCGCCGAACCGGCTTCGCCGTCAGGGCGGGCGCCGCCACGTCCGTCATCGCGCCGTATTCGGAAAGGGGAGGATCATGGGCAATCCGCCTCGGGGGTGCGCTGCGGGCCCTTTCCCGACGCGTCGTGATCCTATAAGCCGAAGCTTGGACATGTCTAGTTGACTATGCAGCTTTATTCGCGGGAGCATGATTTGTCGCAGCCGGACTTCGTGCCGCTTTATGTCCGAATCCAGCGCTTCCTTAGGGCGGAGATCGCTGCGGGCCGGCTGGTCGAGGGCGACCGCACGCCGTCCGAGCCCGAGCTTGCGTCGCAGTTTTCGACCACGCGGGCGACGGTCGCCAAGGCCTTCCAGCAGCTTGTCTATGAGGGAGTAATCGTGCGCCGCGCAGGCAGCGGCACCTTCGTCGCCCGTCCGCCGATCAGCGCGCCGATCGACCTGAGCCGCGTCCGTTCGTTCGAGGAGCAGCTCGCGGCGAAGGGCGCCGTGATCGACTACGAGGTTCTGGGGTTCGCGAGCGACAGGCCGAGCCCGATCGAGATCGAGGCGCTGCATCTCGACGAAGGCGAGCAGGTCTACCGGTTGGACCGCTTGCGCCTGGTCGGCGGGGAGCGGATGAGCCTCGAGCGGCGCGTCATCCCGGGGGAACTCGGACGTCGTATGTCGCAGGAGGTGATCCGGACCAAATCGATCCACCGGATTCTGGACGAGGACCTGCGGCTGCCGGTGCTGCGAGTCGAAGGCGCCATCCGCGCGGGCATCGCAAAAGGCGCGGTGGCGACCCAACTGGCCGTGAAGCGCGGCAGCCCGCTGCTGATCCGCGATTACGTGTTGCTGAGCGCGGATCGACGCCCTTTGGTGAGGGGCGAGTCGTTCTACCGCGAGGACTTCCACATCAACTACGTGGTGCAACAGAACCCGCGCGAGGCGTAAGGCCGGCCGTCACATCATCGTCAGACCTTCACGCCATAGACGGCGAAGGCCGCCTCGCGGGAGACGTACCCGAAGGCCACGTCTCGAAAGACCGCTTCGGTCAAGCGTGATCGAGGATCGCCGTAGCCCCCGCCGCCCACCGAGACGCACGTCACGCGTTCGCCGGGCGGAGGATCCTGACCGGCCTGAACCTCGCGCACGCCTTCGACCCGGCGCGAGGCTGGTTCGGGAATGGGCGGCCGCAGCCACACGGTGACGGTGATCGAGGAGGGTTTTAAGTATGACGGCAAGACCCATACGTTCCTGCCTCCTACGTCACCCGCCTGGTCCGCATCATCTTCCTCGCTCCGGACATCATCGCAGGACTGCTCGAGGGCGTTATCCCGATCTGGCCGCCAGCAGGCTGATGGCCGACACGCGCTTTCCGCTCGACTGGCGGAGTCAGCGCGAGGCGTTTCGCTTAGCCTGATCGGACAACATCTTGCCCATCGAAGCCGCCTGCGGGGCGGCTTCTATTGTTCCCCATTACGGTTCGATGACTGTGCGCCAGAGCGAGATATCCGTGAGATCGCCGTACCACTGAAAGGCGCACGCGAGACTTCGGCGCTGAAATTCGCCGAAATCTCCATGAAACCGTCTCTGATGAGCGAGGCTAAGCCGAGGCGACCGAAACGGTCGGGAAAGTCGAGGAGATTTGCGCCATTAAAGGCAAAAATCGTAGTTACTACAATAGCTTATGTCGTGGCGGAGGGAGCGTCAGTCAAGAACCGTTGGTTTTCTTGGTTAAGATCGCGCTCCACGCCAATTTTACCCGGTTTTGTACCCGGTTTGTTAAAGGCTTGAGTCAGTCGCCGATCTGCTTCGACAGCCAGGCGACGACAGCGGATTGCCACCAGCGCACGGTGCGCGTGCCCAGCTTGACGGGCTTCGGGAAGCCCGCGGTGTCCATCTTCTTGTAGATGGTCGACGGGGCAAGGCCGGTCCGGTGCGACACCTCGGCGATCTTCAGCAACCGGTCGTTCTCGAGATCGATCGTCGCGCTCACGGCTGGACGCCCTCCCCTTCCCCGATCGGCTCGAATTGCTTCGGCCAGTCGGTCACGTGGGTGAGGAACGGCGCGGCGCCCTTGCAGCGCGCGACGACGTAGCCCTCGACGATGTCCATGACGCGGATCGGGAGGGCGTCGGGCTTCTGGCCCTTGCGGGTCCAGCGGCCCCGATGCGCCTTGATCGCCTCGGCGGCGGCGCGGGCTTCGGCCGGCGTCTTGCGGCGGGCGGTCATCGGGCTCGCTCCAGCACGGTGATGGCGTTCCGGATCACTGCCAAGATGCGAAGACACTCCGCCTTATCGCTCCGGGGCTCGACGATCGACATGAAGGCTTCGGCTTCGTGGAGCGCCGCCGCGGCCGCGGCCTCCCGAGCCGCGAAGAGCGCGAAGATGTCGTCGGCAGCCTCTTCCTCCACGCCAGGGTTCACGAACCCGGATCTTTCGACGATGTCCTTGACCTTCTCCCGCAAGGCGTCACCCGCAACCGCGGGCCGCCGCGTCTCTTTCTGCTCTCGCTCCAGATCGGCCACACGCGCGTGCAGCTTCTGCAGCTCGGCCGCCTGGGCAGCGCATAGGCCATCAAGGCCCTGTCGGGACATGGTCATGCTGCCTCCTCGGCGGCGGCGGACTTCCTCCGCTTGGGCCGCGCCTTGAACCAGACGATCGCCATCGCGCGCCACGCGGGCACGCAAAGCGTCGTCGCTGTGATCTTGGTTTCGTGCTCGACGGTCGGCCCCGCGGCGACGATCGCCGCCGATAGGCCCGGCAGATCGATCTCCGGGGCCATCTCGGCATCGTGGACGATGAAGTCGGCGGCCTTGATCGCGCCGGACGTGATCGGCGCGAGGTTCGCGTCCGCCAGCGCCCCGAGGATCTGCCGAGCCCGCAGCGCGCCGCGCTTGTCGATCAGCGTCCGGATCGCGCCGATGGCGACCGTCTCGCGCGGCAGGTAAGCGCCCGCGTAGGGCGGCTGGCGACGGACGACCACGCGTGCCCGCTCACACACCTGGGCCATTGTCAGCGCGTCCTCGTCGCCGGCAGCGACCGCGGCGTGATGGAGATCCATCGCGGACACCGCGACCCGGTCCCGGTTGTGGCCGATGAAGGCCTTGGCCCGGTCGGCGATCTCCTCCGCCTCGACGATCATCACGGGGATGGTCGTGACCGCAGGATGCGTCGCCGCCGCAATCGCGGTGTGCTGGCCGTCGATCAGCTCCAGGCCGTCGTCCACCATGACGGCGACCGGCGGCTTGAAGCGCCGCCAATCCCAGCCCGCGACGATCTTCGCGATCAGCGCCCTGCCCTTCGCCGACAGCTCGCGCTGGTAGCGCTCGTCGACCAGCAGCGTCGCGGGGTCGACGTTCTCGAAGATCGGCCCGGTGGACGTCACCTCGTTCGGGGCGACGGCGCCGAGGTCGAGGGCGCGGACAGGACGTCTCAACGACGTATGGTCGGGAAGGGTTCGCAAAGTGTGCGAACCCTTGGCGGAGGTTTCCTCAGATTGAGGGAAGCTGCTCATGCCGCCATCCCCCAGCCCGCCGACCTGAGGCTCAGGACGTCCAGCAGCAAAGGGCGGTCGCCCTCGGGCTCGGCCTCCTCGTCCACAGGCCCTCTTTCGGAGGGGCTGTCCGCATCGGTGTCCGTCATGGGATTTCCCATAACGGCTGATCCTCTTGCACTCCCCAAATCTGGGGCCAGCAAATCAGCCTCCGCGACGTCCCGTTCGACGTCCTGAGGCGGCCGCCCGCCGACGCGGTTGAACCACTCTACCTTGCCCTTCACCATCTGGCCGGCGATCAACGTCTCCCGGCAGGCGGCGCAGTAGGTGCGGCCAGGGATGACGCGGTCGCCGCAGACCTCGCGCTCGAGCACAGGCGTCGCGGCGGTCCACCTCGGCGTGCGGCACTGGTCGAAGCGGGCGTCAAGGAAGAGCGCGGTCATGCCGGGATCCTCCGGAGACTGGCGACCTCGGCCTCGGCGCGCTCGCAGCGTTCCTTGAGCCGGCGCATCTCCAACGTCATGTTCCTCAGGTCGCGCTCGGCGGTGTCCGCGCGCATGACCTCTTCGGCAAGGCGAGTTTCGGCTTTGAGGCGGGCCTTGGCCTCTGCGGAACACAGCTTCCTGATTTCGCTGGTGGACTTCACTGCGTCCTCCCCGCGGTCGCGGCGACTAGGAAGGCCGAACTGACGTCGTCGGCCTGCTCCGGCGACAACCCGCGAACAAGGGCGACCTCGCGCACCTCGACGTAGGCGACGCTGATCCGCACATCGAAGCCGCGATCGATCTCTTCGTCGGTCGGCGGAGAAAGGTTCGTTGCGGCCAGCAGCTGCCGAAGGCGCTCGGCCACGACTGCGCGGCCGTTTTCAGCCATCTCGCGGCCGGCCTCAGTCGCGGCAGCGATCCCGGCGTCGTAGGAGCTGAGCCCGGTCATGCCGCGCCGCCCGGCGCCTTGAGCGCGCGCTTCACGATCTCGCCGTCGATCGTCTGCTCCATGGAACGCCACCACGCGTCCGTTTTGGCGGCTTCGAACTGACACCACGCCTCGGCGATGACGTCGGTCGGGACCGTGGGATAGACGCCCTCCGCTGCCATCCAAGGGTCGACCCCTTGGGCGTCCGCGGCCTCCATCACGGTGATGATCTGGGCGAGCACGGCCCTCTTGGTCTCTTCGCGGACGGTCATGCTGCTCCCTTGGGGCCATCGCCCCCGTGTTTGCGGTTCCATTCCCGGATGAAGCGGTCGGCGTCGAACTCGGCGTTGAACCGGGCGAGAACGCCGTGGCTGTCTCCGGACGACGAGGTGTGGTCGACGACCCAGGCGCCGCCGGGCTCCTGCCACTTTTCGACGGAGCCTCGCGAGCCTGCATGCGCGGGGCGCGCGTACACGAGGCGCGGGCGCGCGGGGAACGGGATGACGTCAGCCATCGGGGACCGCCGCGCAGCTTTCGAGCCTGAGCGCAGCGATCAGCTCCTCATCCGGGATCGCCGCGCGCTCTACGTCCAGATCGTCCCAACGTTCGGGGTGATAAGGCTCTGGATCTGAAAGTCCTGGGCAATGCACCGGGTAGGAGAGCCAAGCCCGATGCCTCGCGTTAGGGCGCGGATCGAGATAGACGCTGACGCCGCTCGCGCGCGCCGCCGCGATCCACTCGGCAGCGGTCACGACGCAGCTCCCGCCAGCCGCTTCGGCCCTTCGACCGCCGGGGCGTAGAGGCCGATCACGCGGCCTACGATCATCCGGGCGAGACCTTCGGCCAACATCGGCCCTTCGGATAGTCGCAGCCGGCCCTCGCGGTTCAGGTCTCCCCACCACCAGCCGGTGAAAGGCTCGCCGTCGAGGCCGCGGTACTCACGCGCCCAGACCTGAGCGAGGTGCTTCGCAACGCCATCCGGCACCATCGGCGATCGGACGCCGACCACGTACAGCTCGCCGTTGACCAGATCCTTGTCGGACTTGTCGACGATCGCGATCTCGCCGAGGCGCAGGTGCGGCTCAAAGCCTTCACGGGTGATGGGGAAGACGATGCAGCCGGCCGGGGGCTCGCTGTAGAGCGTCAGGGCGCGGTATTCGGCGGTCATGGTTGTCATGGCCGGCATCACGCGTCGATCAACTGAGCGACGTCGGCGCGCAGCAAATGAACGGCCTGGTTCACGAGGCGCACCCCCGGAAGCGCTCCGGCGCCGCCGAGGACGGCATAGTGGGCCAGCACCTCAAGCTTCAGTCCGATCTGCCAGTCGTACGGGATCGGGTACGCCATGATCAGAGCGGCGAGTTCGAGATCTCGGTTGCCGTTCTCGATCTGCCTGATGCGCGTGTTGTCGGTGTCGGGGCTCGAGTAGTCCATGATCTCGCGCCGCCAAGCGGCGAGGAGCCGGTCGAACCCTTCCCGCTGCTGGATGGGCTCGCCGTCGGCGGCATTCCATCCGACGGCGAGCGGGGAAACGGCGGTTTCAAGGACGTTTGGCTCCGGTGCGTCGAAGTTCACAGCGGCGATTTTGGACATGACGGGTCGTTCCCTCTGACGAAGGTGCGAAGGTCGAAACGGTGGAAGCGATAAGGCTCGAGGCCTTCGTGGAGCCCGCCGGCGACGGGCTCGGCGAAGACCTCAGTCGGCCCAAGAGTGGGTGCGCGCCTCGTAGCCGTGCGCGGCGGCCGTCGCGACGAACGCGTCGCAAGCCTTCTCGAAGACGATGCGGGACTGGGTGCGCAGGCCGGTGCAGAGCGACATGGCGTATCCGCCGGTCTGCTTCTGCAGACGAATGCCTTCAGCCTTGGCGGCCTTCACCAGCGGCGAGCGGCCGGGAAGGATTACGACGGCGAGGCCGCAGTCGGCACGGTCGCCGACCTGGTCAAACATCGCGATGCCAGCCTCGGCGGCGGCGTCGCGGGCAATGTCGAGAACTTCAGAAGCGGTGTGCATCGGTCGGTGACCTCGTCGGCGGGAACGAGGTCACGATCTCACAGGCTAAATTGTGATGCAACAGTTTTTTTGGTTAATCGACTTTGTCAGATCCCTAGGACCTCTGGCCATGGGATGATCCGGAAGAGCGACCTCACCTCCGCGCGATCGAACTCCACCTGAGCCGGCGGATTGAACTGCTCCACGATGATCTTCGTCGGGGTCCGCTTCGCAAGCCGCTTAATGAACCCAGGACCGGCGGCGTCGCCGTTCTCTGGATGAAGCTCAACGATCACGTCATCCCCGATCGCGGGCGGACGGGCTGTCGAGACGTAGACTAGCTCACCTTCGTTAAAGCGGGGGTACATGCTCTGCCCGGTGATGTAGAGCGCGAAGACATCCTTCGCCCTCGCGATGCCGGGCGGCCTCCGTACGTAGTCGATCGTCTCGCCATTCAGCGTGAAGTCGCCTACGGCGCCGCCTTCCGCTGTCCCAAGTACCGGCACGTCCTGCGGCGCCTGCCGGAGGCTCGCATGATCGGGGGCGTGTTCGGCCGGCTCAATCTCCGAAGGCTTTGAAGCCCGCGAGAGCGGAACAGGCTCGAAGGTCAACGCCTCGGTGTCCAGGACGACCTGATCGTTCACCAACATCGCAGGATTAACGCCGAGCGCTCCGGCGATTTCTACGATGGACCGAGGCTGCTTTGTGCGCCCGGACTCGATGGCCTCGATCGATTGTTGGGTGACGCCCGCAAAAACGCCGAGAGACTGCTGGCTCATCCCCCTCACCGTTCGGATGTGCCTGACCTTATCCGCCAGGGTCGTCAGCTTCGCCATTTCCCGTCCGCCATCTCGTTGAATGCTCGCGTTCTAACAGAAAATTCTGTGGAAAGCGATTGTGGACGCCGGACAAATTAGATTGTAGGTTAACAGGCCTCTCTGTTAGGGTGCCTGCCGATGATCGACACCAAAGCTCCCCAAACGCCCACGGAAGCCCTCCTGCTGGCGATCGACCGAGCCCGAGGTCAGACAGCCTTGGCGCGGAAGATCGGCACTATCCAGCAGAACGTCTTCTACTGGGTGAAGAAGCGCCAGATCGGGCCGCCCGCCGAATTCGTGCTCGCGATCGAGCGTGAGACTGGCGTCTCTCGACATTGCTTGCGTCCGGATCTCTATCCGGCACCGCCCTCCCCGCAGGCGAACGCCGCGTGAGCCGGCGCGCCGACATGGCGTTGCGGATGGCGAACCGCGCGGCGGTCTGCACGTCCGCGAGCGCCTCCGCATCCTTCCGGCACCTCGCCGACTTGATCACCCATCACGCCGCGGGCTTCCCGAACATGGTCGAGCCGCGCGAGCCGCGGTTCCGCGTGTTCGAGGCGCCCAAGCCCTCGCGGCGGCATGAGATCGGATCGATCCAGCTTCCGCGACGGCGGCGGTTCGTCGCCGCTGACGGCTGGTGCTTTTTCGGTAGCGCGAGGGTCGACCATGGCTGACGGCCAGGCCCTCGTGCACGCCGCCTTTCTGGAGGCAGGCAAAGACAAGCCGAGCATCACCGAGATGTTCGAGACCGCGCGCGCCGAGGCCGCGCGGATCGAGATCGTCCAGGCCGGATTGATCGACGCCGGCATGCGGTCGGAGCCCGATCCCGGCCAGATCCGCGCCCTCGTGGTGTGGGACGCGATCGAAAAGCTCACCGCGCTGTTCGCCCGGCATGAAGGCAGGGCCAAGCCCTTTTTCCGCGACCTCGAGAACCAAAGGAGGCGCGGTTGATCCTGTCGCCCCAGCAAGAGATTGCGGCCGCCGACTTCACCCGGTGGTTTCGTTCCCCAAGCTCTCCCGTCTACCGCCTGTTCGGCTACGCCGGCACCGGCAAGACCACGCTGGCGAAGCAGCTCGCCGAGAGCGTGTCCTACTCGACGCGCTATGCGGCGTTTACCGGCAAGGCCGCGCTGATGCTCAAGCGCCGCGGCTGCACCGACGCCAGTACCATCCATTCGCTGATCTACCGGCCGGTGGAGAAGCGCGATGGCTCGGTTGAGTACGAGCTGAACACGAACGGCCCGCTGCGCGACGCGACGCTGCTGGTCATCGACGAGTGCTCGATGGTCGACGAAGACCTCGCGCGCGACCTCCTCAGCTTCAACGTGCCGATCCTCGCCCTGGGCGACCCGGCGCAGCTCCCGCCCGTAAGCGGGGCCGGTTACTTCACCGACGCTGAGCCGGACACGATGCTGACGGAGATCCACCGCCAGCTTGCCGGGAACCCGATCATCCGCATGTCGATCGACATCCGCGAGGGTCGCCGGCTCGCGCTGGGGCAATACGGCCAGAGCCGGGTGATCCGCCGCGCCGACCTGACCGAGGAGGACGTGCTGCAGGCCGACCAGGTGCTGGTCGGGCGCAACGTGACGCGGCAGCAGATCAACACGAAGTTCCGGGGGCTGCTCGGCCGCCCCTCCGCGCCAACTACGGGCGACAAGCTGGTCTGCCTGAAGAACAAGCGCGACCGCGGCCTGCTGAACGGCGGGCTCTGGCGGGTCGACCGCGCGATGCACGACGTGTCCGGCGTCCACCGCATGAAGGTGACGTCGGAGGACGAAGCCGCCGCCGCCGACATCGTGGTCCCGAACGAGTTCTTCACGGGCGAGGAAGCCAAGCTCGACTGGCGCGCCCGGAAGCGGATCGACGAGTTCACCTACGGGTACGCGCTCACCGTCCACAAATCGCAGGGCTCGCAGTGGGACGACGTCGTCGTCTTCGACGAGAGTTCGTTCTTCCGCGAGCACGCGACGGCGCACCTCTACACCGCACTGACGAGGGCCGCGAAGCGTGTCACGATCGTCCAGTAAGCCGTTTGCACTTCCCGCCGAAGAGAAGGCCCGGTTCGTAAAGACCGGCGAAATCCGGCAGCGTGTCCGCGGGCGCGAGATCGATGTGCTGGGCGCGATCGGCGTGCCGTGGAGCAACTCCCGCGGCACGCACATCAACTGCCCGTTCCCGGACCACCCTGGCGACCCGACCAACGACTGGCGCTGGGATGAGAAGCGGGCGCGGTCCTACTGCACCTGCGCCAAGGGCGAAGACATCTTCGGCGTCGTGGGCAAGTGCGAGGGTCTTCCGAGCTTCGACGATCAGAAGCTGCGTGTCGCCGAGCTGCTCGGCGCCTCCGACCTGATCATGGAGCGCGCGCCCCGCGACCCTGGGCGCATGCAGACGACGGCGACCGCGCTGCTCAGCCCGCCGCCGGACAACCGCGACGATGAACTCGTTCGGGCCTATCTCGCCAGCCGGCTTCGCATCGACCCGGCCGATGTCTCGATGCCTACGACCAAGTTCGTCGGCATCGAGCGGCTGTCCTACGTCGAGGCGAAGCGGTCTCCGGGTAAGGAAATCGCATTCGACACGATCGGAACTTACCCATGCGCCGTGTTCAAGATGGTCGGGCCGGATGGGCGGTCGCACGCCCACCGGATCTATCTGGGTGAGCGCGGCGTCGGTAAGGCCGACATCCCGAAGGACAAGAAGGGCGAGCCCCGCGACGCCAAGAAATCGGCGTCCAAGGCGTCGGGCGTCGAGAGCACGGCGGGGCTCAGCGTTCTGTGGGGGGACCCGGAGACCGCAAAGACGACCATCGTCACCGAAGGCATAGAGACCGGCGCCGCGGTCGCTTACAGCCTCGCCGCGAAGGTCGCCGAGGGAACGCTTGTCGTTGCGGCCGCTATCTCCGCCGGCGGGCTTCAAGCGTTCGAGCCTTGGCCGGCTTGCGATCTCGTCGTCGCCGCCGCCGACCGTGACGAGGCGGGAAAGAACGGGCGTCCGCCATCGAGGGCAGGAGAGCGAGCGGCCCGTAAGCTAGGTATGCGGCTGGCCGACAGGATCAGGGTCAAGATTGCGTTGCCGGGCTCTACGGGCCAGACGCTCGACTGGCTCGATGTCATGAACGAGTATGGCGAGGTGGCGGTCGCGGAAGGTTTGCGGGCTGCGACGCCGTTCGTGCCGACACAGGCCGAGATCGACGAGAAGCAGACCGCGCACGAGCGCAAGAGCGAGGCCGAGCGAGCCGCGGAGATGTATCCGCTGCCCGAACTCGACCTGATCAGCCTGCACTACGGCCACACCGCGACCGGCAAGCTCCGCGTCCTGAGGATTGAGGCCGACGATAAGGGCAGCGTGACCACCTTGCCGGTGTGCTCACCGTTCGGTGTGCTCGCCCGACTCCGCCAGCTCGACAAGGAAGACACTTACGGCCTGCGGCTTGTGGTTCAGGGGATGAACGGCGCGCCCCAGACGATCGACGTCGAACGCTCTGGAACGATGGCTCGCGGCGGAGACGAACTCCGTGCGCAGCTCGCGGCGGCTGGGTTGCGGACGGAAGGCGACGGACATCTCACGGTCATCAGCGTCCTACGCGGCGCGGATCCGGAGAAAGAGATCGCGGTGGTGTCCCGTCCTGGCTGGCATCACATCGAGAGCATTCCGACCCCTATGTTCATGACGCCATCCGGCGTCGCGATCGGGGCGCCCGCGAATTCAACGGTCGAACTCGCGATCTCGGCGCGCATGTCGCCGGCGGTCGCCACCGGCGGGACGCTGGAGGGCTGGAAGAAGGCCGCCACGCTCGCCGCGACCACGCCCGGCTGCGAGCACTGGACGATCGGCCTGCTGGCTGGGTTCGCCGGCGTGTTGGTCGACCTGACGGCGATCGACACTTGCGGGATCGACTTCACCGGAATGTCGTCGGCGGGCAAGTCCACCGCGCAACGGATCGCGACGTCAGCGTGGTGCGTGCCGGACGGCACGCGCGACAAGTCGCTGTTCCAGTCCGCGCGCTCAACCGACAACGCGCTAGAGGCCGCCGCGACGCGCTCCACCGGCACTGTCCTGTCGCTCGACGAGATGGCCCACGTGCGGGGCAAGGACGTCGCCAAGATCATCTACATGATCGCAGGCGGGGCGGGTAAGGCTCGCATGAACGCCTCGGCCGGCGTCAGGCCGGTCCACACGTGGCGCACTTTCGCCGTGCTTTCCGGCGAGCAGGCCCTTGAAGAGAAGGTGACCTCGGACGGCGGCGAATGGTTCGCCGGGATGAGCGTCCGCATCCTCGACGTGGACGTGACCGGCGTGAACCGCCGCGTTGACGCCGAGCGCCTGCGTCAGATCGGCGGCGTGCGCGCCAACTACGGCCATGCCGGACCTGCATTCGTCGAGCACCTCGTGAAGACCGGGCTGCACAAGAAGGCGTCCGAAGTTCGCGAGCGGATCATGCGCGTAGGCGAGGCCCTCGCGGGCGACGCCGATGCTGCGACCGTCCGGGCCGCAACGCCGCTCGCCGTCCTTCAGGTCGCCGGCGAGCTGGCGCGCGAGGCTGGCTTGATCTGTCCTGAGGTCAACGTGCAGAGGGCAATCGGTTGGGCCTGGGGAAGGTTCCAGACGTCGACTAACGCCGAGGCGCTGGACCCTGACGCGCAGGCGACGAACAACCTGCGGACTTGGATCGTCTCTCGCTGGAACGTCAGCATCAAGCACGTGACGCCAGGCGCGGGCGGCAACCCGTCTCGGGAGGCGGAGGGCTGGTACGACAGCGACGCTGTCTACATCCCAAAGGGCGCGCTCCGGGAAGCCGCCGGCAACGTGATGAAGGAACAGGCGCTCGCCGAGATGCTCGAGCGGACGCAGGGGCTCCACCGCAGGAAAGACGCGACCCGGCGGTACATCCAGTACATCCCGGGCGGTTTGCGGATCAACGCCTACGCCCTGAGCCGCCAGAGCTTCGGGCTCGGCGCCTTCATGGAAGACCGAGAACTCGCGCCGGTCGTCGCCATCAATGGTCCGGCGGATCCCTACCGCGGAGACCTCGATGACGACCTTCCGTGGGGCGCGTGATGGTCAGCGATTTTGGTCAGTTTGGTCAGTTCGGTCCGTACTCTGACCAACGTTTTTCCCAAGAGCCTCTTGGCATTGGTCAGTTTGGTCAGTTTGGTCAGGTGATCGATGCACGTCACGCGAAATCGATGCGCGGACGCGTGATGCGGGGTTCTCGATCCGTCGTGAGATTGCGCGCGCGAGAATACCCCCTTCAGAGAGTGACCAAACTGACCAAACTGACCAAACCCCTCAGTCTCTTGGGGTGGGCTTTGGTCATTCTTCTTTCTGAAATGACCAAACTGACCAAAGAGGCGGCCGCCGGGGCTTGGAACGGCGTGCTCATGGACCGGAGGACGGCAGCGTGATCATCAAGGCCAGCGGCGACGTTGATATCTGCGAGAAATGGATTGATCCGACGACTGGGCGCCTTGAGGCGGAGTTGATCAAGGCGGCGGTGATCGGGATCGACGCCGAGATCGGCGATTTCGTCTGCCTCGTCACGAACCACACCGGCGTCTCCGTCAGGCGCGTCGACGAGGTCTGGGGCGAGGTCACTGTCGACGGTCGGGTCGTCGGAGGCGCCGCATGACCGACGCCGCCCCCCTCTTCTCCGCCACCATTCGCCGCTCGCGCCGGTCCCTGACGGTGGAGCAGCGCCGCGCCGCGCTCGAGGCGGACAAGGCGCGGCGCTCCGCCGCGCGAAAGCTGTCCCGCGACCGCGAGGTGGACGGCATGCCGTGGTTCGTCCTGCAGACCGCGCCCCTTTGCGAGCGTCGTGTCGAGCTGGCGCTGATCAGCCTCGGGCTCTGCGTCTACCTGCCGGAAGGGAAGCGCTGGTTCCGCCCGCGCCGGCCGATGAAGGGCGTCGCCTACATCGAGCGCGTCCGCGTCGCCTTCCCGCGATACATGTTCGTCGGCTTCCCCGACGCCAAGCGGCCCGATCCGAAGGTGGACGGCGTCATGGGCGTGCTGGGCATGGGGAACGGCGTCGAGCGCATTCCCGTCCTGATCACGGGCGCGCAGATCGCGGCGCTGCGCGAGGCGCAGGAAGCTGGCGCGATGGACTTCGGGAAGAACCCGACGCGCTACGACCACGGCCAGCACGTGGAGATCCTGCACCCGCTGCTCCGCGGGCTCACCGGGCTGATCTGCTCGAAGAAGATCGACGGCGGCTACAAGGTCGACCTCGGATGGCTGAGCGCGATGCCGATCGTCTCCGTTGACCTGCTGCGCAAAGCAGCCTAAAACGTGAACAGGACGACCGATGTAGCATTCCGGGAGCCCAGCCTTACCGTCGCCGCCCCGGCGATCAGGTTTGCGCACGACGGCCTTCTATTGTCCTGATCTTGACATCCTCGGCGAGATCGAGTAGTATTCGCCGAGTTTAAGAGACATCCGTGAGACGCGAGTTCGATTCTCGCCGGTTCCACCAATGAGGGGCCGTCGTTATAGTGGTAATACGCCGGAATTGTTTAAGCCGCTCCCCGATAGGGTCGAGCGGCTTTTTCATTGCTCCCGAGCCATAAGCGCCCGTCGCTTCGCTTATGACGGCGCGCCCCTCTTCAGCAGAGTAGAGCAGCCCGGTAGCTCGTCAGGTTCATACCCTGAAGGTCGTCGGTTCAAGTCCGACCTCTGCTTCCACAGATCGACGCGGCAGGCGAGGCCTCGCAGCCTGCCCCTCGGATGCCCGGTTAAGCCGATCGGGGCCGCGTCGATCATCTTCAGCCGCGCTCGCCTTTCGCGACGCTTCCCAGGTATGAGCCCGCCGGGTCGGGTTTCCCTGTCGCGGCCCTGGCGAACGCCGAACCCACGTATGCGCGGCGAGGGCCGCGGGAGCGAGGCGTCGGCCGATAATGAGCCTGCAGAACGGTCGGGTCGTTCAGCATGGCGCGGCAAGCGATGGCGATAGTGGTCGGAACCGCTTCGTTGAGGTCGGCCCGAAGCGCCATGTACTTCGAGCGGCTCAGGCCGAGCGCCTCCGCCGCCTCAACGTTAGATAGGCCGAGGCGCTCTTGCCAGGCGCCGAGGTCGCGGCCCGTAAACGACTGTTGTTCGTATGCGATGCCGTAGAGGTGGATCGCATCGATCGCGAGATCGCCGCCATCGTCGCCCCATTCGACCGCGGCGCCGTGCTCCGCCACGCGGGGCTTCTCGAAAACGGTTCGGTCCATCAGGGGGGCGAGAACTTCGCCGCCGCTGGCGATCCAGCCGGAGAGGCGGACCAGACTGGGGTTCATGTCGTTGGCCCACGTCACCAGCAGGTGCGGCGAACCCTCGGTGGCGGAGACGGACTTGATGCGGAGCGGTTCAGTCATGGCGCCCTCCTCAGGCGATGGGGAAGCGGGGGTTGATACGGTTCCATTCGGCGGCGATGACGGCGACGTTGGCCTCGACCCAGCCCCACACCTTGCGGCGCGTCGCGGTGTCGATCTCGCCGCGCAGGATGGTGAGGCCGTCGATCAGCACCAGCGCTTCGGCGTTCGGCGTC
The DNA here is from genome assembly GCF_000526315.1 of Methylopila sp. 73B. Lineage (NCBI taxonomy): Bacteria > Pseudomonadati > Pseudomonadota > Alphaproteobacteria > Hyphomicrobiales > Methylopilaceae > Methylopila > Methylopila sp. 73B. Next base: position 3,884,825 of record NZ_JAFV01000001.1, on the reverse strand, counting down.
ACGACATGGAAGTGAGGCGGCAGGTGGTCGTTCGCGTAGACCCGAACCGTGATGTTGCCGTCCTGATGAAGCCGTGCCATTTCCGCCCCCGTTGATGTCCTTATACTAGTCCTCATTGCGGACGGTTGTAAAGGACTATTTTTTGAGGACGGGCAAAAGGGCTCGAAAAATATGAAGCTAGCGGGCTACCGGCTGAAGACGGCCGAGGGCCGCAGGCTCAAGCCGGCCCCGAAGACCGCCGCCGAGCACTACCAGACGCCCGAGCATCGGGCTTGGCGCGCCGAGGTGCTCCGCCGCGCGATGTTCTGCTGTCAGCACCCCGGCTGCACGGCGACCGCCTACACGGCGCGCCTGTTCGCCGACCACATCGTCGAGCTGAAGGACGGGGGCGCCGCGCTGGATCCTGAGAACGGGCAAGCGCTCTGCGGCAAGCACCACACCGTGAAGACGATGCGCGAGCGCGCGAAGAGGGCGAAGGCATGACCCGCAGCGAACTGATCGGCCTCGCCGAGCGCGAGGTGCAGCGCCTTACCGACGAGAACGACCACAGCGCGGCGTCCATCATGGGCGAGCTGATCGCCCGCCTGCGCACTGTCGACGAGTACGCGCTTTCTCAGGTGCAGCGCATGCAGCTTCAGCCCGGCGACATCATCGCGCTGACCATGCCGCGTCCTATGCCGGCGAACGCCGTGGCCGCCATGCGCGCCGCTTTGGACGGTCCACCGCTGAACCTGAAAGAGCGCGGCGTCGCCGTCATGGTGCTGGACCAGGACGCGAAGGTCACCGTGCTGGGGAACGGCAAAGGGCTAGGCCTCAAGTCCATGGCCCCAGCGCGGGACGGCATCCTCACGCCCAACGTTGGAGGTGAGGCAGGCCGCGAGGCCACGTTTGACGAGGCGATGAAGGTCGGGCGGCAGGTGATGCAGCGCTGCCGAGGCGCCCTCGCCGCGCTCGCCAAGGCCTGAGGGCAGGCAGGGACCAGTATCCAAGCCGCCCGGCCTAACCCTCGGCACGGCGGAAACATGGGAAAGTTACAGGGCCTAACCCTGTCTGGACCTCGAAAAACCGGGTCGACCCCCACCCCCCTCGAAAGTCTGGGGGCGGTAGGGGCGTCAACCGCACGGGGAGCCATTCGCAGAATTTTTCCCCTCCCGGCGTTTCGGCTGATGCGAACCGCTCGCAAGAGGCTCCGATGATCGACGAAAAAGCCCCGATCGACTGGGAGGCGATCAAGCGCGACTACGGCTCCGGCTCCATGAGCATCAGGGAGTTGTCGCGCTGGTACAGCATCTCGGACACCGCGATCCGGAAGCGCGCGAAAAAGGAGGCCTGGCTTCAGCCTGAACCGCAGGCCAGTTCGCACCGCGAACCTGCGAACCCTGCGCCGCGAACGCCGGTGGAGTTCACCCGCGCGACGCCGGAGACGACGAGCGCCGACGCCATCATTGGCCGCGGACGCAACCTCACGCTCCGCATGCTCGATGAACTCGATGCGACGACGATGCGGCTTGGCGAGTTGGAGACCATGATCGACATGGCGACCGACGAGGGCGACGGCGGCCGCCAGCGAGAGACGCTGATGCAGGCCGTCTCGCTCAAGCAGCGGTCGGAGGTTCTGAAGGCGCTGGCCACCGCGGCGAAGACGTTGTCCGAGAGCGGCGCGGCGGCACCGGCCGGCAAGAAGGCTGAGCGCCAGGCGGCGGCCGAACGCGCGGCAGGTTCTGGCGGGCGATATGCTCCGCCTGCGCCGCCTAAGGTCGTGGTCGACAACACCCGCTGATGGAGTGGAGCACCGCTTGCCCTGGCTGGCGCGAGAAGATCGTCGCCGGCCAGTCGCTCATTCCGCCGCCGCTGTTCCCCGACGAGGCCGGCGCCGCGCTCGACGTGTTCAAGTCACTCCGGATCGTGGACGCGCCGGGTAAGCCGACGTTCGGCGAGGCCTGCGAGCCTTGGGTTTTCGAGTTCGTCGCCGCGATCTTCGGCGCCTATGACGCTGACACCGGGCGGAGGCTGATCCGCGAATTCTTCCTGCTGATCTCGAAGAAGAACAGCAAGAGCACCATCGCCGCCGGCATCATGGTGACGGCGCTGATCCGGAACTGGCGGCATTCCGCCGAGCTGCTGATCCTGGCGCCGACGATCGAGGTCGCGAACAACGCCTTCCAGCCGGCGCGCGACATGATCCGCGAGGATCCGGAGTTCGATTACAACCAGGGCGGCTTCCTGCACGTCCAGGAGCACATCCGGACGATCACCCACAAGACGACCGGCGCGGTGCTGAAGGTCGTCGCCGCGGACACCGACACCGTGTCGGGCAAGAAGGCGGCGTTTGTCCTGATCGACGAGCTTTGGATCTTCGGAAAGCGTCCGAAGGCCGATGCGATGTTGCGCGAAGCCACCGGCGGCATGGTGAGCCGTCCCGAAGGCTTCGTGATCTACCTCTCGACCCAGTCCGACGAGCAGCCGGCGGGCGTCTTCAAGGCGAAGACGGACTATTTCCGCGAGGTTCGGGACGGCAAGAAGGTCGATCCTCGCAGTCTGCCGGTGCTCTACGAGTTCCCGGAGGAAATGGTCGAAACCCAAGCGTTCCTCGACCCGGCGAACTTCTACGTCACCAACCCCAACATGGGACGCTCCGTCGACGCCGAATGGCTGCTGGCCGAGCTTGAGAAGGTCCGGAACGCCACCGGCGGCGAACTGCAGGTCTTCCTCGCGAAGCACCTGAACGTCGAGATCGGCTTGCGGCTGGCGAACAACCGCTGGCCCGGCGCCGAGTTCTGGGAAGGTCGGGTCGACGAGACGCTGAAGGACCTCGCGGAGCTACTAAAGCGCTGCGAGGTGGTGACGGTCGGAATCGACGGCGGCGGCCTCGACGATCTGTTCGGCGTCTGCGTCCTGGGCCGCGAGCGCGAGACCAAACGCTGGCTCTCATGGTCCAAGGCCTGGTGCCACACGAGCGTGCTGAAGCGTCGAAAGTCGATCGCGTCGCGCCTGAAGGACTTCGAGCGGGCGGGCGAGCTGCGGATCGTCGACGACAAGCTCGACGACATCTCCGAGATCGTCGCGGTGGTCCAGCAGGTGCTGGACGCCGGCCTGTTGGGCGGCGTCGGCGTCGACCCTGCCGGCCTTGGCGAGTTCCAGGACGAGATGGAGGCGATCGACGTCACGCAGGACAACGGCCTGCTGGTCGGCGTCCCCCAAGGCATCCGGCTGATGGACGCCATGAAGACGATCGAACGCAAGCTGGTGAACGGCACGTTCTTCCACGCGGGCACGGCGCTCATGAACTGGTGCGTCGGCAACCTGAAGGTCGAGCCGATGGCGACCGCAATCCGAGCGACGAAGCAGAACGTCGGCGACGCGAAGGTGGACCCCGCCATCGCGGCCTTCGACGCGGCCTTCGTCATGCAGACGAACCCCGAGCCCGTAAACCCTCGCTCAATCTACGAGGACCGCGGCGTACTGGTGGTGTGATGTCGAATGGCCATCCGTGACCTTGCCCGCTGGATTGGCGGCCTGGGCCAGCCGTCCCCACGGGCGGAGGGCCCGACCTACGCCCTTTCCGACCCCCGCGTCGTGGAGCTTCTTCGCTTCGGCTCGATGACCGCGACGGGCTTCAACGTCAGCGTCGAGAAGGCGCTGAAGAACACGACCATGCTGCGGGCCGTCAGCATCATCTCGAACTCGATCGGGATGCTGCCGGTGCACCTGATCGACAAGGAGACGAAGGAAAAGGCGGTCGGCCACGACCTCTACAAGGTTCTGCACCGGCGCCCGAACGCGTCTCAGAGCGGCTTCGACTTCCGCGCGATGATGCAGCTCCGGGCGCTGGTGAAGCGCAACGCCTATGCGCAGATCATCCGGTCCAAGGACCTCCGAACCGGCCGGGAGCGCGTGATCGAGCTGCGGCCGCTCGACACCGACCGGGTGACGACGAAGCTCAACCTCGACTGGACGACGTCCTACGACTACAGCCCGCCCGAAGGCGGCGTCCGGCGCCTCGCGGCGCGCGACGTGTTCCACCTGCGCGGCATGTCGCTGGACGGCGTGAACGGCATCTCCGTCGTCGAGCAGGCGGCCGAGGCGATCGGCCTGGCGCTCGCCGCCGAGCTGGCCGCGGCCCGCTACTTCAAGAACGGATCGTTCGTCGACAGCGCTCTGAAGATGCCGGTCGGCAAGCGGATGAGCGACCCGGCTCGCGAACGGCTCATGAAGAGCCTGAACGAGAAGCGCGGCGCGATGAACGCCGGCGAGTACCTGCTGCTCGAGGAAGGCCTGGAGTTCCAGGAGCTGGGCAAGACCGCGCGCGACGCGCAGCTTCTCGAGATCCGGAAGATGCAGATTGAGGAAATCGGGCGCGCGACCGGCGTGCCGCGGCCGCTCCTGATGGTCGACGAGACCTCTTGGGGCTCCGGCATCTCGGCGCTTGGCAATTTCTTCGTCCAGTACACGCTCAGCCCTTGGTTCGAGGCCTGGCAGCAGGCTGGCGAGCGGTCGCTTCTGACCGAGCAGGACGCCGAAAAGTACGAGATCAAGTTCAACCCCGCGGGGTTGCTGCGCGGCACGCTCAAGGAGCAGGCCGAGTTCCTGTCCCGCGCGCTCGGTGCCGGCGGCGGCAAGGGCTGGGAGACCCCCAACGGGGTTCGCCGCTCGCTGGACCTTCCTGCCGATCCCGACCCCGAAAGCGATCGGATCTCTCAGGGGTCCGCCAGCGCCAGCATCGGCCACAACGGCGGTCCGCCGCTTGAGGATGACGAGAGCAAAGATGACCCAGATGAACAGCGATCGGCTGCGTAAGCTGATCGCGCGCCGGCCGGCGTTCCCGGTCTACGCGCGCGACATGCCCGGGGCGCTCCCCGTCCCGGCAAAGCGCGAGGTCCATTCCCTCGCGAAGCCGGACGCCCTCGATCGGTGGTCAGAGGATGTGGCCGGTGTGCGCCCCAGCGCGCTCGCGGTCGGCGACAACGTCATCACCATGTTCGACATCATCGGTGAGGACTTTTGGACCGGGACGGGCGTCACTGCGAAGAAGGTCGCGTCCCAGCTTCGCGCCATCGGCGATCGGCCGGTTGAGGTGCAGATCAACTCTCCCGGCGGCGACGTGTTCGAGGGGATGGCGATCTACAACGTGCTGCGCGAGCACCCGCAGTCCGTGAACGTGAAGATCATGGGCATCGCCGCCTCCGCCGCGTCCATCATCGCCATGGCCGGCAACACCGTCGAGATCGGCGCAGCGTCCTTCTTGATGATCCACAATTGCTGGATCCTCACGATGGGCAACCGCAACGACCTCCGCGACATGGCGGATTGGCTCGAGCCCTTCGACCAGGCGCTCGTCGACGTCTACGCCAAGCGGACAGGCCAGAAGCCCGCGGACATCGCGAAGTGGCTGGACGACGAGACGTACATGTCGGGCTCCACCGCCATCTCGCAGGGCTTCGCCGACGCGTTGCTGCCGGCGGACCGACTGACCTTCGACGAGGGCGCGCAGGCCCGCGAGCGGGACGCCAAGCCCGCGCGCGCCGCCGTCCACGCCCTTATCGCCCAGGGCCACACCCGCGCCGACGCGCGGGCGATGGTCCGCGAGCTTCGAGGCATGCCGAACGCTGCCTCAGACTCCGCCATGCCGAACGCTGGCGCCGCCGACTGGTCCGGCCTGTCCGGGCTCATTGAAACGCTTCGGTCCTAGGAGGACATCATGAAGCACACCCCGTCGGCCGCGTTCCTCGCGGCCTCGACCGCGCTCGCCAATCCGCCGCGCGGTTTCATCGCTCGTCCGCGCGCTGAAGCGACGGACGACCCCAAGGCCATGATCGCGAACCTCCAGCGCGCGTTCGCGGAGTTCAAGGCCGCGCACGACGAGAAGCTGAGCGGCAAGGCCGACGTCGTCGTGGCTGAAAAGGTCGAGCGCATCGACGCTGCGGTCGGCAACTTCCAGGCTGCCATCGACGAGATGAACGCCAAGCTCGCCACCGCCGCGATCGGCGGCGCCGGCACGGTCGGCGATCTCCCGGCGAGCGACCCCGAGTATGTGAAGGCCTTTAAGGCGCACATGCGAAAGGGCGACGTCCAGGCTGCGATCACCAAGGGCACCGACGCGGACGGCGGCTATCTCGCGCCGATCGAGTGGGACCGCAGCATCACCGGCAAGCTGAAGGAGGTCTCTCCGATCCGCGCCCACGCGCGTGTCGTGACGATCACCACCGCCGGCTTCAAGCGGAACTACACCGATCGCGCGGTCGGCTCCGGCTGGGTCGGTGAGGTCGCGACGCGCGCTGCGACGTCCACGCCGCAGTTCGGCCAGCTCGACTTCGTGCCGGGCGAAATCTACGCGAACCCTGCGATCTCGCAGGGCGCGCTGGACGACGCCGCGATCGACATCGAGCAGTGGCTTGGCGACGAGGTCGACACCGAGTTCGCCCGCCAGGAAGGCATCGCGTTCATCTCCGGAAACGGGGTCAACAAGCCGTTCGGCATGCTGACCTATGTGACCGGCGCTGCGAACGCCGCCAAGCACCCCTGGGGGGCGATCGAGGTCGTGAACAGCGGCGCAGCCGCGGCGATCACCACCGATGGCCTGATCGACCTGATCTACAGCCTGCCGGCCTCCTACCGCGCGAACGCCAAGTTCTTCATGAACCGGCTGTCGCAGGGCTCGGTCCGCAAGCTGAAGGATGGCCAAGGCAACTACATCTGGCAGCCTTCGTTCCAGGGCGGCGCGCCGGCGACCATCCTCGGCGAGCCGCTGGTGGAAGTGCCTGACATGCCGGCGGTCGCCGCGAACGCGATCTCCGCGCTCTACGGCGACATGGGCCGCGGCTACCTGATCGTGGACCGCCTCGGCATCCGCGTTCTGCGCGACCCGTTCACCAACAAGCCCTTCGTCCACTTCTACACGACGAAGCGCGTCGGCGGCGGCGTCGACAACCCCGAGGCCATGCGGGCTCTCAAGATCGCCGCGTGATGACGACGGCGGGCGTCCGCGCCCGCCGCTTCTCCTCGACCATAGGAGGCCACCATGGCCGTTAAGACCTCTGACGTGGGCGCAAAGCCCGCAACCGACGACGCCGGCTCCAAGCCGGCGAACATCCCCGCGGCGACCGATTTCGCGCCGTCTGGCGCGCCCGACCAGGTCGTTCCGGATGTCGACCCCTCGCACCCCGGTGTGGACGCGGATCCGCGGGCCGGCACGTCGGTCGATCAGAACAAGGTCGACTTCAACGACCCGACCAAGTCCGGCGCCCAGGTCGTCGCCGAGCAGCTCGGCTACAAGACCGAAGCCGACAAGAGCGCCTGATCCATGTCGATCGTGGTCGTCGAGCCGCCGAAGCCTCTTCTGACGCCTGAAGAGGCGCAGATGATGGCCCCGGTGCTGGCGCAAGACGGCTACGTTCGCGTGCGGGAGCTGCTGGCGGCCGCTCAGGCGGTGCTCGAGCCGCCGTCCTGGCTGCGCTCGTCTCTCGGCCTGCAGACGCTCGAGCTGCGCACCGAGGGCTTCGGCCACTGCCGCGGCTTCGGCTATGCGCCGATTGACCTCCCTTTCGGCCCCGTTCGATCGATCGTCAGCGTGACGTACGATGGCGTCGACGGAGCCGAGGGGGAGATCTCGCCGGCGGTCTATCGGATCTCCGGCAAGGACACCGAGAACGCCTCGCTGGCGTTGATGGCGGGCAAGAACTGGCCGGGCGTGAGGCTCGGAACCGACAGCGTCCGCATCCGCTACATCGCTGGCTTCCCGCGTGACGACATCCGCTTGGCCCCGGTCAAGCAGGCGATCGTCCTGTCGGTGGTTCAACTTCGCTCGCTCTCGACCGACGATCTCTCGCTGCGGTCGGTGGTGGTGGACGACGTCGATACCCGGACCTACACGGTGTCCGACGCCGCCGAAAAGCTGATCAAGAACGCCGTCGACGGGCTCCTGTCGGGGTATCAGCAATGGGCGGTCTGAGGCCTGACCAGGCGCGCGCCGATTACCGCCGATCGCTCGGCGAGACGGGCGAGCTGGTGGCGCTGCGGCGGCCGGCGCTCGATTCCGAACCTGAAGCTGCGGATCTCCGCGCACGGGTTAAGGGCGGCACGACCGACGAACTGGCCTCCGGCATGGATCAGCGCCGCCGGACCATTATCCTCCTCGCGGAGGACGTCGAGGCGGCGATCGACGAAGGTCTTTGGCCAGAGCCCGCGCCCGGCGCCGACGCCATCGTGAAGAACGATCACATCGTCGTCCGCGGGGCTCCGTTGAACGTCGATCGGGTCGACAGCGACACGCGGCGCGTCGGCGGCGTGCTGATCGCCTATGTGATCGAAGCGATCGGCTGATGGCCGACGACATCGCGTTCCTGCTCGACGACGAGGTTTCGCCTGCGGCGATCAGTCGGGCGGTGGCGCAGGTGGCGCGTGAAGAACTGGCGGCTGCGCAGGAGATCAACGCCCGCGCGCTCGGCCGTGTGCCGCCTCATGAGACGGTGGTCAACGGCCAGCGTGGCGCCCCGATCGATAGCGTCCGGCCCGGCGGCGCTATCGTCTTCGTGTTTGAGGTCGAGATCGTCAACGAGGCGCTGATCTGGATCTCGCAGCAGCTTCTGGAGCACGCGCCGCGTCTGACGGGCCGCTTCGCCGACAGCTTCATGCTCTTCGCCGACAACGTCGAGTATCTGCCGAGCGACGGGGTTCGTCCGGCGAAGGAGTTCGCCTTCATCAACGCGCAGCCCTACGCCCGGAAGATTGAGCGCGGACTGTCAAAACAGGCGCCGGACGGCGTGTTCCAGTCGGTCGCGAAACTCGCCTCGCGGCGGTTCAACAACGTCGCCATGGTTCGCTTCGGCTATCGCTCGCTGCCCGGCGGCGCGGTCGGCAAGTGGGCGGCGACGAGCAAGCTCAAGTCGCATGCGCCAAGCCGAAACCGGCCGGGCGCGCGCCGGACGGACTGGCTGACGCGTCAGCCCGCGATCGTGGTGACCCCCCGCTGATGGCCCATATCGACGCAATCACCGCGATTGAGACCTACCTCGCCTCCGTCTGGACGGCGACGCCGGTCATCGGCGTGCTGACGGACACGCCCCGCCCGCAGGCGCCTGCGCCGTTCCTTGTCGTCGATTACCCCGTCACGAACACGGAAATGAAGACGCTCGGCGCGCCCGGCAACAACGTCTGGCGCGACGAGGGGACGTTCCGCATCCGCGTCCACCAGCCGAAGGCGAAGGCTCAGCTCGCGGCCCGGCAGTCGAGCGAGATCGCCGCGCTCTTCCTCGGGAAGACGATCGGCGGCGTGCAGTGCTGGGGCTCGTCGGAGGGTCCGCTCGACGACGAGAACGACAACGGCCTGTTCTACGTGACCAGCGTCGTCGTGCCCTACGACTTCGACCACTTCGGCTGACCGCCGCCCCCTGACATCCTGGAGACTGACCCATGGCCCTTCCGGACCACAGCGGCACGCGCGTGGCGTATGTCGCCGAGGCGACCTATGGCGTGACGCCGGCGACGCCGAGCTTCAAGACCTTCCGCACCACCCGCGCGTCGGGTCTCTCGACGCGGAAGACTACGGCCGTCTCCGACGAGATCCGCGCCGACCGCAACGTCGTCGACGAGGCGCAGCTCGGCCAGGACGCCTCCGGCGACTACCCCGTCGAGCTGTCTTACGGGTCGTTCGACGACTTCCTCGAGGCGCTGCTGATGGGCGCCTGGACCACGAACGTCCTCAAGAACGGCATCGCGCGGAAGTCCTTCACCGTGGAGGAGACCCGCGAGCTCGGCGCGACGGACAGCTTTTCCCGGTTCACCGGCGTCATGGTCAACCGCGGCGAGTTCTCGGTGAACGCCCGCGAGAAGGCGCTCTGCACTTTCGGCCTGATGGGGCAGAAGGAGGCGCTGGTGTCTGCGATCGTCACCGGCGCGACCTACGCCGCGGCCAGCACCGAGCCGATGATGACCGCCGCCAGCGTCGCGTCGCTTTCGATTGCCGGAGTGGCGGGCCCGCCGATCAAAAGTCTCAGCTTCAGCGTCACCAACACACTTCGGGTCCGCCCGCTTGTCGGTTCTCTCTACTCCGACGAGTTCGGCGCCGGTGAATGCAACGTCACCGGGTCGTTCTCGGCCTACTTTGCGGCTGGGCTCTACCAGATGGTCTTGGACCATGGCGGCGGTGAACTGGTGTTCACCATCGGCGCGACGGCGAACAAGAAGTACACGTTCCGGATGCCGAACACCGTGTTCCTCGACGGAACGGTGCCGGCGGGCGGCAAGACCGACGACGTCATGCTCAACGTCCCGTTCCGCGCCAAGCTGGACGTGGCGTCCGCCTGCTCGATCCAGATCACCCGGGCGGTGGCGTGATGAAGCGGGTCCGCATCGACGTCAGTCATACCGGCTATCCCGGCGGGACAAAGCGCTCGTTCGTCGAGGGCGAAGAACTCGATCTCCGCGACGACTACGCGGAGCTGATCACCAGCCCGGAGAAGCGGCTGGCCCACGAGATTCCGGACGAAAAGGCGTCGCCGCCGGTGGCCAAGACGCCGGCTGAGGCGTCGAACAAGCAGGACGGAGGCAAGTCTTGAAGATCAGCTCGGTTAAGGCGCTCGGCCAGAAGATCGAGAAGGGCGCTTGGGTGCGGACGCTCCCCGGCATGGAGGACCTGCAGCTCAAGGTCCGCGCCCGGTTCAACACCGACTATCTCCACCGGCAGGAAGAGCTCGTCGCGGCGGAGGAGCCGGCGAACAAGCCGGACGGCGTGCTGACGAAGGAGGCGGCCCGCCGGCACGACGCGATCCTGCTGGCGGACACGGTGCTCGTCGACTGGGCGAACCTGACGGACGACGACAAGAATCCCGTTCCCTACAGCCGCGAGGTCGCGGAGGAGCTGCTGCTCGATCCCGACGAGCCGGCGTTCCGCAACGCCGTGAACTATGCGGCGATGGTGGTGGCCGATCAGGGCGAGCTCGACCTCAAGGCCGCCGCGGGAAACTGACGGCCGCGCTTCGCTGGCACCTGCAGTACAGCGCGGATGAGGACTGGCTTCGGGAGGTGCACAAGGAAACGGGCCGGCCCCTCCCGGCCCCGCTCCTGAACAAGCCGAAGCTGCCGTCGAGCCTGCTGCTGGCGTGGAACGCCTTCATGGCGCTCGCCCACGACCGGCAGGTCTACATGGGCGGCGTGACGCAGATCCCCTACACGGCGCTCAGCCAATGGGCGCGCGATCACGGCGTCGAGGGCGAAACCTTCGACCGGATCGTGCGCCTGGTGAAGGCGATGGACGGGGTGTGGATCGAGGACGTTGACCGCCGCATGAAGGCCGCGCGGCGGTGACGACCTATCGAACGAAGCGGACCGCGGTCCCGGTGGCGACCACGAACAGCATGCTGCCGCTGGCGTTCGCCGAGTTGAACTCGCTGTAGTCGAGATCGACGGCGATCACGGCGTCGGCGCCGAGCTTCAGCGCCTCGACGCGGAGCTCGGACAGACAGAGCACGCGGGCCTCTCGAAGGGCGCCCTGCAGGCTTTTGGCGCGTCCGCCGAACGTGTCGCGCCAGGCGGTCGCGATGTCCTTGAAGATGTTCATCGCCATCGCGGCCTCCGCGGAGATGACGTCGAGAATCTCGTAGTCCGCCGCGCCGGGAAGTGCCGGGCCGGTGGTGACGACGATCGCTTCCGCGGCAGCCTGCAAGGCGACGGCGTCTTCCCGCTCCTGTTCGGCCTTTATCTGGGCTGGAGATGCAGAGGGTGCATCTGCTTTTTCGTACTCAAGTCTCATGCGGCAATCGAAACACTTGCCGCGGTTGAGATCAAATAGGCCGGTTTTCTTTCCGCATTCTTGGCAAGTGGCCATCTGCGTCCCCGTGGCACGACGGCTTAGTCCGCCGCGTCATTTTCCCAATAGTCGTCCGAGGCCCGCATGGTCGCTCTGAACGTCGTCAAGACGGTCACGGTACAGTCGAAGCTTCAGGGCGTCGATCAGGACACCGCGAAGCTGCGCGAGATGGGCGCGGCGACGGGGGGCCTGTCCGCCGCGATGCCGCAGCTCGAGCGCCAGACGCTCAGCGCCGGGCGCGCGCTCGACCGCCATTCGGCGGCGCTCGACGGCAGCTATCGCTCCTCCCAGAAGCTCGCGCAGGTGACGCAGGACCTTCAGCGCGCTCAGGCGCAGGGGCTGGTGACGGCCGAGCGCGTGAACGAGCTGCTGACCATGGCCGCGGTGCGATACGGGCAGGCCGCCGTCGCGGCCACCCAAAGCGGCCATGCGGCGCGCGAGGCCGCGGCGGGCTGGCAGTACTTCTCGACGCAGGGGTTGAAGGCGCTCGCGAACGACAACGCGTCGCAGCGCCTCGCCAACATGGGCGCAAGCGGCAAGACCGCCGCCGGCGGCGTGAAGCTCGCGGCCGGCGAAGTCCAGAACATGTCGTTTCAGCTCAACGACATCATGGTCTCGCTGGCGTCGGGCCAGTCCCCGTTCACCGTCATCATGCAGCAGGGCATGCAGATGGCGCAGATTTTCGGCCCTGGCGTCGGCGTCGCCGCGGCTTTGAAGGCGACCGGCGCAGCGATCGGATCGTTCCTGCTCAACCCGCTGACGCTGACCGTCGCTGGGCTGGCGGCCGTCGCGAGCGCCGCGGCGTATTTCACCAGCAGCGGGACGTCTGGAGCTGACAAGCTCAGCGACGCTTACGAACGCCACGCTGACATCCTGCGGCGCATTGAAGATGCCTATGGCAAGGCGGCAACAGCGCGAGAACGCTTCGACGGGGGTGGGCTCAACGTCAACCTCGCCGATGCACGTTTGAACGCGGCCGTTCTGCGCGCCCAGATGCAGTCGCAGAGCAAAACCGTGCTCGCGGGGCTTGGGACCGACCTTGATACCGGCCCCACGGGGACAGTCTTCGCCGTCAATAATCAGTTCGAACCGATCCGTGCGCAGGTCGAGAAGTTTCGAGAGGAAGCGGCGAGGGGTAAGCCGGATTTCGATGCGCTCCAGGCCGCGGTCGCTGGCCTCTACGTTGCCGCTCCGAACGACTCCCGGGTCGCAAAACTTTACGAAGACGTCTCCAAGCTGAACAGCGAGGGGATCAAGCTTCAGCGGACGGTCGAGCTCGCCGAGCGAGCCGCGCAGTTGATCGATCAAGGCGGCGCGCGCCGGGTCGGCACTCCCGAGTGGGACGCCTTCCTTTCCCGGCAGCGGGGCGCTTACGCCGACGAGCAGGCCGGGCGGGGTGAAAGCGCCGCTCGCGCCTCGCAGTCCTACGACTTCGACCTCCGCGCCATCACGGCGCGCACCGTTGCGCAGCGCGCCGCGCTCGCCGCGGACCGGGCGAGGGCTGACGCCCTGCAGGACAGCACGCGCGCACACGTCGCAGACGCTGAGGCGCAGCGCGCGTCGAACCTCGTCTACGCGCAGGCGGTGCGCGAGGGGCAGGAGTACGCGGCCACGCTGGAGGAGGGAGTCCGTCAGCGTGTGGCCTCCGCCGCGCTCGAGGCGCAGTCGGCCGGCCTCTCGGTGACGGAGAACGAGCGCCTGCGCATCGTCATGGAGCGCACGAACCAGGAGCGGCAGCGCGCCTACGACCTGACGGGCGACTACAACGCCGTCTCTGCCGCCACAATCGCGCAGATCTCCCGCGAGGCGACCGCGCTGTCGCAGCTCGGCGAGGCCGCGCGCCTGGCGAACCTGCAGCGCGACCTTCAGGACCGTCGCGCGGACCTGTTCCGCACGCCGCTCGACAGCCAGATCGCGGGCATGCAGCGCCAAGCCGGCGTGACGCCCGAGAGCGAATATGGTCGCTGGATCGACCAGACGGCGCGGATGACCGACGCGCTTCAGGAAATGAAAGAGGCCGGCGCCTCGGCCTGGGAGACGCTGGGCGAGGGGCTGCGCTCCGACGACGGCGTCGGCAAGTCCTTCGCAAACGCGGGGCTCAAGGCCCTCGACGATGCGTCCAAAAAGGCCTGGACCAACGCCTACGACAACATCTGGTCGTCGCTCGGCGACAGCATCCCCGGCCTGAAGGACGTCGGGCTCGGCGGAAAGCCGGACGGCTCGTCCACGCGGCCGTTCTATGTGGTGTGGGGCGCTGGCGCGCCGGCGGCCGCCCTGCCGGTCGCCGTCCCCGGGAACATCGCTCGCAACGCGCTCGCGCCGATCGCGAACGATAATGCGGCGCAGGCCGCGACCGCGGGCGGGACCAACTGGCTGAGCTATCTCAATCAGGGCGCGACCCGGAATCAGCCGCTCGACCCGAAGCTCGTCAAGGACTTCTCCTTCCTCGCCGAGAAGGGGATCAAGATGGAGGTGTTCTCCGGCGGACAGCCGGGGATCGGGGAGGGCGGCGCCCGGGTGGGCTCGACGCGCCACGACCACGGCAACGCCGCGGACGTGTTCTTCTCGCAGAACGGCCGCCGGCTGGACTGGAACAACCCGGCGGACGTGCCGGTCTATCAGGACATCGTGCGCCAGGCGCGCGCGAACGGCGTCACCGGCTTCGGCGCCGGCCCCGGCTACATGCAGCCGGGCAGCATGCACGTCGGCTATGGCGCGCCGGGCGTCTGGGGCGCGGGCGGAGAGGGGGCGAACGCCCCGGGATGGCTCCGGAGCGCTTACGCCTCGCCCGGCGGCGCGAGCGCGGCGGGGTCCACCACCACGGCGGCGCTCACGGCGCAATCGCAGGCGATGGCGGAGACCACGGCCAGCATCCGAAACCTGAACCAGACGGCCGCGCAGGCCGCCCCGGCGCTGGGCAACGTGGCGCAGACCGCCGGGAACGCCGGCAACATCTTCGGCGACCTCGCGCAGGGCCTCGGCGGCATGCTGGGGATGGCGCTCGGCGGCAAGAAAAACGGCGCCATGGGGGGCATGGTCGGCATGCTGCTGGGGAAGGTCGTCGGCGCCGGCATGCAGTCCGGCGGCTGGCTGTCGTCGCTCTTCGGGGGCGGCGCCGGCGCTGCGGGCGGGGCCGGCGGCGGCTTCAGCTTCTTCGCCGGCGGCGGGATCATGGGCCCGAACGGGCCGATCCCGATCCGGGCCTATTCCGCCGGCGGCGTCGCCACCTCGCCGCAGGCGGCGATCTTCGCCGAGGGCGGCGTGCCGGAAGCCTACGTCCCGGTCCCCTCGGGCCGCATTCCGGTCGAGATGAACATGCCGATGCCGATCACGCCGCCCCCGGCCTCCGCCGCGCGCGTCAATCGCTTCGGCGACACGAACATCACCATCCAGGGCAGCGCCGACGACCGCGTGCTCGCCGAGTTCAAGCGCGAACTGGACGCGCGCGACCGCGCCTGGGCCTACCAGCGCGACAACGCCTGGCGGGCGGCCTGAGCCGTGGCGCATCCCGAGCTTGAGACGTTCCCAGCGCTGATCCGCAAGCCGAAGACGCTGCAGCCGCCGTTCCTAAAGCCGATGCTGCAGATGGGTCCGCGCACCTTTGACGGACGCTCGCAGATCGGCGCGCCTGACGCCGGCTACTGGACGCTCAGGATCGCGGTCGACGTCAGCCTGCTCGCCGAGCAGCTGGAGTGGATGGGCTTCGTCACCGCGATCCAGGGCGGCCTCAATCCCTTCGTCTGCCCGATCTTCGGGGAGCGATGGGTTCCGAAACCGGCGACGGGCGCGATCAACGTGACCTTGCGGACGGCGCTGAACGAGGGCGCGACCACGGCAAGCTTCACCACGACCAACGTCGGGCCGCTGAAGCGCGGCATGTTCTTCTCGATCAACGACCGGCTGCACCAGATCATCCGCGCGCCGAACGTCGTCAGCGGCGCGCGCAGCGATGTCGTGTTTCTGCCGCCGGCGCGTGAGGGCGCCCTCATCAACGCGGCCGTCGAGTTCGAGAATCCCACCTTCATCGCGCGGCCCACGAACCCTGCGGCGGGCCCGCTCGACCTCACCCGCAACTGGCAGGGCGAGGGCGCGCTGGAGCTCGAGGAAGACTTCTACGGGTTGGGCGTCTGATGGACTTTGGCCCCGCGATCGAGGCGCAGCTCCGCGGCGAAGCCGTGCGCCGGGCGCGCTTGGTGTGGTTCGACTTCGCGTCCGACCCCCTGGGGGTGTGGAACGGCGCGCGACCGCTGACGACCTCGGACGGCCGCAAGTGGCTGGGTCTGCGCGGTCTCGGCCGGATCGAGGGCGTCGCGCAATCAATCGACGGCGCGGCGCCTGAGCTCCGGTTCTCGCTGTCCGGCGTCTACGCCCGGTTCGCCGCCATGGCGAAGGCCGAGACCGCCGAATACGTCAATCGCCCGGTGTTCGTGTTCTCGCAGTTTTTCACCGGCGACGAGCACATGAACGGCCCCTGGCAGCTGCTCGGCGCGCCGTGGGCCGAAACCTGGGGGCTGATGCACAGCCTGATCCCGGAGAAGAAAACGACCGCCAACGGCTTCGAGCGCACGGTTACGCTGACCGCCGAGACGCCCTTCGCCAGCAAGAAACGGACGCGCGCCGCCTACATGAGCGACCCCGATCAGAAGGCGCGCCATCCCGGCGACCGGATCGCCGAGTTCATCGCCGGGATCGAGAGCGTCTACGTCAAGTTCCCGAAGTAGCCGATGCTCGCCGACTTCCTGAAAGGCCTCGCCCGGACGCGCTTCGGGTGGGGCGCGGTGGACTGCGTCCTCGCGCCGGCGGACTGGTGGCTCATGAACACCGGCTGCGACCCGGCCGGCGATCTGCGCGGCGCCTACGCTTCCGAGGCCGACGCCGAGCTTCTGTTCTTCCGCGAGGGCTGTCTGCCGCGCCTCGTCGCCCGCCGGATGGCGGCGGCCGGCGCGCGCCGCGCCCGCGACCCGAACCCCGGCGACGTCGCCGTGGTGCGCGCCTTCCTGCCTGACGGCTCGTCCACCTGGTTCGGAGCGATCATGACCCCTGCCGGACGTTGGGCGATCAAGTGCGCGGACGGCTTGAGCGTCCGCGACGCGCGCGACGTCCGCGTGGTCGCGGCCTGGAGCTTCGCGTGAACCCGCAGGCGCTCGTTCTCGCCATAGCGCCGGCGTTCGGCGGGGCGCTCGCGGCGGGCGGTTCGCTGACGTTGCTCGGCAACATCGTCGCCGGCGCCATCGGCCTGGGGCTGTCGCTGTTGCCCGCCCTGCTGGCTCCGCGCCCGCCGAAGCCGGACACGGGCAAGGCCCTGTTCCAGCAGTCGACGCCTCCGCGCGTCCGGCACTACGGACGCAAGCGTCTCGGGGCGAAACGTCTGTTCATCAAGCAGCGCAACGGCAACCTGACGCAGATCCTCTACGTCGGGGAAGGTCCCTACAGCGCCTTCTACGAGGACTACATCGACGACCGCATCTGCTACACGGACAGCGAGGGCGACGCCACCAACGACCCCTTCGCGACGGAGGTCGAGATCCGGCGCCGGATGGGGACGCAGGATCAAATCGTCTTCGCCGGCTGGAAGCGCCGGTTCTCCGACCGCGTCACCGACGACCACCGCGGCCTGGGATGCGTGCTCGTCGAGCTCTACACCAGCGGCGTCAAAGCCAAGAACTTCCAGGAAACCTACCCCAACCGCATACCGCAGTGGAACGGCGTCGCGGACTGCGCGCTCGTCTACGACCCGCGGTCGGCGACGACGATCTTCACGCCGAACCTGCCGTTGATTCTGCGGGACTATCTGACCCACGCCGATGCGATGCAGATCCCGGCTTCGCTGGTCCACGACCCCGACTTTGTCGTCGCCGCGAACAAGGCCGACGAGATCCTGCCGGCGAAGGATGGGAAGACCGTCCGCCGCTACCACGGCGAGTTCACCCACGTCTTCGACACCGCGCATGAAGACAATCTGCGCCGGCTGATGACCGCGATGCTCGGGCGGCTCTACCTCCGCCCGGAGGGGAAGATCGGCTTCAAGGTCGGGGAATGGGAGGAGCCAACGGTCTTCATCGAAGACCGGATGATCTCGCACTACCGGCTGGAGGACCGCACAGGGCCGCTTCGCGAGACGAACGAAGTTCTGGTCAAGTGGACGAACCCGGACGCCAAATACTCCGAGGCCGACGCCCAGAAGTGGCGCAACGAAGCGCTGATCACCGCCACCGGCCAGGTCAAGTCGACGACGATCGAGGCCTACGAGATCCAGAACCACCACCACGCCCGGCGGGTGGCGAAGTTCTTCGACCGCCGGCTCAACCCGCGCTGGTCCGGCACGATCACCACGAACCTCTACGGCATGAAGGCCTGGGATCAACGCTTCATCCGGATCTCGATCGAAGACCTCGACATCGACAACGAGAGCTTCGAGGTGCAGTCGATCCGGCTCGACGACAGCGATATGAGCGTCACCCTGGAAGTCGCGAGCATGACGGAGGAAGCCTTCGCCTTCGACTTCGCGACGGAGGAGGGCGTCGCCCCCGTGTCGCCCGAGGACGACGCGCCGGACGCGATTGAGACGCCGGATGGACTGTCGGCGACCGTCCTGCGGCGCAACTCCGGATCGGGCGTGGTCGTCGGTATGGAGCTCGCGTGGGACGAGCCGGAGGACGACGATCTCGACGCGGAGGCGCAGATCTCGGTCGCGGATCAGAACGTCTGGAAGCCGATGTCGGTCGCCGACAGCCAGCGCAAGGCCGAGGCCTTCCCGCTGGTCGACGGCGAGTCCTACGACATGCGGGTGCGGTTCATCGGCTCCAGTCAGGCGCCGGGAGACTGGGCGATGATCGAGAACATCGTCGCGGTGGCCGACGCCACGCCGCCGCAGGCGCCCATCACTGCGCAGCTCGACATCACCGGAGCGTCGGTTTTCACGAGCGCCAAGAGCGCGCCGAACGACACGCATATCCGCTCGCTCGAGGTCCGGCGCTGCCGGCCGGATCAGGCCGCGCTCGCCGGCGTCGCCCTTGGCGCGCCGCAGATCACGCAGCCGAACGAGCCGAAAAGCTACACCGACAGCCCCGGCCCCGGCGTCTGGCGCTACCCCTGGTTCGCGCTGAACTCGTCGGGGCTGCGGTCGCCGGAGGCCTACGCGGCGGACGTGGACACGGGGGCGACCTTCGCGCGGATCGCGGGCGAGGTCTTCGCCGACGATTACAACCGCGCCGGCGGACCGCTCGGGAGCCCTTATATCAAGGCGACCGGCGCGGACGGCGCCGCCACCATCGTCTCGAACGTGCTGCATGGAGTGTCGGACACATCGACCTGGTACGTGGCGGCCGATCTTTTCGACCCCGACCACTACGCCGAAGGCGAGATCGCCTTCACGGCGGCGACGCTCTCCCGCGCGCTTTTGGTTCGCTACTCCGACACGACGCACCACATCGGTATCCGCTACGTCGGGGGCGTGTGGCGGATCGAATATCGCAACGGCGGGTCCTTCACGACGCTCGTCAGCTCCGCCGCGATGGCGCTCGCCGCCGCCGGAACGCGGTACCGGCTTGAGGCGAAGGGCAATCAGGTGCGGGCGCTTGTGGGCGGCGTCGAGGTCATCGGCTGGACCTCCCTCGGCGGCATCCTCGCGACCGGCACGAAGGTCGGCCTGTTCATCGGGAAGAACGAAGGCGCGCTGTTGAACGACTACAAGGCGGGGCTTCTCACGCCATGAGCCCCGTGAGCGACTATCGCGACCGTGTGAAGATGGTCGGCAAGATGGCGGCGGACGCCGAGCAGATCGCCCGCACGACGGCCTCAAGCGTCATGACCCGCGTCGATCTTGGCGAGGTCGACCTGTCGCTCAACCTCACGGTTTCGGTTCAGACCGGGATCGTCTCCATCAACGCGCCGCTTGCAGGCGCCAAGGTCGGCGACATGCTGACGTTGCGCCCGGCGGCGACGTGGGCGGCCGGCTTCGCGCCCACGAACTACGCTTTCGTGACCTCGGCGGGACGCATTGAAGCCAGGCTTATCGTGCCCGTCATCACGCTTGCGCTTGCGGGAACGGTGACGCTCAAGGCCCGCGTCATCGCTCTTCGGACCGCCTGACGCTCCTCCTCTCCTGAAAGATCCCGACATGCTCCGACTGACCCGAACTCTCGGGACGGCAGCCTTGCGCTTGCGCGAGGACTGGATCGAGAGCGTCACGCTGACCGCAACGCCAGAAGCGGTCGACCTCGTTGGAGTGACGCTCGAGGCGCGGCTTGTCGATCTTTATCGCCCCGATGAGGTCGCGTTGGTGATCCCCCTCGTGGACGCGGTTAACGACCCTCCTCCCGTCCGCCTTGAGATCGGGTCGCGCGCCACGAATGGCGACGTCGATCTGTTCCTGCGCGTGCCCGCGTCCGCCGTCGCCGATGCGCTGCGCCCCCACGACTACCGCCTCGACCTCTTCGCCACCGCTGACGGCCAAACCGGCTGTTTCGCGTCCGGCGTCCGACAATTCCGGGAGTAAGAAATGGCTATCACTGCATCCCGATTTCCGGGCGTTGCTGGCGTCACCCCGCGCGCATCCTATGCGCCGGGCGAGTGCGTCTGTCCGCGGTCGGGCGTCTATCACGACGGGAAGTACTGGTTCGCCCTGAGGGCCACGAGCGCGGTTCCGAGCGACACATCGCCTGACTGGCGCGCGCTGTTCGACCTCAGGCCCAATTTCGAGGCGTTCGATGGCGCGACGGCGGCGCGGGCGGCTGCGGAGGCCGCGGCGGATAGCGCGTCGCAGGCGGCTGAATCTGCTGGCGACTCTCGCGACAGCGCAGCGGCGGATCGGGAGGCTGTCGCCGGAATGGTCGACGACGTGGCGGCTTCCGCCACCGCCGCCGAGACGAGCGCAGGCGACGCCTCGGCGAGCGCGGCAACCGCCGGCGGGCATGCCGCCGCCGCGGAGACGGCGCAGGCGGCGGCGGCGGCCGACCGTGTTGCGACCTTGGCGGATCGTTCCGCGGCGGCGGCTTCCGCGAGCGCAGCGGGGGTATCTGCGACCGCGAGCCAGCAGGCGGCCGACCGCGCCGACGCGTCGGCCTCCGCGGCTGCGTCGGCGAGCAACCTTTACGTCTCCGTGGCGGAAGGCGAGGCGGCGACCTCGACCGGCGACGTCTTCAGCGTCGTGGCGACAGCCGCAGAGAACGCGATCGACATCCGCGTCCGTGGCGTCAACGGGTCGACGTTGCTCAAGACGCTCGTCGGCGTCGAGGCCTACCTGCTGCTCGCCGCCCGCGTGACCGCCTTGGAGCTGCTCTCGGGCAAGGCGCGTTTCGCCGTCGCCGACGCGGTCAGTACGGCGAACGACATTATCGTCAACCCGACGCCGCCGCTTGCCGCCCTCGTGGAGGGCGCTGAGGTCTGGTTCCAGGTGCAGATCGCCAGCGCTGGTCCGACGCGGCTCAACGTCAGCGGCCTTGGGCTAGTCGAGTTCCGTGGCCAGGGCGACACCGCCAACCTCGAAGGCGACTTGCAGCCGCCCCGCGTCTACGGCGCGCGTTACTCCGCGCAAAATTCGCGCTGGCGGATGATCAGCGGGGTGATCGGCTTCTACACGGCCAAGGCGCCAAGCTTCGCCATGACGAGGCGGCTCGAGCTGCACGAGGGATCCACCGGAAACCTTATTGTCGGCACGACCTCCGGTCCGGCAATTAGCCCGGACGATCTCCGGCTCAACAACGCGATCGTCGTCTACCGGCCAACGGTCCCTAACACCGACGCGGTCTACGCTCGCTTCAACGGCGATCCTGTCGATCGGCCGGTGCGCGACATGGACAACAACGCGCTGCCGGAGGGCGCCTTTCAACCGGGGACAGACTACTACCTCTTCGCCGAGGGGCAGCGTTACCGCGTCTTCGGCGTCGGCGGCCCCATTCCCAAAAAGTCAGACGTCGCCGCCCTCCAGACGCGGATGACCGCGGCCGAAACCGCCCTCGCAACCCTCCAGGCTGAGATCATCGACATGGCGCCAGAGAAGCTCAATCCCTACGAGGTCATGTCAACCGTCGGCACGCAGGCGAAGCGCGCGATTTACAGCGACGCGGGCCTGCGCCGCATGACCATCCAGAACAAATCGACCGACCCGAGCGGGCCGATGGTCGGTCTGCTGGACGGCGGCCGGACCCCGGCCTCGCTTGCGGACTGCAAGTACATTTTCCCGCCGCTGGGCGGCGAGACGCTTGTTTACACCGATGGGGACTTCCTCCTCGGCGATATCTATGTGATCGCCGATCAGGCCGACGCGGCGTTCTCGGTCGCCTTCGGCA
This sequence comes from Methylopila sp. 73B, assembly GCF_000526315.1. NCBI lineage: Bacteria > Pseudomonadati > Pseudomonadota > Alphaproteobacteria > Hyphomicrobiales > Methylopilaceae > Methylopila > Methylopila sp. 73B. The sequence continues at coordinate 3,862,733 of NZ_JAFV01000001.1, read as the reverse complement.
GCACGTCGATCGCCGATCCGAACGTCACCGGGGGCTATGAGGCCGCGCTGGCGGCGCACCTGGCGCGTTACACTGCGACCCTTTCAACGGCGGCGCGGACGAAGATCACGGATGCCTTCCGCGCGCTCTGGTACGGCGGTGTCCTTCAGGCCATCGACGCCGCTGGCGGCGGCTTCTATACGCCGCGCGCGCCGAACCTCGCCGACAGCCGGATCAATTGGGCAGGCGCGCATCACACCCTGAATCCGTTGGGCGCTCCGGGACACACCGCCTGGTCGAATTGGATCTTCGACGGCGTCGACGACGGCTTTGAGACCGGGATCGGCGTGCTCGCTTCTGGCTCCGCGGGCATCACCGTCACGAACCACACGGCTTGGGCGATCGCGCCGGCGGGCGCCAAGGCCAGCAACAACACGCTGATCGGCTCGCAGCGTCTGCGGCTCGCGGTGAACCTGCTGAGCAGCACGAAGTTCCGTGTGACCGACTTCGGCGACAGCGTGCGGGGCAGCGGCCTCCAATACTCCGACGAGGCTTACCCGGCGACGCCCGCGACGGGCGGCCATCACTTTGTCTCGCGCAACGCCGCAGAGAAGACCATCGCCAGCTATATCAAGACCGACATCGAGATTCCGTCCGTTGTCGGCAACGCCGACAACGCTGGCTTCACGGTCAAAATCGGCTGTGGGTCGTCGACCGGAAACGCGCCAGCGAACTTCTTCCCCGGCGCGATCTACGGCGCCGGCGTGGCGCCATTCCTCACCAAGGCGCAGCGCGACCTCATCGTCGACACCGACGCGGCCTTCGCCGCCGCCATCGCAGCGGGGGTCTGAACCATGGCGACGATCCAGGCTGATTTCTACGTCTGCGGCGCGCAACTTGCCGGCCTCAACGCCGCGCTCGTCATCGCGAACGCCGGCTACAAGGTGGTCGTGGGCGAGTGGACCAACGAGTTCGGCGGCATGCTGGTGGCAGGCGTGCTTCAGGTCGACTATTCCAGCAACAACGCCTCGGGCCTGACGCTTGCGTTCTTTCGCGCGGTGCAGGCGCGCGCGGAGGCGCTCGGGCGGGTGTGGAACCCGGACCCGAACCACGATCTCGCGCTGCACAAGATCAGCGGCCTGCCGAAGAACATCTCGCCGCTGTGGGTGACCCACGTCATCGATACGATGTACGGGGCTCACCCGAACATCACGCTGCTGCGCGCGGTCGACATCGTCGACGTTCAGAAGACGACCCGCGCCGACGGCGCGACGCGGCACACCAGCCTGCAGCTGTCGAACGGCGACACGGTCACCTTCTCGCAGTGGGTCGACGCCTCCTATGAGGGCTGGCTGCAGATGCTGGCCGGGATCCCCCACGAATATGGCCGCACCGACCGGCTGCTGCACGGCGAGCCGAACGCCGGCGTCTCCACCTGGAACGTGCACGGCAACGACATCGTCGATTTCCCCGTCCGCACGGTCGAGGGCGACGTGCATCGACAGCGCACCTTCGCGCCGACGCAAGGCGACTTCCGGGGCTCGCTCACCTCCATGGGCCACAGCTGGCGCTTCGTGATGTCGACGATGCCCGACCGGGTCTCCTGGTCCTCGCTCGCCGGGCCGCTGGAGGATCTCGGCTACCGGCCGGCGATGTTCGCCGACTACATCAGCGAGCTGAAGCAGCGCGGCGCGAACAACATCGGCTACATCTCGTCGAGCCACCCCTTCGAGGGCGAGGAGCTCAACGGGCTTCACACCACAAACCCGACCAATCTCAACGAGCCGCTGATGGCGCGGAAATACCCGCGGATCCGGACCCCGGACGCCGCCCGCGCCTATTTCGACGAGATGTTCCTGACGACCTTCGGCAAGATCTACACGGCCTACAACTCGACCGAGCTGAACCCGCTGCTCAAGCAGAAGATGGACGTCTACGCCCTGCCGTCGCAGATCTACCAGACCCACTTCTGGCGGGCGCCCGGCATCCCGCCGCAGCCCTATCGACGGACGGTGCGTCGCCCAATCGGACCGGAGCGGATTACCTGGGACAACTTCAACCAGCCGAAGCCGGACGCTTGCGGCCCGCTCGGCTACAACTGCGACATCCACTACAACCACATCTACCATGACCCCGTGTCTGGCCTGACCTTCAAGGAGGGCGAGACGGAGCCGCACCTCACCGGCACGTGGCAGTACCCCATGAGTGGGCTAAAGCCTCATCCGAGGCACTCGGTAAACGGCCTGTTCGGCTGGATCGGCTCCGCGAGCGCGGTCATGGAGTCGGATTTGCGTATCGAGACCGTGATGGGGATGGTCGGCGAGATCGCCGGTCACATCGTGCTCGAGGCGCTCGAAACCGGCAAGGACGCCGGCGACGTCACCTATGCCGAAGTCCGCCCGCGGCTGCTCGCCGCCGGCTTCGTCCTGTCCTGAGGAGACCCTGATGGCGAAGTTCGGTTTCGTGCTGGTTCCCGGCGGCGGAGGCGGCGTTCCGTCGGCCGACGTCGTGACCTATTCGGCGCTCGCCGCGATGGGCGACGGCATGATGTTCATGAAGAACGGTGTGCCGTTCGCCGCGATCCCGCGGGGTATCTATCCTCTCGACATCACCGATCCTGACGGCGGCCTTGGCACGCCGCGCTTCGTCATGGCGCCGCCGACGCTGATGGGGCCGCGCTGGCGGCCTGACACGCCGCTGCAGGCGCTCAACGGCGCTGTAGCCGGCGATCAAGTGATCTACATGGGGCCATATCGGCGCTATGTAATCGAAAGGATCGACGTGATTGACGCGACCGCGACGCCGGGCGCGCTCACCTTCGGCGTCTACACGAAGGAGGGCGGGGCCGCGGGCGGCGGGCGGGCGGTGCTGCCGGCGGGAACGACGCTCGCGGGGCTGACCGGCGAGCTGCGGAGTCGCAAGACCTTCGCCGGCCTCGATGCGCCGGTGGAGAGCGAACACCTTTACCTCAACGTCACCACGCCCAACGCGGGCCCGCTCAGCTTCGTCATGATGTTCCACGGTCGCGTGCTCGCGGGGAACGACGAGTGATGACCCCTGCGACGAAGCACTGCCTGACGAGCGCTTCGGCCGAGTTGCTCGCGATCGGCCACGTGATCGCTGACGGCAACTGGCCCGCCGACGCGACCGGCGGCTGGGAGTGGCAGGTGGCGCAGGCGGCGTAAAACGCTTGCACGTCCGCGCCTGACTGCTGCAACGTGCGGCGTCAGTCAGGCAGCGGGGTAGGCGGATGGCGAAGGAACCGAACAGCGCAGGGCGCGTCTCGGGGTTTGTCGAGGGTCGCGAGGTCAGGGTCGGAAAGTCCTACAATCGGGGAGCCGACGCGACCTTCGGCCCCTCCGCCGTCCGCCTGCGCGGGCCGCAGGGGCTCCAAAGGTATCTGCTCAACGGGCTTATGCCTTCCGAGCGGTTCATCGGCGCCGACACCACGATCGTCGCCTTCGGAAGCTGTTTCGCAAACAACATCAGCAACTATCTGAACGATCTCGGCTTCAACGTCGCGACGAAGCGTGACACGATCGCCTACATCTCGAAGATGGGCGACGGCATGGTGAACACTTTCGCCATCCGTCAACAGTTCGAGTGGGCTTGGAACAATGTCGTTCCTAAGGCCGACCTCTGGCGCGGCTACAACGCGGAGGAGTTCGGCTACGACGAGGCCGTCCGGCTTAAGACAGCCGAGCTGTTCGACGCTGCGGACGTGTTCATCATCACGCTTGGGCTGTCGGAGATCTGGTACGACGAGGTCACCGGCGAAGTGTTCTGGCGCACCCCGCCGGACGACAAGCTGGACCCTACGCGCCACAAGTTCCGTCTCGCCGAGTTTGACGAGAGCTACGAAAACCTGAAAGCGATCCACTCCCTGATCCGGGAGAGGAAGCCCGAGGCGCACATCGTGTTCACGGTGTCGCCGATCGCGCTGGCGGCGACCTTCCGCGCGATCCCGTGCATCGTCGCGAACACGGAATCGAAAGCCATCCTGCGGGCCGCGCTCGGCAAGATGCTGCGCGAGCGGCAGGCGGACGACGACAAGCTCTTTTACTTCCCGTCTTACGAGATCGTCACCGAGGCATTCCGGCATCAGTTTGGCGCGGACCGCCGGCATCTGCACTCGCATGTGCTCGACCTCAACATGAAGGCTTTTGAGCGCTACTTCTGCAAGACTGAATTGGACGACGCGCGGCTATCGAAGGTCTACACCGCCGCGATCACGCTCGACAAAGAGCTTGGGGGCGATACCGCGAGCATAAAGCTCAAAGAGATGCGCGAGGCCAAGGCGACCAAGCGCGCGGCCTTGATCGCTCGGAAGAAGAGTGGCGCTGACAAGTCGGACCGCTTCACTAGGGTCAAAACGAAGACCTCCACCAAGGCCGAACGTATTGCCTCTCGGGAGGCGCGGATCGCGAAGCGCGCGAGCGCCGCGCAGCCTTAAGGGCAAATCATAGTCGCCATCAAAGCCGCCCTCCGGGGCGGCTTTTTTGTTGGAGCCCAGACATGGACCCCTACACCGAGACGCTGCCCGACGATGGCTTCGTCAACGACTGAGTTCGGCAAATTCTCTTTGCGCCTCATCACTTAAGCCGGCCTCGGCTTTGGCGAGAGCTGCACGCGCCGCTGGCACCCAAGGCGCATCAGAGTTTTCAGGCTCGCAGGCCAATGCGTGTTTTACTACCTCATAAAGGTCAAGTGACGCGGCGATCAGGTGCATATCTTCATTGGATGCGTCGCCGTCACCGTAAAGGAGCCGGTCAGGCGCTCCTAATTCTACAATGCCATAAGGCACGTAACGCCATGGGCCGTCAGTAAACTTCGCCATCTCGATCCCCATCCTGACTGGCGCAAGATAACACACATCGCCCCGCCCTCGCGCGGGGCTTTTTCATGCCCAAACATCGGAGACTGCCATGAACCGTGCTGCGTTCTTCGCGGCGGCGCGTGCGAAGCCGTTCGGCGGTTCGCTCTCACAGAGCGCTGTCGACGGCTGCGACGCCATCCTCGACGCATGGGAAACCTACGGGGACGGCGACGCGAACAAGCTCGCGTACCTGTTGGCGACCGCTTGGCACGAGAGCGACCGCTTCAAGACCATGACCGAGTACGCATCGGGCGCGGCCTATGAGGGTCGTAAGGACCTCGGGAACACGGTCGCTGGGGACGGGAAGCGCTTCAAGGGCCGCGGCTTCGTGCAGCTTACGGGCCGGCGGAACTATACCGATTGGGCGCAGCGGACCGGGATCGACATCGTCGCCAATCCAGACCTCGTGAAGGAGCGCCCGCTTGCGGCTCGCATCCTCGCCCAGGGCTGCATGCTCGGCACATTCACCGGCAAGAAGCTCGGCGACTACATCGGTGGCTCGAAGGTCGATTTCCCCAACGCCCGCCGTGTCATCAACGGCACCGACAAGGCCCCGCTCATCGCCGGCTATGCGGAGAGCTTCGCAGCCGCGATTAGAGCCGCCACGAAGGCCGTTCCGTCGCCTGAGCCTACACCCAAGCCCGCGCCTCTCCCGACAGCTCCTGACCCCGCTATCGGCACCGTGGGACAGTCGATCATCGCGAGCCTCACGATCGAGGTGCAGGACCTGAAGCGCCGCGTCGAGATCCTCGAAACGGCGCGGGGCTCGTGACCTCCCGCGCCATAATCCTCGCCACCCTCGCATCCCCCTTCGCGCTCGCGCTGGCCTGCGCGCTCATCGGAGCCTGACATGATCAACCTGTTCACACGGGCGGCCGTCTGCGGCCTGCTCGCGCTTTCGCTCGCCGGTTGCGGCTCTGCGGGAGCGCTCACCTACGCCAAGACCATCGACAGCGTCTGCGCGGCTGAGCCTGCGCTGTATGCGAGCTACGTCACCGTGGCTGTCGCTCGGAACGCCAGCCCCAAACGCCTTGCGACCGCGGCCGCGGCGCATGCCGTCGCGACCGACATCTGCCTCAACCGTCCCGCCGATCTCGTGCAGGGCGCTGCTGCGCTCGCCGCGGCCTACGCGACCATCGTCTCGGCCCGAGCCGAACTCTCCCGGAGTTAATGCCATGTCGAAAGCGATCACGAAGCCGCGGCTCGCCGACGCCGTCGAGGACGCTGTCCGCAATCTGCCAAACAGCGCGACGCCCGCCGAGGTCGCCAAGCGAGTCGTCACCGATCCTGCGATCTCGCCTGCCCTGAAGCCCGTCTCGCGGTGGGCGTCCGAGACGCTGCAGGGCATCACGGCGGCCGGCGCCGCGCAGCTTCTCCAGATCACCGGCTTCGCAAAGTCGATCGTGATCGCGGCGGGCTGGTTCGGCGCGACGTGGAACGCCGACGACGTTTCCACCGTGAGCACGACCGTCATCACGATCGCCGGCCTCGCCTATGCCTGGTACGGCCGCGAGACCACCACGCGCCCGCTGGCCTGACCGATTGATGGCTGACGATACCCCTGAGGTCGCCCCGACGCTCGGCGTCGCTACAAACCCCGAGATCGCGAGGCAGACGTTGGAACAGCTCAGGGCAAAGATCGACGCGATCTCAGACACCCTCCAAGAGACCATGCGTCGAAGCCAGCCACCGCAGCCCACAGGCTGGGGAGCCCTGCGCGCCGAGTGGTCCAAGCCCTCAGGCATCATCCCGCTCGCAGGGCTCATCCTGTCGTGCGCCTTGGGCGGCATCGGGCTCTACAACGCGATCGAGGCGAACACGAAGACGAACGCGGCGCAGGCTCAGATCCTCGAACCGCTCCCGCGGCTGATCGAACGCCTCAGCGACCGTATGGAAGCCGGTGAGTCCCGGCAGCGCGAGGAGCTTCTGGCCTGGCGCGAATGGCGGAAAGCGGTCGACCAGAGCATGCAGGCGACACGGGACAACGCCCTCTCGTCTCAGTCCAACTCGACGGAGATCAAGGGCCTCGACACGCGCATCAGCCGAGTGGTCGAACTGTTCCAGAGCACCATGAAGGAGCTTGCCGAAAAGCAGGAAGCCGCCACGCGCGAGACGAACCAGAAGCTCGAGCGCATCCTGATCGAGCAGGCCCAGGTGCGGACGCGTCTGGAGGGCAGGGCAGGCGCACAGCCCCCTTTTCTGGAAAGTCCGACGTGGAGAGGGTTCCCGGATCCATTCATCCTCAGGGCCGTCCTTCGCCCCGCGTTCCTCCGAGGGTGGATAGGGAGCGGTAGGCGGCCGTTCTAAGGCTTGGCGTCGCCGTCTTCGTTTGCTTCGGCCAAGGCCGCGTCCATGCGCGCTTTGATTCTCCCAGCAATCTCCGGCGCATCCTCGTTGAGCTTTTCCTGAAGACCAATCATACGATCCAGCGCGTCAAGTAACTCCTGCAATGTTTCATTAGAAAATGTGCCAGGAACTTCAAGATAAGGAGCTAATATTTTTGAATGTACGTCAGCTAGGTGTAGAGCGGCTTTTGTCACCTCATGATCTTTGTGAGACAGCAAGCCGATATCGACCAACTGACGGATTGCCTCGCCTCGCGATCTGATGCGGCACGAGAAACCCCAATCATCGATCGCCTTCAGCTCTGACGGGCTGAGAAGCACCTGGATGCGTTCGGACTTGAGTTCGTCGGCCATGGGGAAAACTCCTACCCGACCAGCGCAGCATGCGCAACCGGCTGGACATACGTATGTTACGTAGCTTACGCTTCAGTTAACGGGGCGGCGAGGCGTCCCATGGAGACCTTCATGGCTGACGCTGCTCGTGACCACCTGCGTGCTGTCGAAACCGTCGACCGCTCCACCCTGAGTTCCGAGACCTTGGACGCGCTGAACGCGCTACTCCAGGATCTTCACCGCCACGATCTGTCCATCGAAGGCCTGCTCCGCCGCGAGGAGATGCCGAAGATGTTCGATCCGATCGCCGCTCACGTGCCGCTCTTGATCAGCCAGGCCGAGGCCGTGATCGCGGGCATCGAGCGCGACCTTCGCTAGCGCCGAGCGCCCTCGAAGATCTCGCTCAGCGGCGCCTGGTCGACCATCAGCAGGTCGGCCCAGATCTGCGCCAGCTCCCGCCGGCGGTCCATGTGCTCGGCGCGGTTATAGGCTTTCTCGACCTTGTCCTTCGGCGCGTGCGCCAGCATCAGGTCGATGATCTGGCGGTCCGCCTTGAAGCGCTCGTTCATGATCGTAGAGAACGCCGCGCGCCAGCCATGCGGCACGTGCCGGCCGTGATACCCGGCTCGGTTCAGCAGATACCCGATCGCGTTCTCCGACATCGGCTTCGAGACGTGGCGATCGTTGGGGAACAGGAAGGCGCCGCGGCCCGTCTGGGAGCGCAAGACCTTCAGAGCCTCCACCGCCTGCATCGAGAGCGGGACGACGTGCTCCACCTTCATCTTCATCCGCGGCCCCGGCACGACCCACTGCGGGTCGTCGCCCTCTAGCCGCAGCTCGCCCCAGGCGGCGCCGCGCAGTTCGCCGGGCCGCAGCGCGGTCAGAGCCAGGATGCGCAGGGCCAGCTTGGTCACGGGGTGCGCCGGCGTCGCGTCCGCGTCGCGCAGCACCTGCCTCGCCTCGTCCAGGTCGGTCACCGCAGGCTGGCGCCCCTTCTTCGGGAGCGGAGCCATCGCCTTCTCTACCTGGGCGGCGGGATCATGCGTCGCGCGCCCCGAGGCGATGGCGAAGCCGAACACCGCGGACACGCGCTGCCTGACGCGGCGGGCGGTCTCCTTCGCTCCGCGGGCCTCGATCTTCCGCAGCGTCGTAAGCAGGGTCGGGGCGCCGATCTCCGGCAGGGCCTTTTCCCCCAGATCGGGGAAAACGTCGCGCTCGAGGCTCACGAGCACGTCGCTCGCATGCGTCTCCGTCCAGCGGCCGGCGTTCAGCGTGTGCCACTCCCGAGCGATGACCTCGAACGTCTCGGAGGGATTGGCGACCGGCTCCGCGGCGGCGGCGACCTCGCGCTTCTCGGCGGACGGGTCGCGGCCGGCCTTCACCGCGGCTCGCGCGGCCGCTCGGGCGTCGCGCGCCTCCGCGAGGCTGACGTCCGGGTACGATCCGATCGTCAGGAGCTTTTCTTTCCCCCCGACCTCGTAGCGGTAGCGCCACGATTTGCCGCCGGCGGTGGAGACGTAGAGGTGCAGGCCGGCCCCGTCGTTGAGCTTGTAGGGCTTCTCGGCGGCCTTGGCCTTCCGGATCTGGACGTCAGTCAGCGGCATCGCGCTCGGTTCCTATACCCGGTCCCGCTGTGCCCCCTACCCGGCTTTTGACCCGGTTTCGATCCGGATAGTCGGGTATGGCCGTGGACCGATTGAGAGACCCACCTTCGCCCCATCGCCTAGAAGATCTAAGCAATCTGGACCGTTGTGGATGATGGTATAGGAATATATGGCGGAGGGAGCGGGATTCGAACCCGCGATACGGTTTCCCGTATACACACTTTCCAGGCGTGCGCCTTCAACCACTCGGCCACCCCTCCGGAGCAGCGGGGAGTATCAAGCCGCGGGGGCGGTGACAAGCGGGGATGACCGAAACTTCGGCGATTGCCGCAGACGGCGCGCCGACCCATGTTCACACCGCGGCCGCAGAGGCCGCTTCGCACGCTCGATCCGACAGTCAAAAGGCCGCCGACGCCCATGATCCGCTTTCTGATTCGCCTGCTCGGCTTCCTCGTGCTGGCCGCCGGCTTCGTCGCATTGGTCGTCGACGGCGCGCGGGCGATCGCGTCCGGCGTGGTGACGCTGACGTCGCTGGAGACAAGCTGGGCGACGTTCGCGCCGGAAAGCCTGTCCAGCGCCAAGGCGGCCGCCGGCGGGGGCGCCGCGGCGTCGGTCGCCGACCCCATACTCGCCTTCCTGCTCTCCGCGCCGACCTTCGCGGTGCTGGTCGTGCTGGGCGTGGCGTTGATGCTTCTCGGCCGGCGCCCGCGCCGGCTGGTGGGCGTCACCCCGTAACGCCGGACCGCCGGCGCGAACTGACGAAAGAGTGGCGGCTCCCGCGCTTGCCCGGTCGTTTTGTGTGTGGCATGCGGGCTTGGGGGCTGCGCGCGCGACCGGAGACAGCCTGGCGCGCCGACGGGGGCTTGTAGGGTCATGATCGCACGCACGCTGGAGCGCGGCCTGTTCGCCAGCCGCTGGCTGATGGCGCCGTTCTACGTCGGCCTCGTCGTCGGCCTAGCGGTGCTGCTGGTGAAGTTCCTGCAGGAGCTCGTGCACTTCGCCCAAGGCGTGTTCGTCGCCACCGAAAGCCAAGTGATCCTGGGCGCGCTGTCGCTGATCGACCTGTCGCTGACGGCGAACCTGATCCTGCTGGTGATCTTCTCGGGCTATGAGAACTTCGTCTCGCGCATGGACCTGCACGACCAGAGCGAGCGGCCCGAGTGGATGGGCAAGGTCGATTTCTCCGGCCTGAAGATGAAGCTGATCGCGTCGATCGTCGCGATCTCCGCCATCCAGCTGCTGAAGTCTTTCATGGATCTCGGCGAGACCAGCGATCGCGACATCTACTGGATGACCATCGTCCACGTCGTGTTCGTGCTGTCGGGCGTCTTCCTTGCGCTGTCGGACTGGCTGACCGACGACGCCCACGGCAAGGCGGGCGACAGCCACGCGCCCAACCCCGAGGGCGAAACCGACAGCCAGGCGGCGGCCCGGCACGCGCGCGAGGGCTCCGGCGTCGCCCACGGCTGATCAGGCCCGCGGGCGCGCCCCGCGCTACGGGAGCGTTCAGCCCGGGGCCAGAGCGCGGCGCTCGGGCGACGGCGGACCAAGCCGAAATCGCGGGTCGGCGATCGGCCCCTCCACCCGGACGGGCGCGCGCAGAGGTGTTCCGCCGAGCGGCGCGAGTTGGCCCGCCAAGGCCAGCCGGCGCGTCGTGAGGTCCGCCGCGCCGGAGAGCGCGAGCGAAGCGAGCGGCCCGGACAGTTTCAAATCCTCGCTTCGGGCGACGCCATTTTCGATGATCGCGGTTCCCTCGGCCGAGGTCACATCCAGCCGGCTGGGCAGCCCGAACAGCGCCAGCGCCTTGGCCCGGAATCCGCCGATCGCCTTGTTGCTCACAAGCCGTGCGGAGGCGCGGCCGTCGAGGCTCGCGACGATCTCCGCGATCGACCCGCCGGCGCCCTCGAGCGCGAGGTCGCCGTCGACCACGCCCGACAGCCGCGTTCCGCTCGCCGCGCCCCCCAGCGCCCGCTCCGAATCGACGCCGCCCAACGTGAGGCCGACCTTCACCGACACCGTTCGGCCGTCCGGCCGGATCGTGGCCCCGCCGCGGACGACGCCGCCGTAGGCCGCGGCCTCGCCCACGCCGACGTCGAGCACGCCGTCGGCCACGCCCACGGTCGCCGCCGTCGGGCCCAGCTGGAAACCGCCGACCCGCACCGCGCCGGCGGAGAGTCTGAGGTCGAGGTCGACGGCGCGAAACGGGCGGGCGTCGAGCGGCGCGACGCTCCACAGGTCCGTGGAGCCGAACAGCGGCGCGAAGCCGTCGACGTAGTGCGTGACGTCCAGCGCGCCGGCGTCGAGCGTCGCCTCGATCAGAGGACGGCCGTTCCGGGCGCCGAAACGCGCCGCGCCGACCAGCGTGGCGTCGTCCACCACCAGCTCCGCGCCGGTGACCGAGACGCCGTTGCGGTCCACGGTCGCCCGACCGGAGAGGCTGACCTCGGCGAGCGGGGCGGCCAGCGCCGGCGCGGCGGAGCCGACCCAGGTGATCACGTCGCGCAGGGACGCGAGCCGGACGCCGAGCCCGCCTTCGAGGCGCGGGGATGCGCCGCCCGTCGCGGCGCCCTCGAACGCGAGCCGCGCGCCTGATGCGGTAAGCCGCAGTCTGGCGCCCGATCGACCGTCGGAGAGAAGCGCAAGCGGATCGCCGATCGAGGCGAGAGCCTCGACCCGCCGGCCGCGGAAGACGGCCGCGCCGGTGACCGACAATGGTCGGCCGGCGCGAGGCCAGACGGCCCCGGCGTCGACGTCGTCGAGCCGCCCGCCCGACCAGGTGACGACCGCGTCGCGCAGCCGGATCCGCGGCGGATGGGCGTCTGCAGGGGAACGCGCCTTCAGAAGAGCCGCGGCGCGCTTGAGGTCGATCGCCTCGGCGTCGATCGCGGGCGTCTTCAGTTCGAGCTCGTCCAGCTCGACCCGGCCCATCAGCAGGGCGCCGATCCGCGGCGTGGCGACCACGGCCCGCACGACGGCGATCGGCGTTCCCCGCGCGTCGGAAATCCGCACGTCCTCCAGCCGCAGCCGGGGCTTGGGAAACAGGACGAAGGAGTTCTCGCCGCGCGCCTCGACCACGAGATCGCCTCCGGCCGCGACGCTCGACCGCAGCGCCGCCTCGATGGCTCCGGGCGGCGTCCGCACGGCGACCGCGCCGAGGCCGGCGCCAAGCGCGAGCACCACGACGGCGAGGCCGAGAACGATGCGACGCATCGGAACGGCTCCCATGATGCGGAGGAGGACCGGAAGGGCGGGCGCCGCTTATACCGCCGCCGCGCCGAAGGGCCAACTCGCCCCCGGGCCGCCTCCTCTTCCCCGCGGCGCGGCCGAGCGTGTAGCTTTCGCAGCGATCACGCCCGCCTACCGCTCATCCCGGAGCCGCCCGCCCATGACGACCGACGCTTCCGCTCCGCTCTGGGCGCCGGACATGCCGCGCATGGCCTCCAGCGCCATGGCCAGCTTCGCCGACAGCGCCGCGGGGCGGGCCCGCCGCAGCCTCAAGACCTTCAAGGACTTGCACGCCTGGTCGATCGAGGACCGCGCCGGCTTCTGGGACCTCGTCTGGGACTTCTGCCATGTCGTCGGCGACAAAGGCGACCGCGTTCTCGAGAACGGCGACGCCATGCCCGGCGCGCAGTTCTTCCCCGACGCGCGGCTGAATTTCGCCGAGAACCTGCTGCGCCGCGACGGTCCCGGCGACGCCATCGTGTTCCAGGCGGAGGACAAGGCGACCGCGCGCCTGTCGTTCGACGAGCTGCGCGCGCTGGTCTCCCGCATCCAGCAGGCGCTGGTCGCCTCGGGCGTCGGCGAAGGCGACCGGGTGGCGGCGATGATGCCGAACCGGCCGGAGACCGTCGCCTTCATGCTGGCGGCCGCCTCGCTCGGCGCGATCTGGTCGTCCTGCTCGCCGGACTTCGGAGAGCGGGGCGTGCTGGACCGCTTCGGCCAGATCGAGCCCAAGGTCTTCGTCACGGTCGACGGCTACTGGTACGCCGGCAAGCGCATCGAGATCGCGGCGAAGCTGAAGCCCATCGTCGACGGCCTGCCGAGCGCGGCCCGCACCGTCGTCGTCCCCTATCTCGGCGTCGCCGACGGGGTGGCGGCCGGTCTTCGCGACGCGGTGTCGCTGGAGGTCTTCCTCGACGGGTTCGACGCCCGGGAGCTCACCTTCAAGCGCCTGCCCTTCGCGCATCCGCTCTACGTGCTGTTCTCCTCCGGCACCACCGGCGTGCCGAAATGCATCGTGCATTCGGCCGGCGGCGTGCTGCTGCAGCACCTCAAGGAGCATGTGCTGCACTCCGACATCCGGCCCGGCGACCGCGTGTTCTACTTCACCACCTGCGGCTGGATGATGTGGAACTGGCTGGTCTCGGGCCTCGCGGCGCAAGCCACGCTGCTGCTCTATGACGGCTCCCCGTTCCACCCGAGCCCCGCCGTGCTGTTCGACTTCGCAGACGCAGAAGAGATGACCTTCCTCGGGACCTCGGCGAAGTGGATCGATGGGGTGAAGAAGCAGGGTCTGCGCCCGCGCGACACCCACGACCTCTCCACGGTGCGCACCATCGCCTCGACCGGGTCGCCGCTCGCCGACTCCAGCTTCGACTGGGTCTACGAGGCGGTAAAAACCGACGTCCAGCTCGCCTCGATCTCGGGCGGCACCGACATCGTCTCCTGCTTCGTGCTCGGCAATCCGCTCGATCCGGTGTGGCGCGGCGAGATCCAGGGGCCGGGCCTCGGGCTCGCGATCGCCGTGCTCGACGACGACGGCCGGCCGCTGGCCTCCGGCAAGGGCGAGCTGTCCTGCGTGAAGGCCTTCCCGGCCATGCCGATCGGCTTCTGGAACGACCCCGACGGCGCGAAGTACCGCGCGGCCTATTTCGAGCGCTTCGACAACGTCTGGGTGCACGGCGACTTCGCGGAGTGGACGGCGCACGGCGGACTGATCATCCACGGCCGCTCGGACGCGACGTTGAACCCTGGCGGCGTGCGCATCGGCACGGCGGAGATCTACGCCCAGGTCGAGAAGATGCCCGAGATCGTCGAGGCGCTCTGCATCGGGCAGGATTTCGACGACGACGTCCGCGTGGTGCTGTTCGTGCGGCTGGCCGAGGGCGCGACGCTGGACGAGGACCTGACCAAGCGGGTGAAGACGCGCATCCGCGAGGGCGCCTCGCCGCGGCACGTGCCGGCCAGGGTGGTCGCGGTCTCCGACATCCCGCGCACCAAGTCCGGCAAGATCGTGGAGCTCGCCGTGCGCGAGGTGGTGCACGGCCGCGCCGTGAAGAACAAGGACGCGCTGGCGAACCCCGAGGCGCTCGACCTCTACGCCGACCTGGAGGCGCTGAAAAGCTGAGGACGCCCCATACGCGGGCCGGACGAACTCGGGGATCCCTCCTCGAGCGCCAGCTCGGGGAGGGTGGCCTCGGCTCGGCCGAGGTCGGGTGGGGCCTGGGGCGTGAAGCGCGGCGGTCGGGATTGATCCTGCGCCCACCCCACCCGGCCGGGCTTCGCCCGTCCACCCTCCCCTTCCGGGGGAGGGACGCCCGCGCCTCGTCCTGTGACGTTCATAACGCCCTCCCCAATTGACAGCCCCGGCCGCGCGTCCCAAACGTCCGAGCCTGTCTCTATCCCTCTCCGCGGAGCCCGCACCCATGAGCCATGCCGACATCGCCGCCGTGATCGACGACGCCTGGGAGCGCCGGGCGGAGATCGGCGCGACCACCACGGGGCCCGTGCGCGAAGCGGTCGAGCACGCGCTGTCGTCGATGGACAAGGGCCACCTGCGCATCGCGGTGCCGGAGAACGGCAAGTGGACCGTGCACCAGTGGGTCAAGAAGGCCGTCCTGCTGTCGTTCCGCCTCAACGACATGGAGCGCATCCCCGGCGGGCCCGGCCAGTCCGCCTGGTGGGACAAGGTGCCCTCCAAGTTCGAGGGCTGGGGCGACGAACAGTTCAAGGAGGCCGGCTTCCGCGCCGTGCCCGGCGCGATCGTGCGCCGCTCGGCCTATGTGGCTCCGGGCGTGGTGCTGATGCCGTCCTTCGTCAACGTCGGCGCTTATGTGGATAGCGGCACGATGGTCGACACCTGGGTGACGGTCGGCTCCTGCGCCCAGATCGGCAAGAACGTGCATCTCTCCGGCGGCGTCGGCATCGGCGGCGTGCTCGAGCCGCTGCAGGCCGGCCCCGTCATCATCGAGGACGACTGCTTCATCGGCGCGCGCTCCGAGGTCGTGGAGGGCGTCATCGTCCGCAAGGGCTCGGTGCTGTCCATGGGCGTGTTCATCTCGGCGACCACCAAGATCATCGACCGCGCCACCGGCGAGGTCTTTGTCGGCGAAGTGCCGGAGTACTCGGTCGTCGTCCCCGGCTCGCTGCCCGGCAAGCCGCTGCCGAACGGCCAGCCCGGCCCCTCGCTCTACTGCGCGGTGATCGTAAAGCGCGTCGACGCCCAGACCCGCTCCAAGACCGCCATCAACGAGTTGCTCAGGGACTGAGGGCGAAAGCCCCCTCACCCGGCCCTGCGGGCCGACCTCTCCTCGCCGGGGAAAGGTGAAGAACGGAGCCGCTTCCTTACCTCTCCCCAGCGGGGAGAGGTCGGCATCGCGTCAGCGATGACGGGTGAGGGGGCGCCTCGCGGGAGAACGCGCGCGATGCCCATCGACCCCCGAGATCCCGTCGCGGTCGCGCAGGCGCTGATCGCCTGCCGGAGCGTGACGCCCGAGGAAGGCGGAGCCCACGCCCTGCTGGAGCGGCTGCTGGCGCCGCTCGGCTTCGAGATCCACCGCCCGGTGTTCTCCGACGAGGGCACGCCGGACATCGCGAACCTCTACGCCCGGCGCGGCGCCGGCGAAGCCTTCGTGTTCGCCGGCCACACCGACGTGGTCCCGCCCGGCGACGAGGCCCGCTGGAGCCATGAGCCGTTCTCAGGGACGATCGTCGGCGACGAGCTCTACGGCCGCGGCGCGGTCGACATGAAGGGCGCGGTGGCCTGCATGGTGGCCGCGGTCGCCCGCGCGCTCGAGGGCGGCGGCGAGCTCGGCGGGCCGGTCGCCTTCCTCATCACCGGCGACGAGGAAGGTCCGGCGATCAACGGCACGGCGAAGCTGCTGGAATGGGCGCATGCGCGCGGCGAGCGTTTCTCCGGCTGCCTGCTGGGCGAGCCCACGAACCCTGAGGCCTTGGGCGACGTCGCGAAGATCGGTCGCCGCGGCAGCCTGTCGGGCGTGGTCACGCTTCCCGGCCTGCAGGGCCACGTCGCGTACCCCCACCTCGCCCGCAATCCCGTCCGGGAGCTCGCGCCCGCGCTCACCGCGCTGATGGGCGAGCCGCTGGACGAGGGGACGGAGCACTTCGAGCCGTCGAACCTCGAGGTCGTCGGCGTCCGCAGCGGGACGGGCGCCTACAACGTCATCCCCGGCGACGCCGCCCTGCAGTTCAACGTGCGCTACAACGATCTCCACACCTCGGCGAGCCTGATGGCGCTGATCGCCGAGCGGCTCGACGACGCCATCGGCGCGGGCAACT
Organism: Methylopila sp. 73B; assembly: GCF_000526315.1. Classification (NCBI taxonomy): domain Bacteria; kingdom Pseudomonadati; phylum Pseudomonadota; class Alphaproteobacteria; order Hyphomicrobiales; family Methylopilaceae; genus Methylopila; species Methylopila sp. 73B. Next base: position 3,846,075 of record NZ_JAFV01000001.1, on the reverse strand, counting down.
ACGCGCTCGCCTTCGAGCGGCCGAACGCCGAGGCCTTCCTGACGCCGCAGGGTCCGCTGGTCGAGACGCTCTGCGCGGCCGTCGAGGCCGAGACCGGGCGGCGGCCGGCGCTCACCACCGGCGGCGGCACCTCCGACGCGCGGTTCATCAAGAGCTACTGCCCGGTGGTGGAGTTCGGCCTCGTCGGCCAGACCATGCACCAGATCGACGAGCGGGTGGCGGTCGCCGACCTCGAGACGCTGACGCGCATCTACCAGCGGGCGCTCGCGACCGCCTTCGGCTGAACGGGAGCGCTCAGCCGAACACCTTCTGGTTCGCTGGCCGGGCGGCGATCCGCACGAGGTAGTCGTCGAAACGCTTCGGTTCGGGAAGCCGCCCCCAGGACCGCGTCCACCCGAGCATCGACCCGACCATGACGTCGGCCGCGGTGAAACGAGCGCCGACGATGTAGGGCGTCCGGGCGAGCTGCGCCGCGATGCGCGCCACCGTCGCCTCGAAGGGCGGCCACCCGATCGCCGAGGCGGGCGGCGGAGACGCGCGTGGGTAGGCGGCGTCGGCGAGCGCGGGCTCCACCGCCGCCGCCATGTAGACGATCCAGTTCAGGTAGGCGCCGCGCGCCGGGTCGCTCGGCGGCGGCGCGAGGCCGTCCACCGCCGCGGCATCGGCGACATGGATCACGATCGCCGCGCTTTCGGTCACCACGGTCGACCACGTCCCGTTGGGACCACGGTCGATCAGCGTCGGCAGCTTGCCGTCCGGGTTGAGCGCCAGGAAGTCCGGCGCCTTGTGGGTGCGCGCTTCGAAGTCGTGGGCGACGAGTTCGTAAGCCTCGCCGCTTTCCTCGAGCAGCCACCGCACCCGCTGCGCGCGCGACTGCGGATGGTGATGCAGGACGAAGCGCGGGGCCACCGCGGCTCAGACCTGCGCCTGACGGCCGGCGAGCAGATCGCGGATTTCGCCGAGCAGCTTCACGTCCTGCGGCGTCTCGGCGACGGCGGCGGGCTTTGCCTCTTCTTTTTTCTTCAAGCGGTTCACCGCCTTGATGATCAGGAACAGGATGAAAGCGATGATCGCGAAGTTGATGGCGATCGTCAGGAAGTTACCGTAGGCGAGAACCGCGCCCTGCTTCTTGGCCTCGGCCAGCGAGGTGGCGTTGACGGCGGAGGACAGGCCGAGGAAGTAGTTCGAGAAATCCAGCCCGCCGACGATCGAGCCGATGATCGGCATGAAGATGTCGCCGACGAGGCTTTCAATGATCTTGCCGAAGGCCGCGCCGATGATGACGCCGACCGCGAGGTCGACGACGTTGCCCTTCATGGCGAACTCTTTGAATTCCTGGAGCACCGACATGTCTGACCCTCAACGCTGCGCCGGCCTTGGCCGAATGATCACTGGACGTTAACGGAGGTTTGACGGAAGGCAAGGCGACGAAGTTCTTGACGGTTGATGCAGTCCTGGCGAACGCCGCCAGTGTATGGTCGCCGGGTCGGACGTAAGAAGCCGGGAGACGGACGCGTGCAGGGCTGGATCATCGTCGCGGTCGCCGCCGCCTACCTCGCCCTTCTGCTCGGCGTCGCGGCCTATGGCGAGGCGCGGCGGCCGGCCTGGCTCGCCGGCCGCATCCGCCCGCATCTCTATGCGCTCGGTCTCGGCGTCTACTGCACCGCCTGGGCCTTCGCCGGCTCGGTCGGCCTGGCGGCGAACTCAGGCTGGACCTTCTTCGCGCTGACGCTCGGCGCAGTGGTCGCGATCGGCGCGTTCCGGCCGCTCGTCGCGCGGGTGGTCCGGCTCGCCAAGGCCAACAACATCACTTCGATCGCCGACCTGATCGGCGCCCGCTACGGCAAGAGCCAACGGGTCGCGGGTCTCGTCGCGATCGCCGCCGTGATCGGCGCGACGCCCTATCTCGCGCTGCAGCTCAAGGCCATCACCCTCGCGCTCGGAACGGCGCTGGGGCGCGATCTGCCGGTCGATCCCGCGCTCGCCGCCGCGCTCGCGCTCGCGGTCTTCGCCTGCCTGTTCGGCACCCGGCAGGTGGAGGCGACCGAGCGCCACGAGGGGCTCATGCTGGCGATCGCGACTGAATCGGTCGTGAAGCTCGGCGCGTTCCTCGCCGTCGGCGCTTTCGTGGTCTGGAGCCTGTTCGACGGCCCGACGGACCTCTATGCTCGGGCGTCCGCGGCCGGCGTGCTGGCGCCCTTCGAGCACGCGCCGTCCGCCGCCTCCTTCGCCGCGCTCGCGTTGCTCTCGTTCCTCGGCGCCTTCCTGCTTCCGCGCCAGTTCCACGTGACGGTGGTCGAGGCCCGCGACGCCGACGAGACCGCCACGGCCGCCTGGCTGTTCCCGCTCTACGCCGTGGCTATGAGCCTGTTCGTCGCGCCGATCGCGGCGGCGGGGCTGACGACCTTCGGAGCCGGGCGCGGGGTCGACCCGGACGTCTACGTGCTCGCCCTGCCGCTCGCCGCCGATGCGCCCTGGGTCGCGGTGATTGCGCTCACCGGCGTGCTGTCGGCGGCGACCGCGATGGTGCTGGTGGAGAGCGTCGCCCTCTCCATCATGGTGTCGAACGACCTCGTCATTCCCGCCCTGCTGAAGGGCCCCGAGACCTCCCGGCCGGACATGAGCCGCCGGCTGCTCGGCTTCCGGCGGCTCGCGATCGTGGTGATCCTGCTGGGCGCCTACGCCGCCCACCGGCTGGCGGGCGCCGCGCAGCTGGCGAGCCTCGGCCTGCTGTCGCTGGCGGCGATCGCGCAGCTCGCTCCCGCCTTCTTCGGCGGCCTCGCCTGGCGGCGCGCGACGGCGCGCGGCGCGATCGCCGGTCTCTCCGTCGGCCTTGTGACATGGGCCTGGACGCTCGCCGTCCCGGCTCTCGCCAGCCACTGGCCGGGTTCCGTCGCGTTCCTGGACGACGGGCCCTACGGCCTCGCATGGCTCGCGCCGCGCAGCCTGTTCGGCGCCGGCATGGACGATCCCCTGGCCCATGGCGTGTTCTGGAGCCTGCTGCTCAACACGCTCGCCTTCGTGCTCGTCTCCCTGCTCCGCGCGCCGTCCCAGATCGAGAGCCAGCAGGCGGAGGCCTTCTCGGACGGCGGCGCGCCGCCTGCGCCCGCACAGGCCGCCGGCAGCTTCCGCCCCTGGCGCTCGCGCGTGACGACGAGCGACCTCGTCCAGACCGTCGGACGTTACCTCGGCGCCGACCGGGCCGACCGGGCCTTCGCCGGCTTCGCCCGCGGCCGCGGCGTGCCGCTGGAGCCGAAGGCGGAGGCCGACGTGCAGACGCTGCGCTTCGCCGAACACCTGCTCGCCTCCGCCATCGGCGCCGCCTCCTCGCGCCTCGTGCTATCGCTGCTGCTCAGCCGCCGCAACGTGACGACCCAGGACGCTCTGCGGCTGCTCGACGACGCCTCCGCCGCCATGCAGTCGAACCGCGACGTGCTGCAGACCGCGCTCGACAACGCCCGCCAGGGCATCACCGCGATCGACGGCGACATGAAGCTGGTCGCCTGGAACCGCGAGTTCCGGGAGCTGTTCGACCTGCCGGAACAGATGATCCACGCCGGCGTCGGCCTCGACGACATCTTCCGCTTCAACGCCGCTCGCGGACTCTACGGCCCGGTGCACGAGGAGGAGTTCGTCGCCGACCGCATCCAGCGCTTCGTGGTGCGGCTGGAGACCCTGCGCACCCGCCTGCAGCCCTCGGGGCGCGTGATCGAGATCCGCTCCGCCCGCATGCCGGATGGCGGCGTAGTGACGACCTACACCGACATCACCGAGACGGTGAACGCCCAGCAGGCGCTGGAGCTTGCGAACGAGAACCTCGAGCGCCGGGTGCGCGAGCGCACCCGCGAGCTGACGCGTCTGAACCAGGAGCTCGCCCGCGCCAAGACGGTGGCCGACGAGGCCAACATCTCGAAGACGCGCTTTCTCGCGGCCGCCAGCCACGACATCCTGCAGCCGCTGAACGCCGCGCGGCTGTTCGCGACCAGCCTGGTGGAGCGGACGACGCCCGAGGAGGACTTCGGCCGGCTGTCGCGCAACGTCGACGCCTCGCTGGACGCGGTCGAGGAGATCCTCTCCGCCCTGCTCGACATCTCGCGGCTCGACACCGGCGCGATGAAGCCCGAGCTCTCGGTGTTCCGCCTCGACGAGATCACCGGCCAGCTCGGCCGCGAGTTCGCGCCGGTCGCGGCCGACAAGGGACTGAAGCTCGCGGTGGTGCCGACCAGCCTCGCCGTGCGCTCCGATCGCCGGCTGCTGCGCCGCCTGCTGCAGAACCTCGTTTCCAACGCCATCAAGTACACGCCGGCCGGCCGCGTCATCGTCGGCGTGCGCCGCCTGCCGGACAGCCGGATCCGGGTCGAGGTGTGGGACACCGGCCTCGGCATCGCCTCGGGCCAGCAGCAACTGGTGTTCCGCGAGTTCAAGCGCCTCGAACAGGGCGCCAAGGTCGCCCCGGGGCTCGGCCTCGGCCTCTCGATCGTGGAGCGCATCGCGCGCGTGCTCGACCATCCCCTGACGCTGCGCTCCAAGCCGGGGATGGGCTCGGTGTTCTCGATCGAGCTGCCGACCGCGGTGGCGCTGCCCGCGCCGAAGCCCGTCGAGGGTCTCGTCGGCTCGCGCGGCGCCGCGCTTGTCGGCCTCGTGGTGCTCGCGATCGACAACGAGCCGGCGATCCTCGACGGCATGGCGACCTTGCTGAGCGGCTGGGGCTGCACCGCGCTCACCGCCGCCAACCAGCGCGAGGCCGAAGCGCTGATGCGCGCGCGCAAGCTGACGCCCGACGCGCTGCTGGCCGACTACCACCTCGACGAGGCGGACGGGCTGGAGGCGATCGTCAACCTGCGCTGGAAGCTCGGGCAGCCGATCCCTGCGATCCTGATCACCGCTGATCGATCGCCGGGCCTGCGGGAGCAGGCGGCGGAGAAGGACGTCCAGGTGCTTCCGAAACCGATCCGTCCCGCCGCGCTCCGCGCATTGCTCGCCCAGCTCCTCGCCCAACGCGCCGCGGCGGCGGAGTGAGGATCTCATGACCACGGGGTGAAGCGCGGGGATCCCTCCCCCGGAACGGGAGGGTGGACGGGCGAAGCCCGGCCGGGTGGGGTGGGCTCAGAACGACGCCCTGCCGCCGCTGAGGTGCTCTACGCCCAAGACCCCACCCGACCTTGGCTTCGCCAAGGCCACCCTCCCCAAGCTTCGCTTGAGGAGGGATCGCCCGCGTCCAACCCGGAAAACGCCTCCCGCACTGCGCCATGACCCGGACATGCGAACGGCGCCGAATCCGATTCGGCGCCGTCGCTTGGTCAGTCGCGTTCGCGGACGGCTGCGCCGCAGCCCGGCTGTCAGCTCGCCGCGCGCTCCGGCCACTGGCCGGCTTCGATCTTGGAGGCGGCGATGACCGCCTGGGTGCGGCTCTCGACGCCGAGCTTGGCGAGGATCGCAGAGACGTGCGCCTTCACCGTCGCCTCGGAGACGCTGAGCTCGTAGGCGATCTGCTTGTTGAGCAGGCCCTGGCTCAGCATCATCAGCACGCGGACCTGCTGGGGCGTCAGCGTGCCGAGGCGGGAGACAAGCTTGGCGGTCTGGTCGTCGGTCGCGAGCGACAGGTCGAGGTCCGGCGGCGTCCAGTTGTCGCCGGCCAGCACGACGCGCACGGCGACGCGCATCTGGGAGACGTCGAGGGTCTTGGGAATGAAGCCCGAGGCGCCGAAGTCCATGCAGCGGCGAATGGTCGCCGGGTCCTCGTTGGCCGACACCACGACCACCGGGATCGCGGGGTACTGCGCGCGCAGGTACATCAGGCCGGAGAAGCCGCTGACGCCGGGCATCGTCAGATCCAGCAGCACCAGATCGAAGGAGGAGTCCTCTTCGAGGGCTTTGGTGGCGGCGTCGAAGGATCCAGCTTCGACGATCTCCGCCGCCTCTTCCTTCACCGCTTCTTTGAGTGCGGTGCGGAACAGCGGGTGATCGTCGGCAATGAGCAGGCGGTACGCGGAGGATTCGGCGATCGTCATCATGAAGTCGTCTTAGCGCCCCCGCCACACGGAAGTCGATGCGTTACGTAGTCCGTGCTCACATCTTCAACACGTTCGCAGCGAAAGACGCAAGATTTCGTTGCAGCGCGAAGACCTTCCTTCCCGTAATGACAGCGCTGTCATATCGCCGCGCCGATGAAATGCGCCACGATCTCCCGCTCATGCGGCCGATCGCGATGCTCGACGAGATAAATCCCCTGCCACGTCCCGAGCGCGGGCGCGCCTGCAATCACGGGAATCGAAAGCGAAACATCGGTCAGCATGGTCTTCACATGGGCCGGCATGTCGTCCGGCCCTTCGAGGTCGTGACGCCAGCCGGCGTCGCGCGGGGCGAGCCTGTCCAAGGCGTCCACGAGGTCGTCGCGCACCTCCGGGCTCGCATTCTCCTGGATGGTGAGCGAGGCGGAGGTGTGGCGCACGAACAGCGTGAGCAGCCCGTCTCCCGCGCGCCCCTCGCGCAGCGCGGCCGCCACGCGCGCGGTGACGTCGACGAGGCCCGGCCCGCGGGTGCGGACGGTGATTCGCCCGATGCACTGGTGCGGCGCGGGGCCCGACGACACGCCGGCGGCGGGAGAATCCTGGCTCATCGGCTGAATGTCGCGCCGTCCCGGGCTTGCGGAAAGCCCCCCGACGGCGGTTTCCTCCCAGTCCCGCCGCGCCGCCAGCTTTCCGGACGCCACCATGACGCCTCTTCTGACGATCGACCCCGCCGCCTTCGTGCCCGACGCGGCTCCCGAGGGGACCGTCGCCCTGAACGAGCGCCTGATGGCGCAGGCGGCCGGCGCGCCGGACACGTGGTCGATCGGCCCCGCTGCGGTGCGCGAGCGGCGCAAGCTGGGGCTTAGCCCCTTCATCGGGGAGCCGAAGTCGGCGCGGGCCGAAATCATGACGATCCCTGGCCCGGGCGGTCCGCTGCAGCTCAGGGTGATCGCGGCCCCGGCGCAGGCGACCGGCGTCTATCTTCACATCCACGGCGGCGGCTGGACCTTCGGCTCCGCGGATCAGGACGATCCGCGGCTCGATCGCTTCGCCGCCAACCTCGGCCTCGCCTGCGTCTCGGTGGAGTACCGGCTCGCGCCCGAGAACCCCTACCCCGCCGCTCCCGACGACTGCGAGGCGGCGGCGCTGTGGCTGATCCGCGAGGCGAAGCAACGGTTCGGCGTGGAGCGGCTGCTGATCGGCGGCGAATCGGCCGGCGCGCATCTCGCGGTCGTCACCCTGCTGCGGCTGCGCGACCAACATGGACTGACGCCGTTTTCCCGCGCGAACCTCACCGCCGGCTGCTTCGACCTCGGTCTCACGCCGAGCGCCCGCAGCTTCCAGCCGAAGGGCCTCGTGCTCGGCGCGCGCGACCTCAGGATGTTCGTCGCGCAGTACCTGCAGGGCGGCGAGGACCGTCAGGCTCCTGACGTCTCTCCGCTCTACGGCGACCTCGCCAAACTGCCGCCCACGATCTTCACCGTGGGCGGGCGCGACCCGCTGGTGGACGACACGCTGTTCATGGCCGCGCGCTGGGCCGCGGCGGGCAACCAAGCGGAACTCGCGGTCTGGCCCGGCTCTCCGCACGTTCACATTGCGCTGCCCGACCCGCAGGCCGAGCCGGCGCTGGAACGCATCGAGGCGTTTTTGGAAGGGTGAGGCGGAGCTACGACGCCTTCGCCACCGTGGTGAGAAGCGTGCGGGCGACGTCGGCGGTGACGCGGCGGCGGTACTTCCGGTGCACCAGCTGGCCGTTGTGGTAAACGTCGTGCTCCACGTAGAGCATCTCGCCGTCCCAGCGCAGAACGTTGTCGCTCTCCGTTGTCTCGATCACCGCGAGACCCTGGATCAGCTGCCCCTCCTGACGAACGTCCTGCATGGCGGTCGGCCTCCTGTTCTTGAACCTTTTTCGGCGCCCATGGTGGGACGGCTTGCGGCGCTTGTCGAGCCGATCTCAGCGGTCGAGTGGCCCCTTCGCCAGCCGGTCGAGCGCGAACCCGCGCACGTCGCGGAGCAGGTCCACGAAGGCCGCCGCGCCGTGGTCCAGCGCGGCCTCGCCTGCTTCCGCGGTTCCGGAGGCGGCGTCGCCGACAGCGCCGGAGAGGTGAAGGTCCTGCGTCATCCAGCCAAATCCCGCCGGCGTCGAGGCGCGGAGGTGCGCGAAGTCGCGCTCCATGGCGTAGGTCGTGGAGCGGAAGTGCTCCGCCCGGTCCATCTGGACGAGCTCGGGCCGCAGCGCGCGGATGACAGAGGTCTCGATCTCGCCGCCGTGGATGCCGTGCCGAAGCTCGTCGGCGGAAAACAGGCCGGCCGGATAGCCCAGCCGGTGCCAGCTTGTGACCACCGCCAGCATGCCATGCGCGATCCGCAGATTGCGCGCCACCACGTCGAGCGCGGACGTGTTGCCGCCGTGGCTGTTGAGCAGGATCAGCTTGCGCACGCCGGCGCGCGCCACCGAGGCGCCGATCTCGGTCCACGCGCGGATCGTCGTCTCGGCCGACAGGGTCAGCGTGCCCGGGAAGGCGAGATGCTCGGCCGACGCGCCGATGGTCTGCATCGGCAGGACCGTGACGGGCAGATCCTCCGGGACCAGCGCCAGCGCGCGCTCGAGGTAGCCGTCGCCCAGCATGGCGTCGACGCCGACGGGCAGGTGCGGCCCATGCTGCTCGACGGCCGCCACCGGCAGCACCGCGATCCAGGTCGCCACGTCGCCGTTGCGGAACTCCTCCGTGGTCATCTCGGTCCAGCGGCGGCGGGGCAGCGTCATCGTCGATCCTCGGCGGCGTCAGCTTTCCGCGGCTGAGGCCGCCGCGAAACGCCTGCTATGCAACAGAAGCGCGCGGACCGCACGCCTCATATCGTCCAAAGGCAGCGTCGGCCGGCCGCCCTGCGCCGCGGGCAGACCCTCGGCCGCCTGCTCCGGCAGCAGCGGCAGATGCAGGAACGCCGCGTTCAGGCCTTCGACGCCGAGCGCGAGGTAGAGCGTCTGGTTGCAGAGATGGCGGCCCGCGTCGTCGGACAGCGCGACCGGCATCCCCTCGCCCGCGAGTTTGACGACAACGCCCGCAAGGTCCGGCCAGGTGGCGTCCCGCCTCTCCGGTCCGGCCGGATCGACCGGCCCCAGCGCGCCGCAGCGTCCGCAGGCGTCCGGCGTGAGCAGGTCGCGATCGTTGCGGGCGATCCGCTCGAGCGACAGGCCGGCGCGGCCGGCGGCTTGGCCCATGAGCAGGAGGTGGGTCGGTCGATGGGCGGCGAGCGCGACGCGCAAATGGTCGGCGATCGCCTCCGTGTCGACGGGCAGGCGCACGAAGGCGACCGGCCCGCCCCAAAGCGCGGCCAGCGCCTCGCGCTCGTCCTCCAGGGCGTCGAGCAGGCGCTCGGAGCAATTCCAGCCGCCGTCGAAGGCGCCGAAGGCGGTGATCAACAGGCTCATGCCGCCATCATAGCGGAGCCCGCGCCGCGTCGGCATAGTGCCGCCGATGACCAACAGCCTATCGCCCACGCCCCTCGTCGCGCTCGAACGGGTCTCCAAGACCTTCGCCTCCACGACTTTCGCCCCGACTAAGGCCGCGCCGGGAGCCCGCGGGGGCCGCCCCTCCGGCCGTGAGATCGCAGCGCTCGACGGGTTCGATCTGACGGTCGGCGACGGCGAAGTGGTGGCGGTGCTCGGCCCCTCCGGCTGCGGCAAGTCCACCGCGCTCCGGATGATCGCGGGCCTGACCGAGCCGACCTCGGGCGCCGTCGTCTGGCGCGATCCGGCGGCGGCCGCGGACATCGGCATGGTGCTGCAGGACCCGACGCTCGCGCCCTGGTCGACGGTCGCGGACAATGTGCGTCTGCCGCTGCGGCTGCGGGGCGTCGGCCGCGCGGCGTCGGCGCCGCGGGTCGCGGAGGCGCTCGGACGCGTCGGCCTCGCCGACCGGGCGGGAGCCTATCCCGGGGAGCTATCCGGCGGCATGCGCATGCGGGTCTCGATCGCGCGGGCCCTTGCCGCCCGACCCCGCCTGCTGCTGCTCGACGAACCGTTCGGCGCGCTCGACGAGATCAGCCGCTTCAAGCTCAACGACGAGTTGCTCGCTCTGAAGCGGGAGCATGGATGGACGGTGGTGTTCGTCACCCACTCCGTCTTCGAATCCGTCTATCTCGCCGATCGGATCATCGTGATGACGCCGAGGCCCGGCCGCGCGGCGGCTGAGATCGCTGTGACGGCGGACGAACCGCGCTCTTCAGGCTTTCGGATGAGCACGGCCTACGCCGCGCTTTGCAGGGCCGTGTCGCAGGCGCTGGAGGCTGCAACCGACGCGGGATAAATAAACATGGCGCCTACGCCTAAAGAGTGAGGCGCCGCAGTCGACTTTAAGAAGTCTCTCACGCATAGCATCGGTCGGGCGGCCGAGGCATATCCAATGAAAAGCCCCTATTCGAAGACCGTCGGTTACGAGCTGGTCCATGCGGCGCGGCTGCACCGCGCGCGCGCCGCGCAACTCCTCAGCGAACTCGGCCTGTTTCCCGGGCAAGAGCAGGTTTTGACGCTGCTCGCCGACGAAGACCGCACGATGGGCGATCTCGCCGCCCATCTCCGTGTCCGACCGCCGACGGCGTCGAAGACGGTCGCCCGCCTCGCCGCGCAATCTCTGGTCGAGCGACGGTCGGCGCCCGGCGGCGACGGCCGCGTGGTGCGCGTAGGGCTCACGGACGAGGGCCGACGGCGCGCGGACGCGGTCGAGGAGGTCTGGGCGAGGCTCGAAGGCGAGATGGTCGAGGGGCTCGACGGCAAGGACCGGAAGCGGCTCAAGAAGCTGCTTCGCAAGATGGGGCGGACCCTTGGCGTGCAGCTCGGCGGGGCTCCGGCGCCGGCCGAGGATCACGCCGAAGACGCCGACGAATAGTGGTCTTCGACAACACGTAGGGCGGCCGCATGCGCGGGGCTCACGTCCCGACGTCACCAGCCGGACTTGTTCTTTTTTTCATCTCGTGAACATTTTTGGCCTCCGGTCGCGACGACGACAAGATCGGCCGACCCCGTTCGAGGACACGCCTTGGCCAACACCTATGATTTCGCCGACCGCGCCGCGGTCGTCACCGGAGGCGCGCGCGGCATCGGCCGCGCCGTCGCCGAACGTCTGATCGAAGGCGGCGCGCGCGTCGCGCTGTGGGACCGCGACGCAGCGAAGGCCGAAGAGACGGCCCGCGAGTTCGGACCCGCCGCCATGGCCGTCGCCGTCGACGTCACGGACTACGGCTCGGTGGAGCGCGCCCGCGACGCGACGCTCGACCAGTTCTCCCGAATCGACGTGCTGGTGAACAACGCCGGGATCGCCGGCCCCAACGCGCCGACCTGGGAGTACGACCTCGACGCCTGGCGCCAGGTGATGGCGATCAACCTCGACGGCCCGTTCCACTGCTGCCGCGCGGTCGCGCCCGTCATGATCGGCCAGGGCTACGGCCGCATCGTCAACGTCGCCTCGATCGCCGGCAAGGAGGGCAATCCGAACGCCCCCGCCTACTCCGCCTCGAAAGCCGCGCTGATCGCGCTGACGAAATCGCTCGGCAAGGAGCTCGCGACCTACGACATCGCCGTCAACGCGGTGACGCCGGCGGCCGCCAAGACCGAGATCTTCTCGCAGATGACCGAGGAGTTCATCGGCTACATGCTGTCGAAGATCCCGCGCGGACGGTTCGTCGAGGTCGAGGAAGTCGCGAGCCTCATCGTGTTCGCGGCGTCCAAGGAATGCTCCTTCACCACCGGATCCGTGTTCGACGTGTCGGGCGGCCGGGCGACCTACTGATGGCCGACGGCTCCCCGCGGTTCGCGGGCAATCTGGAGGCCACGAGCGAGGCGGCGCGCGCCGCGCGGCTGAAGGGCATCGGCCTGATGATGGCGGCGCTCGCCTGCTTCGCGTGCCTCGACGCGATCGCGAAGACGCTGAACCACCAGATGCACGCGATCCAGGCGGTCTGGGCGCGCTACGCCTTCCACTTCCTGCTGGCCTTCCTCTTCCTCAACCCATGGACGACGCCAGGGATCACGAAGACGAAGAAGCTGCCGCTGCAGATCGGACGGGCGACGCTGCTGGTGCTGTCGACCGCCTGCAACTTCGTCGCCCTGAAGTACCTGCAGCTCGACGAAGCGATGACCATCACCTTCGCGACGCCGTTCGTGGTGGCGATCCTCGCCGGGCCGATGCTCGGCGAATGGGTCGGGCCGAAGCGGCTCGCGGCCATCCTGGTCGGCTTCCTCGGCGTTCTGGTGGTGACCCGGCCGGGGCTTGGCGGGATCCATCCCGCGGCAGCGCTGTCGTTCCTGAACTGCCTGTTCTACGCGCTCTACATCATCATGACGCGCATGCTGGCGGGGCATGACGCCACCTCCACCACGCTGTTCTATTCGAGCCTGATCGGCGCCGCGATCGTGACGCCGCTCGCGCCTTTCGTCTGGACCTGGCCGACGTGGCAGGGGTGGATGCTGATGGTCGCCGTCGGCGGCTTCGGCGCGCTCGGCCACTACTTCTTCATCGCGGCGCATCGGCTGGCGCCGGCGGCGGTTCTCTCGCCGTTCATCTACACCCAGCTCATCGCGGCGGCGGCGCTCGGCTTCGCGATCTTCGGGCATGTGCCCGGCCTGTGGACGCTGGCGGGCGCCGGCATCGTCATCGGCTCGGGGCTCTACCTGCTCATGCGCGAGCGGCGCGGCCGCGTGGTGAAGACCGCTGACATCGCCCCCGCCGGACCGGAGCGCTGACGCGGGGGGCGCCCGCATCTGTCCGGAGACCGGCGGGAACGACGCCGTCCCTTACGCCTTCGCGATCGTCACGCCGTTCGCCTTCGCGACCAGCTCGGCGATCACCGGCACGTACTCGTCGCCGCGGCCCTGGCTGACCGCGTGGGCGAACATGTTCTTCACCGCGTTCGAGAGCGGATTCGACATCGCGAGGCCGTTCTCGAGCGACTCGAGATAGAGGCAATCCTTCAGCGCGTTGCGGGCGGTGAAGCGGAAGGCCTCGGTCTCGCCGTCGATCGCCGAGCGCATGAAGGTGTCGTAGTAGCCGTTCATCATGCGCGTGCCGCGCATCCAGGCGTCGAAGGTCTTCGGCGCGATGCCGGACTTGATGGCGACCGCCAGCGCCTCGGAGTAGAGCGCGCCGTAGCCCTGGGCGACGAAGTTGTTGACGAGCTTCAGCGTGTGGCCGGCGCCGAACGGTCCGACGTGGACCACGTTCGAGGCGTAGGTCGACACGATCGGCTTCACCCGCGCGAAGGTCTCGGGATCGCAGCCGACCATGGTGTCGAGCTTGCCCTCCCAGGCCTCGTTCGGCGTGCGCGCGAGCGGCGCGTCGACCAGCGTGACGCCGATCGCCTTCAGCTCGGCGTGGAGTTTGGCGGTCGAGGTGGGGTCCGCCGTCGAGGCGTCGATCACGAGCGCCCCGGAGGCGAGATGCGCCTTCAGGCCCGCTACCGCCTCCTCGACCTGCGGCGAACCGGTGACGCAGATGACGACCACGTCGGAGGCCTTGGCGAGCTCCTCCAGGCTCTTCGCCTCGCTCGCTCCCCGGCCGACGAGAGCCTCGACGGCCTCGCGCTTGCGGTGGGCGATCACGGTGAGGGGATGGCCCTTTTCGACCAGGTTCTTCGCCATGCCGTGGCCCATGAGGCCAAGACCGACGAAACCGATGCGTTCCATTCCCAAGGCTTACTCCTTCACGGCGCCGGTCATCGACGAGACGTAGTAGTCCACGAAGAACGAGTAGAGGATGACGACGGGCAGCGACCCGAACAGCGCGCCCGCCATCAGCGAGCCCCACTCGTAGACGTCGGAGCGCACGAGCTCCGTCAGCACCCCGGTCGGGATGGTCTTGCCCTCCGACGACTGGATGAAGGTCAGCGCGTAGATGAACTCGTTCCACGACAGCGTGAAGGCGAAGATTCCCGCCGAGATCAGGCCGGGGACCGCCAACGGCAGCATGATCTTGGTGAGAATCTGCCAGCGGCTGGCGCCGTCGATCAGCGCGCACTCCTCCAGCTCGTAAGGGATCGACCGGAAGTAGCCCATCAGCAGCCAGGTGCAGAACGGCACCAGGAAGGTCGGATAGGTCAGGATCAGCGCGAACTTGGTGTCGTAGAGCCCGAGCTTGAACACCATCAGCGCGAGCGGGATGAACAGGATCGACGGCGGCACGAGATAAGCGAGGAAGATGCCGAGGCCGACGATCTTGGAGCCGCGGAAGCGCAGGCGCTCGATGGCGTAGGCCGCGAACACGGAGGCGACCAGCGACAGCGCCGTGGCGCAGACCGAGATGACGACCGTGTTCCAGAGCCAGTTCGGGTAGGAGGTCTCAAACAGCAGGTACTTGATGTGGTCGAGCGTCGGCTTCGCCACCCAGAACGGGCTGTAGTTGGCGTAGTCGGTGAGCTGCTCGTTCGGTTTGATGGCGGTGATCGCCATCCAGTAGAACGGGAACAGCAGCACGAACACGAAGATCGCGAGCGGTATGTAGATCGTGACGATCTTCCGCGGCAGCTTGTCGTGAAATCCCATGCCGCCTTCGTCGGCGACCTTGGCCTTCTTCGCCCGAGGCGCGGCGGCTGTGTGGGCGGCGGTCATGAAAGCCTCGCAGTCGTCATCCCGGCCGCAGCGAAGCGGAGAGCCGGGATCGTGCGCCGGAATAGGCGCTTTGTCCTTGGGGCGATCCTGGCTCTGCGCGGCTGCGCCGCTTCGGCCGGGATGACGATTAGGGACCGTTCCATCAGTCCGCCCCCCCCTGCTGCCACTTGCGGCGCTGCAGGCCGAAATAGCTGAACAGAATCGCGCCCAGCAGGAACGGGATCATCGCGACCGCGATCGCGGCGCCTTCGCCCAGATTGCCGCCGGGGATGGCGCGTTGGAACGACAGGGTCGCCATCAGGTGGGTGGCGTTCACCGGCCCGCCGCGGGTCAGAACGTAGATCAGCTGGAAATCGGTGAAGGTGAAGAGCACCGAGAAGGTCATCACCACCGCGATGATCGGGGTGAGCATCGGCAGGGTGACGTGGCGGAAGCGCTGCCAGGAGGTCGCGCCGTCCAGCGTCGCGGCCTCGTGCAGCGAGGGCGAGATCGTCTGCAGGCCGGCGAGCAGCGTGATCGCCACGAAGGGGATGCCGCGCCAGACGTTGGCCGCGATCACTGAGGCGCGCGCGGCCCAGGGGTCGCCGAGGAAGTTGATGTTGCTCTCGATGATCCCGAGCTTGATCAGCGCCCAGGACAGCACCGAGAACTGCGCGTCGAAGATCCACCAGAAAGCGATCGCCGACAGCACGGTGGGCACCACCCAAGGCAGCAGCACGATGGCGCGGAAGAACGCCTTGAACGGCAGGTGCTCGTTCAGGATCAGCGCAAGCCAGAGGCCGAGGCCGAACTTCAGGATCGACGCCACGAACGTGTAGAAGATCGTGTTGAAGACCGACAGGAGGAAGACGCTGTCCTCCATCAAGAGCTCGTAGTTCTCGAGCCCGATCCAGATGCCGTCGCGGCCGATCGTGGTGTCGGTGAAGCCGAGATAGACGCCGAGGCCGAGCGGATAGGTCAGGAACACGAGCAGCAGGATCGCCGCCGGCAGCATGAAGACGAGGCCGAGCAGGTGCCGGCTGTGCGCGATCCGCGACATCAGCGAGCGCCTTGCGGCCGGATGGGTCAGGTGATCTGCGGCGGCGGTCATGCGGGCCTCTGGGCCGTCATCCCGGACGACGGCGGAGCCGTCGAGCCGGGATCGTCGTCAGGAAGAAGCGCCTTATCCGGCGGGCGATCCCGGATCGGCCCGATGGGCCGTCCGGGATGACGCTTTTCATCAGGCGCGCACCGAGTTCACGTCCGGTAGTAGCGCTCTGCGCGCTTGGCCGCGCGCTTGACCGCCTCTTCCGGGCTCCGCTGGCCGGTCACGGCTTCGGCGAACATGTCGACGAGCACGTAGTCGGCCATGAACCCCGCCGAGGCGGTGCCGAGCGGGGCGGCGTAGCCGTTCGGGCGCAGCGTCTCCGAGGCGACCGCGTAGGGCGCCGCGAGCGGATCGGCGGTCCACACCGGGTTGTTGGCGTAACCCTTGAGCGTCTGGCAGCAGTAGCCGCTCGACTGCGTGACCCAGTCCGCCATCTGCGCCTCGTCGTACATGAACTGCATGTACGCCTTCACCGCGTTCGGGAACTTCGTGTACTTGAACGCGATCAGCGTCGTGACCTGGAACAGCTCGACCTTCTTGCCGACCGGGCCCACGGGGAAGTTCGTGGTCTTCAGATCCGCCGCCATCTCGGCGAGCTTCGGATCCTTCTTGGTGGCGTAGGCGAGCGAGATGCCGTTCGCCGTCATCGACACTTCGCCCGCGAGGAAGGCGCGGTTGTTGTTGACGTCGAGCCAGCTCTCGGTGCCGGGAATGAAGGTCTTGTAGAGCTCGGAGGCGTATTTCACCGCCGCGATCGTCTCGGGGCTGTCGAGCACGACCTTGCTGTTCTCGTCGACCACCTGGCCGCCGTGGCTCCACAGCAGCCAGTGCGCGTAGTTGTTGCCGTCGCCGACGCCGTGGCCATGCGTGAAGCCGGCCGGATGGTTGATGCCCTTGAGCGCCTTGCAGAGCTCAAGGAAGCCCGCGGTGTCCTTCGGGAACTCCGAAAAGCCCGCCTGCTTCGCCCAGCTGTCGCGGTAGCACACCGCATTGCCGATGACCGCGAGCGGCAGACCGACGAACTTGCCGCCGCTCTGGGCGTAGGACGCCGGACCCTCGTACCAGCCGCCATGGGCCGAGCCGATCTGGCCGGCGATGTCGCTGACGTCCAGCAGCTTGTCGGGATACTGCTGGGGGTCGTCGAACCACACGAACATGATGTCCGGGCCCGAGCCGACGTTGGCGGCGACCGCCGCCTTCGGACGGATGTCCTCCCAGCTTTCCTTGTCGATCCGGACTTCGACGCCGGTCGCTTCCGTAAACTTCTTGGTGTTGGCGATCCAGGCGTCCTCGTCGCCCTTCACGAAGGGGGACCAGCGCAGAACGCGCAGGCTGGCGCCCTTCTCCGGCTCGATCTTGGCCGTCGCGCTTTGCGCGAAGGCCGGCATGCCGCCGATCAGAGAGGCCGCGCCCAGGCCGGCGCCGGTCGCGAGCACGTCGCGTCGGGTAAACTTCATCGGTTCCTCCTTGGGACGTCCGCCGATCGTTCTTGAGCGCCGGCGGTGCGTCGGAAAAAGCAGTCGGGACAATCAGATTCGGACGCCGGTCTCCGCGTCGAACAGATGGACGAGGCCGGGGTTCGGGGCGAGCATGATCCTGTCGCCGGGCGCGATGGAGATCCGCTCGCGGAAGATGCCGACGACCTCCTTCTGCCCGAGCTTCGCGAAGACCTGGGTCTCGGAGCCGGTGGGCTCCACCACCACCACTTCGGCGGGAAGGCCGCTGTCGGACACCGTGAAGTGCTCGGGCCGCACGCCGTAGATCGCCGGGCGCCCGTCGGAGGCGGCCGGCGCGCGCGTGAGCGGAAGATCGACGCCGTCGTCGGTGCGGAACGTGGCGGAGCCGTTGGTCGCCACCTTGCCCTTGATGAAGTTCATGGAGGGCGAGCCGATGAAGCCGGCGACGAAGGTGTTCGCGGGGTTGTCGTAGAGCTCGAGCGGCGCGCCGATCTGCTCGACGACGCCGTCGTGCATCACCACGATCTTGTCGGCCATGGTCATGGCCTCGATCTGGTCGTGGGTGACGTAGACCGTCGTGGTCTTGAGCCGCTGATGCAGCTCCTTGATCTCGGTGCGCACCTCGACGCGCAGCTTGGCGTCGAGGTTCGACAGCGGCTCGTCGAACAGAAAGACCTGCGGATCGCGCACGATGGCGCGGCCCATGGCGACGCGCTGGCGCTGGCCGCCGGAAAGCTGGCGCGGGTAGCGGTCGAGCAGCTTTTCGAGGCCGAGAATGCCGGCCGCGGTCTTCACGCGGGCGTCGATCTCGGACTGCGGCGCCTTCCTGAGCTTCATCGAGAAGCTCATGTTGTCCGCCACCGTCATGTGCGGATAGAGCGCGTAGTTCTGGAACACCATGGCGATGTCCCGCTCTTTGGGCGGCACGTCGTTCACGACCCGCCCGCCGATCAGGATGTCGCCGCCGGTGATGCTCTCGAGGCCCGCGATCATCCGCAGCAGCGTCGACTTTCCGCAGCCGGACGGCCCGACGAGGATGACGAACTCGCCGTCCTGGATGTCGACGCTGACGCCATGGATGACGGCGGTCGAGCCATAGGCTTTGCGGACGTCGCGGATCTCGACGGATGCCATTCAGTGTCCTCCCTGCGCCGGCCGCGCTCTCGAGGGCGCCGCTCGGCAGAGCCGTCATACGCGAGCCGCGCATCAGGCCTGCGCATATTGCACAGATGTTCGGGGCGCGCACAAGAAAATCGAAAGGCGCCTTTCACGTTTGATGATGGTCCTCGTGAGCGGCTAAAGTCCGCGCGCTCCTCATCTATCAATCAATAGGATCGCCTCATGACGCGCCCCGTTTTGCTCCTGACCGGCCGCCCGCCGGAGGCGGCGCTCGCTGCGCTCGAGCAGACCTTCGAGACCCATCGGCTGTGGGAAGCGAACCCGGAGGACGCCCTGCTGTCGGAGATCGCCGAACAGGTCCAGGCGATCGGCGTGTTCGGCAAGCGGCCGGTCGACGAGGCGCTGCTGTCGCGCTTCCCGAAGCTCGCGATCGTGTCGAACTTCGGCGTCGGCTACGACCTCGTGGACGCCGGCTGGGCCTCGAAGAACGGCGTCATCGTCACCAACACGCCCGACGTACTGAACGACGAGGTCGCCGACACCGCGGTCGGCCTGTTGATCTCGGCGGTGCGCGAGTTCGGGCCTGCGGAGGCCCATGTGCGCGAGGGGCGCTGGGCGAAAGAGGGCCCGTACCGGCTGACCTCGAGCCTGCGCGGCCGCACGGTCGGCGTTGTCGGCATGGGGCGCATCGGACAGGTGATCGCGAAGCGGCTTCAGGCCTTCGATCTGCCGATCGTCTACCACTCGCGCAAACCGAACCCCGAGGTGAGCTTTCGGCACTACCCCGACCTCGTCGCCATGGCGCGCGACGTGGACACGCTGATCGTCATCATCCCCGGCGGCGCGTCGACCGCCAAGCTGATCAACGCCGAGGTTCTGGCGGCGCTGGGCGCCAACGGCGTGGTGGTGAACGTCGCGCGCGGCACGGTGATCGACGAGCAGGCGCTGATCGCCGCGCTTCGGGATGGGGTTATCCTCTCGGCGGGGCTCGACGTGTTCGAGAAGGAGCCGCAGGTCCCGGCCGAACTGATCGCGCTTCCCAACGCCGTGCTGCTGCCGCACGTGGGGTCGGCCTCGACCGCGACGCGCCAGGCCATGGCCCAGCTCGTGGTCGACAACCTTACCGCCTTCGCGAAAGGCGAGCCGCCGCTCACGCCGGTGGCGGAGACGCCATTCGCGGGGTGGAAGGCGTAAAGCGCGCGGACGCGCGCGCCGGCGTCGCGGCGGCCGCTACTGAGCCGCCGCGGCTTCGAATGGGCGGATGGCGCGCATCAGCGCGCCGTAGGGCGCGAGCAAAACAAACGCGCCGAGAATCTTCACCAGGAAGTCGAAGCCGGCGAGACTGACCCACAGCGGAACGGCGACCGCGGCGCCGAGCGGCGTCACGGGGGCGGACATCGCGACGTCGCCGGCGAAGGCAAGCGTGAAGAAGACGGCGGTGTCGACCGCCGAGCCGAGGAGGCTCGCGGCGAGCGGCGCCCGCCACCACGCCAGCCGGCGCAGCTTCGAGAAAACGGCGACGTCGAGCAACTGGCCGAACAGGAACGCGGCCCCCGACGCGATCGCGATGCGCGGCGCTGCCAAGCCGAACGACAGCAGCACCGCGACCGCGAAGCCGACATAGACCACGCGGCGCGCGACGGCCGGGCCGAAACGTCGGTTGGTCAAATCCGTGACGAGAAAGGCGAGCGGATAGGTGAACGCGCCCCAGGTCAGCTTGTCCCCAAGGCCGAAAGCCTCGACAGGATGCTGCACCAAAACGTTCGACGCCGCGACGACCAGGGCCATCGCGGCGGCGGGAACGATCAGGCTGACAGGGTCGACGGCGGGACGCGCCATGAGGTGCGCCCTCCGCGAGACCGCAAGATCAGGAGGCGACGGCCTCGGCGGCCGGAGCGTCGCCGGACTTGGCGATCTTGCGCTTCAGCTCGCGCGCGCCCTGGCTGAGGTCGAGCTCGGACGCCTTCGTCAGGAAGGCGTCGAGGCCGCCACGGTGCTCCACCGAACGCAGAGCGTGGGCGGACACCCGCAGGCGGACCGAACGGCCGAGCGCCTCGGAGATCAGCGAGACCTGCACCAGGTTCGGGCGGAACTTGCGCTTGGTCTTGTGGTTCGAGTGGCTGACCTTGTGACCGCTCAGAACGGCCTTGCCGGTCAATTCGCAACGCCGGGACATGGGTGACTCCTGAGATGTCGTGCCGGCCCGAACGAACGATCTCGTCGCGGACCTGATCGGTCCGCGCTTTTCGCGTCGGAGCCTCAAAAAGAAGGCCGTGCTATAGACGCCGCCGTCGCGGGCGTCAACAATTCGGCGGCGTCCCGCGTCGAAAGATTCGGGATTTGCACCTAGCGCGCCACGGGTTTCAGGCGATGGCGGGCGGCCGGACGGCCTCACAAGGGGCACGATCCGGCTCTACATGCGACGGAAGCCTGGTCTTTTACGCCCAACGGCCGACGCGGTCCCGACTGGCCCGCAGGCCTCATCGAGTAGCCGATCGCAGATGCCCGTTCCGCACAAAACCGCCGCCCTGCTGCTCGCCGCAACCGTCGGGCTCGCAGCCGCCTCCGCCGCCGACGCCGCCGAAACCCGCGTGCGCGCCCGCTACGATCTGACTCTCGCCGGGTTCGGCATCGGCGCGGCCTCGATGCAGGCAGGATTTAAGGGCTCGTCCTACGACATGAACGTGAGCGCCCGCATGACCGGCCTCGCGAAGTTTCTAACCGGGGGCCGCGGCGCGGCCACCTCGCGGGGAGCGTTCCGCCCCGACCACGTGACCCCGACCGCCTACGCCATCAACACCAGGTCCGGCGAGAAGGGCCAGGTCATCCGTTTCGCGCTGGTGTCCGGCGCCGTGCGGACCATGTCGGTCGAGCCCCCGCCGCGGACGGAAGGCATCGTGCCGATCTCCGACGCCGACAAGCGCGGCGTCGTCGATCCGGTCAGCGCGCTGATGATGCCGGTGGCGAGCGGCGGCGATCCGCTCGCGCCCGCGGCCTGCGACCGCACGCTGCCCGTGTTCGACGGCCGCCAGCGCTTCGACGTGGGGCTGAGGTTCGACCGCTTCGAGACGGTGAAGCCCTCCACCCCCGGTCCCGGCCAGTACGAAGGCAAGGTCGTCGTCTGCAAGGCGGCGTACAAGGCGATCTCCGGCCACCGGCCCGGCCGCAAGCAGGTGGAGTTCATGGAGAGCAACAAGGACATGGAGATCTGGCTCGCGCCGGTCGCCGGGGCGCCCGTGCTGCTGCCGTGGAAGATCGCGGTGCGCACCGAGATCGGCATGGCGGTGATCGCGGCCAGTTCGTTCACGGTCGGCGCGCCCGCGCAGCGGGCGTCGATCGAGGACAAGGATCTCTGATCCGCCTTCGGGACCTGAGGCTTTCAGCCGCACAACGTCGTCTTCGGGGCGCCCTCCAAAACCGCGAGTCGATTCAAGCCTTTGGAACGAATCGCGAATTTTCGTCAGGTCGCCGATTCGCCCCCCGTTCGTTCCAGACCCGTTCCGGTCGAAGGCCGTCTCCCTGGACTCGCGGCGCGTGCATCCCGCCGCGTCGAGATGCTAAGGAGAGGTGAATGACCGATGTCGCAGATCTTGCGCCGGCCGCCGCCTCGGACCTCGCCGCGCCCTTCCGCGGCCGCGGCGTCACGGCGGTGCTCGGACCCACAAACACCGGCAAGACCCACCTCGCCATCGAACGCATGGCGGCGCACGGCTCCGGGCTGATCGGTTTGCCGCTGCGCCTGCTCGCGCGCGAGGTCTACGGCCGGCTGGTCGAGAAGGTCGGCGTCGAGAAGGTCGCTCTCGTCACGGGCGAGGAGAAGATCAAGCCGTTCGGCGCGCGCTACTGGGTCTCGACCGTCGAGGCCATGCCGCGCGACCTCGACGTCGATTTCGTCGCGATCGACGAGATCCAGCTCTGCGCCGACCTTGACCGCGGCCACGTCTTCACCGACCGGTTGCTGAACCGTCGCGGGCGCTACGAGACCCTGGTGCTCGGCGCCGCCACCATGCGGCCGCTGGTGGAGCGCCTGCTGCCCGGCGCGAACATCGTGACCCGGCCGCGCCTGTCGCAGCTCCTGTTCGCGGGCGAGCGCAAGATCACCCGCCTGCCCCCGCGCACCGCCATCGTCGCCTTCTCGGCCGAGGAGGTCTACGCCATCGCCGAGCTCATCCGCCGGCAGCGCGGCGGCGCGGCGGTGGTGCTCGGCAAGCTCAGCCCCCGCACCCGCAACGCCCAGGTCGCGATGTACCAGGCGGGCGACGTCGACTACCTCGTCGCGACCGACGCGATCGGCATGGGACTGAACCTCGACGTCGACCACGTCGCCTTCGCCGGCGACCGAAAGTTCGACGGCCACCAGCACCGCCGGCTGAACCCGGCCGAGATGGCCCAGATCGCAGGCCGCGCCGGCCGCCACCTCAAGGACGGGACCTTCGGCACCACCGGCCGCTGCGCGCCGTTCGAGCCGGAGCTGGCCGAGCGCATCGAGGCCCACAGCTTCGACAGCGTCCGGGTGCTGCAGTGGCGGAACGGCAAGCTCGACTTCGGCTCGCCGGGCGCCCTGATCGACAGCCTGTCCCGGCCGCCGGCGGAGCAAGGCCTCACGCGCGCGCCCGACGCCGACGACGTCCGCGCCCTCATGACGCTCGCGCGCGATCCGGCCGTCAGGGACGCCGCGCGCGGCCGCGCGCGGACCGAACTGCTGTGGGACGTCTGCCAGGTGCCGGACTACCGCAAAATCGCGCCCGCCCAGCACGTTGAACTTCTCGCGGAGCTCTATGGTTTTCTGAGCTCTGCGGGTAAGGTCCCGACCGACTGGTTCGCGCGGCAGGTCGCAATGACCGACCGCGCCGACGGGGACATCGACACGCTTTCCGCGCGCATCGCGCATATCAGGACCTGGACGTTCGTCGCCAATCGCACGGATTGGCTGAGCGCCCCGGACCACTGGCAAGGAGTGACGCGCGGCGTCGAGGACAAGCTTTCGGATGCGCTGCATGAGCGGCTCGCCCAACGCTTCGTCGATCGCCGCACCAGCGTTCTCATGCGCCGCCTCAGGGAAAAGGACATGCTGGAGGCCGAAATCAACAAGGACGGCGACGTGGTCGTCGAGGGCCACCACGTCGGACGGCTCGCGGGCTTCCAGTTCGCCCCGGACTCGTCAGCCGACACCGTCGAGGGCAAGGCGCTGCGCGCGGCGGCCTCGAAGGCGCTCGCGGGCGAGAT
Organism: Methylopila sp. 73B; assembly: GCF_000526315.1. NCBI lineage: Bacteria > Pseudomonadati > Pseudomonadota > Alphaproteobacteria > Hyphomicrobiales > Methylopilaceae > Methylopila > Methylopila sp. 73B. Next base: position 3,822,573 of record NZ_JAFV01000001.1, on the reverse strand, counting down.
CGAGGCCAGGGCCAACCGGTTCTCCAATGTGGGCGACGGCGACGTGGTGCTCGCCTCCGACGGCGCGGTGCGCTGGCAGGGGGAGCTCGTCGGCAAGCTGTCGAAGGGCGACAAGACGCTCAGCCCCCGCATCCGCATCCTCGCTGACGATCAGCTAACGGGCGCGGCCCGCGAGCAGGTCGAAAAGCGGCTCGACCAGTGGATCCGCGCGCATGTGCAGAAGCTGCTGGGGCCGCTCGGCGCGCTAGAGCAGGCCGAGGACGTCACCGGCGTCGCCCGCGGCGTGGCGTTCCAGCTCGTTGAGGAGCTCGGGGTGCTCGACCGGGCGCAGGTGGCGGAGGACGTCAAGGGCCTCGACCAGCCGTCGCGCGCCGCTCTGCGCAAGTACGGCGTGCGCTTCGGCGCGCATCACCTCTACCTGCCGGCCCTGATGAAGCCGGCGCCGCGTGCGCTCGCCGCCCAGCTCTGGGCGCTGACCCACGGCAAGGACTCCGACGGCAAGGTCGACGACATCGCCCACCTCGCCGCCTCCGGCCGCACCTCGATCCCGGTCGACGCCGAGATCGACAAGGGCGTGTACCGGGCGCTCGGCTACCGCGTCTGCGGCGAGCGGGCGATCCGGGTCGACATCCTCGAGCGGCTGGCCGACCTGATCCGGCCCGCGATCGCCTGGAAGCCCGGCCAGTCCGGCGCGGTCCCGGCCGGCGCCTTCGGCGGCAACGCCTTCACGGTGACGGTGGCGATGACCTCGCTCGCCGGCTGTTCCGGCGACGATTTCGCGACCATCCTGAAGTCGCTGGGCTACCGCATGGAGCGGCGGCCCAAGGCCCAGGCGCCCGTGTCGCCGCCCGTCGCCGCCGCGCTGGCGGCGCCTGAGGCGGACGCCGCCGAGGCTGCTCAGTCGGTCGACGACGTCGCCGAAACCATCGAAACCGCCGCGCCCGACGTGGCGGAGCCCGACCTTTCGGTCGAGGGCGCAGCTCCCGAGGTGAGCGACGAGGAAGTCGTGGCGACCCTCGAGGAGGCGAACGCCGGGGACGTTGCGGACGCCGACGACGCGGTCGTGGTCGAGGACACGCCGGTGTTCGACGCCGGCGACCAGGCGCCCGCGCTGATTGATCCGATCGACGCCGACGAGCCGGAGCCGGAAACGGTCGAGGCTGCGTTGGAGGACGAGGGCGTCGACACGCCGGAACTTGCGGCGGAGACCGCGGAAGCGGCGGCCGAAAGCGCCGCCGAGACCGCGCTCGACGCCGCGCCGGACGCGCCCGCCGCCGACGCGGTGGCGACCGAGCCCGAGATGATCGAGGTGTGGCGTCCTGCAGGCTTCGGCCGGCGCGACAACCAGCGCCCACGCGGCCGCGAGCAGGGCCGCCCGGGCGAGCCGCGCGGCGAACGTCCGCACCAGGCGCGCGGGCCCCGTCGCGAGGGCGGCGGCGCCGAGCAGCCGCGCCGCGAGGGCGGAGAGGCGGCCCGTCGCGACGGACCCGGCCGCCCGGCGGGCGAGCGTCCCCGCTTCGGGAGCGACCGCAACCGCGGCGAAAACCGGCCGGGCGGCGGCGAGCCGTTCCGCGGCCGCCGCGACGGCGGCCGGCCCGGGCAGGATCGCCCGCGTCCCGACCGTGAAGACCGTGGAGCGCGGCACGCCGCGCCGTCCCCGGCGAAACGCCCCGATCGTGCGCCGGACCCGGACTCGCCCTTCGCGAAGCTCGCGGCCCTGAAGGCCCAGCTCGAGCAGGGCGGAAAGGCGAGCGCCGGCAAGAACGGCGGCGGCAAGGCCGGCAAGGGCACCGGTAAGAACGGCGACGCGGACGCCTGAACCGTGGCGGGACCGGACGATGTCGCCTCGGCCCGCCTGCGCATCGACGTCTGGCTGTGGCGCGCGCGCGTCGCGAAGACCCGCGCGCGCGCGGCCGAACTGGCGCAATCCGGCCACGTCCGGGTCAACGGCCAGCGGATCTCCGCGGCCGGCCGCGGCGTCAAGATCGGCGACGTCCTCACCATCGCTCTTGAGCAGACCGTTCGGGTCCTGCGCGTCGCCGGCTTCGGCGACCGCCGCGGACCTGCGACGGAAGCGCGCGCCTTATTCGACGATCTCGCTCCGCACCCAGGCGAAGATGTTGCATCGCGAGATGATGGGCTGGAATAACGCAACGATCCTGCGTTCCGAATCTCTTGTCCGCACGTATCGTTCAAACGCTTATTTTTCAGGCGATTCTCACTGAATTCTAACCAATCTGACGTTTCCGTGAGGAAGGTTGTCGGCCGACCGTATCGTCATTGTTATCGACGGACGCGCGCAGTTTTGCGCTGCAGCATACTTTCGTCGAACACCTTTGCGAGGAGCCGGACATGGCCGACATTTTCGACGCCGCCCTGCGTTTCCAGGGCGAAGTCTTCTCCAAGGACAAGGCGCTCTACCAACGCCTCGCCCGGGACGGGCAGAGCCCGAAGGCGCTGGTGATCTCCTGCGCCGACAGCCGCGTCGCGCCCGAGCACATCACCCAGGCGGGCCCCGGCGAGATCTTCGTCTGCCGCAACGCGGGCAACATCGTCCCGCCCTTCGCGCAGATGAACGGCGGCGTGTCTTCGGCGATCGAATACGCCGTGGTGGCCCTGGGCGTCGCGGATATCGTGGTGTGCGGGCATTCGGAGTGCGGGGCGATGAAGGCTCTCCGCCATCCCGCGAGCCTCGACCCGATGCCGAACGTGAAGGCCTGGCTCAAGCACGCCTCCGCCGCCCAGAGCATCGTCTGCGAGGCCTACCCGCCGGACATCGACGAGGCCGAGGCCTGCCGCGCGCTGTCGATGGAGAACGTGGTGGTCCAGATCAACCATCTGCGCACCCACCCCTCGGTCGCCGCCAAGCTCGCCCGCGGCGAGGTCCGCCTGCACGGCTGGTACTTCGAGATCGAGACCGGAACGATCTTCGCCTACGACGGCGAGACCGGCCGGTTCGAGCCCATCCACGGCGACCGGCCCGCGCCCGTCGCGGTCGGCCCCGCGCGTCCCGCGGCCCCGCTGTCCATCGCGGCGGAATGAGGAGCGCGCCCATGAACCTCTCCGCTCTGAAACCGTCCCTCCCCGCCTCGCTCGGCCGGGACCTCCCCGCGTCGATCGTGGTTTTCATGGTCGCCCTGCCGCTCTGCATGGGCATCGCCGTCGCGTCCGGCGTGCCGGCGGAGTTGGGCCTCGTCACCGGCGTCGTCGGCGGCGTGGTCGTGGGGCTGATCGGCGGCTCGCCGCTTCAGGTCAGCGGTCCGGCCGCAGGCCTGGCGGTCGTCGTGTTCGAGATCGTCCGCGAGCATGGCCTCGAGATGCTTGGGCCGATCCTGCTGCTCGCCGGCGCGCTGCAGATCGCCGCCGGCCTGCTCGGCCTCGGCAAATGGTTCAAGGCGATCTCGCCCGCCGTGGTCCACGGCATGCTCGCGGGCATAGGCGTGCTGATCGTGGTCGTCCAGCTTCATGTGCTGATCGACGGCGCGCCGTTGCCGAACGCGCTCGAAAGCCTGATCGCGATCCCCGCGGCCTTCGGCGACGTGATGCGGCTCACCACGGTGAAGGGTCCGGCGGCGCTGGCGGTCGGCCTCACGACCATTCTGGCGATGATCGCCTGGGAGAAGCTCCGCCCGGCGAACCTCAGGCTCATCCCCGGCGCGCTGGTGGGCGTCGCGGCGGGCACGGCGCTGGCCGCGGCTTTGGCGCTGCCGATCAAGCGCGTCGAGATCCCGGACTCGATCCTCGGCGGCCTCAACCTCACCGACGCCGCGGGCCTTGCGGGACTGATGGCGCCCGGGCCGCTGCTTGCGGCCGTCATCATCGCCGTGATCGCCAGCGCCGAAACGATGCTGTCGGCGGCGGCCGTCGACAAGATGCACACTGGCCCGCGCACGGCCTACGACCGCGAGCTCTCCGCGCAGGGCGTCGGCAACGCGATATGCGGCGCGCTGGGCGCCCTGCCGATGACCGGCGTGATCGTACGCTCCTCGGCCAATGTGCAGGCCGGCGCCCTCTCGCGCTGGTCCGCGATCCTGCATGGCCTGTGGATCCTTGCCTTCGTGGCGGCGATCCCGTGGGCGCTGGAGGTGGTGCCGACCGCGGCCCTCGCCGGCATCCTGATCGTCACCGGCTGGCGTCTCGTCAGCGTGCAGCACGCCCGCGGCCTGTTCCGGCGCCACGGCGCCCTGCCCGCCGCGGTGTGGGCCGCGACGCTGATCGTCGTCGTCGCCGTGGACTTGCTCACCGGCGTGCTGGTCGGCCTCGCCCTTGCGGGGATCGAGATCCTGCCGCACCTGAAGCGCCGCTACCTCGTCGTGCGCCGCCACGAGACGGCGGACGGCGGCGTCGACATGCGCCTCGCCGGGGCTGCGACCTTCCTCCAGCTCCCCCAGCTCGAGAAGGAGCTCGCCGCCGTGCCGGAGGGCGCGACCGTCACGCTGCGGACGAGCCGCCTCTCCTACATCGACCACACCACGTCGGAGATGATCGCGGATTGGGCCGAGCGCCGCGAAGGCGGAACGCGGATGCAGGTCGCCCGCTCGGCCCCCAGCCACGAACGGAGGCTGGCGAACGCCCTCCCCGCCTGAGCCGTGACAGGCGGACGCGCCCTCGCCCGCCCTTGCGAAGCACGGTCGCGTCCGCTACGTCACCCAAGCGAACCGGGAGACTGGCATGACCTACGTGGTCACCGACAACTGCATCCGCTGCAAATACACGGACTGCGTGGAGGTGTGCCCTGTCGACTGTTTCTATGAAGGCGAGAACATGCTCGTCATTCATCCCGACGAGTGCATCGACTGCGGGGTTTGCGAGCCGGAATGCCCGGCCGAGGCCATCAAGCCGGACACCGAACCGGGGCTGGAAAGCTGGATCAAGCTGAACGGCGAGTACGCCAAGAGCTGGCCGAACATCACCGTCAAGCGTAATCCGCCGGACGACGCCAAGGAGTTCGACGGCAAGACGAACAAGCTCGAGGAGTATTTCTCTCCCGAGCCCGGCCAAGGCGACTGACGCTTCCTCACGCGCCGCAAGGCTGTTGCGCGCGTGCATCTCTTCGTTGATTTTCGCGCCCGTTCGTGCTATCCCTGCACAACGGTCAAAAACGACGTGCGCCGCCTCGCCGCCATCCCGACGGCTTCAGATTTCGGCACAAAACCGAGCAGGCTGAATCCTTCAGAGTCGCCTTCGGCGTCTGGAGCGCGGTCGTTTTTCTCTGACGAAACGGGGCTCCGGACGGCCGAGCTGGCTCTCGGACGTGCGGGTCTCGGCGCGATCGCCCCGGCGGTTTCCGGGAACGAGGGATGTCCTGGCCCGCGCGGCCACGACGAGACGGAGTTCAGAGCAGCATGAGCACCAAGAAGATCTCCCCGAGCCGGCATGGTTTCAAGCCGCTCGAGCACGTCGTCTATCCGTCGCACGGCGTCGGCCAGATCGTCGCGATCGAGGAGCAGGAGATCGCCGGCCATACGCTGGAGCTCTTCGTCATCAGCTTCGAGAAGGACAAGATGACCCTTCGCGTGCCCGTCGCGAAGATCACCAGCGCCGGCATGCGCAAGCTCTCGGAGCCGACGGTCGTCGCCAAGGCGCTCGAGACGCTGACCGGCCGGGCCCGCGTGAAGAAGACCATGTGGAGCCGTCGCGCCCAGGAATACGAAGCGAAGATCAACTCGGGCGACATGATCGCGATCGCCGAGGTGGTCCGCGACCTGTACCGCGCCGACACCCAGCCGGAGCAGTCCTACTCCGAGCGCCAGCTCTATGAATCGGCTCTCGACCGCATGATGCGCGAAGTGGCCGCCGCCGAACGGCTGAGCGACATCGAGGCGCAGAAGCTGATCGAGGCGCAGCTCGCCAAGGGCCCGCGCCGCGGCGGCAAGGCAGAGGAGATCGAGGTCGAAGCCGAGGCCGAACAGGACGAGGCCGCCTGATCGCTGGCGGCTGTCTCTTCCAGGAATGCGAAAAGCCCGGCTCCGCCGGGCTTTTCTTTGTTCCACGCGTGCGTGGTAGCGCGCCGGGCAGACCTTCAAGGCCTTGAAGCTGCGCGATCACGGTTTCGTGATCGCGCATTTCCAGCGGCGCCATGTCCTTTTTATGGTCCCGCGCGTTTGGCCTCACGTGAACGCCGTCGCGACGATGGCGCCAACGGGGAGTGCCGAGATGTCGCAGATGGCCGGAGTTCGCCGCCGCTTCGTTCGGGCCGCCATGGAGGCGCCCTTCCTCGAACGGCAGGAAGAACATGATCTGGCCGTCCAATGGAAAGACCAGAAGGACGAGCAGGCGCTGCACCGTCTCGCCGCCGCCCATATGCGTCTGGTCATCGCGATCGCGGCCCGCTTCCGCCACTACGGCCTTCCGATGCCCGACCTGATCCAGGAAGGCCACGTCGGCCTTCTGGAGGCCGCCGCCCGATTCGAGCCGGAGCGTGAAGTGCGGTTTTCCACCTACGCCACGTGGTGGATCCGTGCGGCGATCCAGGACCACATCCTCCGCAACTGGTCGATCGTTCGCGGCGGCACCAGTTCCGCCCAGAAGGCGCTGTTCTTCAACCTTCGCCGCCTGCGGGCCCGCCTTAGCCGCACCGGCGAGGCGATGATGCCGGGCGCGCTGCACACCAAGATCGCGGAAGCGGTCGGCGTCTCGGTCAAGGACGTCGCGGTGATGGACTCGCGGCTGTCCGGCCCCGACATGTCGCTGAACGCGCCGATGGTCGACAGCGACCCGAACTCGTCGTCCGAGCGCATGGACTTCCTGGTCGACACGCAGCCGCTCCCGGACGAAACGGTGGGCGACTCGATCGACGGCGAGCGCCGCGTGCGCTGGCTGCGATCCGCCCTCACCGTGCTGAACGAGCGCGAGCTGAAGATCGTTCGCGCCCGCCGGCTGGCAGAGAACGCCGTGACGCTGGAGGCGCTGGGCGAGCGGCTCGGAATCTCGAAAGAACGCGTCCGCCAGATCGAGAACCGCGCGCTTGAGAAGCTCCGTCGCGCGCTCGTTGAGCAGCAGCCGCAGGCCACGGCTGCGATGTGATTAACCCCCGCGGCGGGTCGATCTCGCCGCGTCCGCCAGTCCGCCGGCTCAGACGATGACGACGCTTGTCGCGTCAAGGATGCCGGTCAGGTGCTGGATCCGCGCAAACACGACCCAGCCGCCGTCGCTCTCGGCGTCGTAGGCGATCTCGCCCGTCCGCGCGTCGAACAGCAGGTGTTCGTAGATGTCGGCGGCGGTCGTCGCGCCTTTGGTAAAGGCAGTGAAGGCTCGGTCGTCGAGCACGAGGCGGTCTTCGGACGCGTCGAACGTCCGGATGACGTCCACTTCGCCGTTCGGCGCCTCCGCGAAGCGGAACGAGTCAGCACCTGCGCCGCCGTCGAGCGTATCGACCCCCAGGCCGCCCATCAGCGTGTCGTCGCCCCCGCGGCCCTTCAGCCAGTCCGCGCCGTTGTAGCCGCGCAAGAGATCGTCACCGTTCGAGGCGATGATCCTGTTGTCGAAGCCGTTCCCGCGCAGTTGCAGGCCGGCCTTGCCCAATCCACGCAGGATCTCGATCTCCTGGCCGGAGCCGAAGGCGAAATCCGCCGTCGCCCGAACCGTATCGATCCCGTCCCCCTTCGCTTCCTCGACCACGTCGTCGGACGAGTCGACGGTGTAGACGTCGTCTCCTGCGCCGCCGCGCATGGTGTCGGCGCCGCCGCGGCCGACGAGGATGTTGGCGTTCGAGTTCCCCCGGAGGACGTTGTCGAGGGCGTTGCCGATCGCGCTGATCGCTACGCCGTCCCTCAACCCGAGCTCTTCGATGTTCGCTCCCAGCCGCCAGTCAACGTCCGCAAAAACTCCGTCATAGCCGCCATCAGCGCGCTCGACGATCGCGTCGTTCGAGCCGACGTGACTGTAGAAGTCGTTGCCCAGTCCGCCGATCAACCGGTCTCCTCCTCCTTCGCCGAGGATGAGGTCGTCGTAATCAGATCCGACGATACGATCGGCGCTTCCGGCCCTGCCGATCAGCACCGTCTGGAAAATGCCGCCGTGACCTTCGAAGCGTAGGGAGGAGGCGTTAAGCGATGAGCGGTCAGGATCAGCGACCAGCCATAGCTGGCCGTAGCCGCCCCGCGCCCCAACAAAAACCACATCGAGCGCTTCGAACTGGCTCCCGAACAAATAGACATTTCCCTGCGGCGAGAACTCGATCCGCTCGATGTTCGAGATCTCCGAGTTCAGGTAATAGCCGGTATCGACGAGCAGCGTGTCCAGGCCGTCGCCGCCGTCGATGGTGACCCGGTCGCCGGACCACGCCTCCGCCAAGATCGTGTCGTCGCCGGCCCCGCCGTCCACGACGATCCGATCGAGATCATCAGCCACCAGTAAATCTTCGCCGTCGCCGCCGCGCAACGTGTCGCCGTCAAAGGCTCCCCAAAGCGTGTCGGCGCCGCCGAGGCCCAGCAGTTCGTTCGGCCCCGGCGACGCGCCGCCGCTCTCCAGAGTGTCGTTGTTGTCGGTCCCCCGGATCACCGCCATCGCGCCTGTCCCATCGCTCTCGCGCCGTCGCGAGGCGGGCGGGCGCCATCCGATTACCCCGGACGCCGCGCCAGCTATTACGTTTTGAAAGACCCCGCGTTGTTGGGGGTTATACATCGATCGACTTGAGGGGGCCTCAACAGACGGGCCGCAAGCGGCGGCTGAGCGGCCCTATCGCAGATTAAGCTTAATCTGCAGCGACCAGCGCTCGGGCTACTGCTGCGCGCCGCCGGAGGTCGAGCCGCCCCAGGCGCCGAAGGCGTCGGCGAAAGCCTGGGTTCCCGGCGTGCCCTTCTCGAGGGTCAGCACCGCGCGGCGGCCGTTGTCGTAGAGGATTGGGATGTCGAGCCAGCCGCGATCGCGCAGAAGCTGCTCGTTCAGCGTGCGCTCGTTCTCGATGTTGGACAGGCCGATCAGGAAGAAGCCGTTGGTGACGCGCACCGACAGCCCCTGCACCGGCGCGCCGCGCGTCGCTTCGTCGGCCTTCATAAGGATCCCCGGCACGTTGGCGACGCCGGCGTTGGCGAAGTTCTCCGGCAACCGGAACTGCACCTCGATGGTGTGGCTGGCCGGCAGGGTGGCGTCGGCGTTGCGGCGGATCGTGATCGTCGCCTTGATCTTGCGGGCCGGGATGTCGATGTCGCCGCGGATCGCGGTCTCGAGCGGCTGGCTCTGCCCGGCGTTCACGGACTCGGTGCGCCACAGCACCGTGCCCTCGGTCTGCTCGCCTGATTGCTGGTCGGAGCCCTCTTCGTAGAGGATCGCGCGCTGGGCCACGAGCGGACCCGGCTGCGGTCGGGTCTCAGCCGGCGGAGCTGGCGAGGCGGCCGTCGGCGCGGCGGCGGGAGCTTGCGGGGCGGGGGCCGGCTCAGCCTGCGGCGCGGGCGCGGTGGGTTCGGGGGCGCGGGCGACGTCCGTCGACGGGGCTTGCGGCGTGGGCGCCGGCGCCGGCTCGTCGAGCAGGCGGTCGCTGTCCTTGCCGCCGTCGGCCTTGGGGGCGTTCTGCGGCGTGGAGGCCGGGGCATCGGTCTTCGCGGTCTCGACCGACGCCGTCTGGGAGGATCCGCCGTTGAACAGCGCGGCGATCTGCTGGCGGCCCGCGACGGCGCCGGCGACCACTGCGATCACGACGAGCGCCGCCAGCGCGACCAGCAAGCCGGAGCGCCGCGCCTTCGGAGCATCGGCGCGCTCGCCCGCGGCGCGAACGATGGGACGGCCGTCGGCGCGGGCCGCGGGGCGGTTCGCGGGCCGGTCCTCGGCCTTCGGCTGGGCGGGGGACGCAGCGGCCGCGGCGGCCTTGGCCGCGACTGGAGGTTCCGGCGCGCGCGGCGGCTCGGGCGCGGCCGCCGGAGCGGGCGCGTGGGCGGCCTCGACCTTGCGGATCGCCTCTTCGAGCTGCATCCGCTCGCGGGCGATGTCCTCCTCGGCGATCGGAGGGTCGATGCTGCGCAACTGCCGGATGATCGCGGCGCGCGCGCGTTCATAGACCGCGCGCCGGTTCTCGCCCGTGTTGGTCTCGAGTCCCGCGACGGCGCGCGAGAGAACTGGGAAATAATCCGCCATGAATCAGGACATACGGCAGCGCCCGGCCCTCGTCGAGGGCCGGGAAGACACGGAGTCGCGGCGTTTTTCAGTCTTCGAAGGGGTCAGCCACGAGAATCGTGTCGGAGCGCTCCGGAGAGGTGGACACCAGCGCCACGGGGCACTCGATCAGCTCCTCGATTCGTCGCACGTACTTGATGGCCTGCGCCGGCAGGTCGGCCCAGGAGCGGGCGCCCGCGGTCGTGCCCTTCCAGCCTTCGATGGTTTCGTAGATCGGCTTCACGCGCGCCTGAGACCCTTGGCTCGCCGGCAGGCGGTTGATCTGGCCGCCGTCGAGCTCGTAGCCGACGCAGACCTTGATCTCGTCGAAACCGTCGAGCACGTCGAGCTTGGTGAGCGCGATGCCGTCGATGCCGGACACGCTCGCGGTCTGGCGCAGCGCCACCGCGTCGAACCAGCCGCAGCGGCGCGGACGGCCGGTGACGGTGCCGAACTCGTGACCGCGCTCGCCGAGCCTGCGGCCGATCTCGTCCGTCAGCTCGGTCGGGAACGGGCCTTCGCCCACGCGGGTGGTGTAGGCCTTGGCGATGCCGAGCACGTAGCCGATGGCGCGCGGCCCGAGGCCCGAACCGGTCGCGGCCTGGCCGGCGCAGGTGTTGGACGAGGTGACGAACGGGTAGGTGCCGTGGTCGACGTCGAGCAGCGCGCCCTGCGCGCCCTCGAACAGGATGCGGTCGCCGGCGCGGCGGCGCTGCTCCAGCAGCTCCCAGGTCGCGGCGACGTAGGGCAGCACCTTCGGAGCCGCCGAAGCCAGCTCGTCGTAGATCGCGTCGACGGTGAGCTCTGGCAGGTTGAAGCCCCGGCGCAGCGCGTTGTGGTGGCTGAGCAGTCGCTCGATCTTGGGCTTCAGGGTCGGCAGGTTGGCGAGGTCGCGCACGCGGATGGCGCGGCGGCCGACCTTGTCCTCATAAGCCGGGCCGATGCCCCGCTTGGTGGTGCCGATGCGGGTGCCTTCGCTGGAGTCCTCGCGCAGGGCGTCGAGCTCGCGGTGCACCGACAGGATCAGCGTGGCGTTGTCCGCGACCTTGAGGTTGTCGGGCGTCAGCTCGACGCCCTGCCCCTGCAGGCGGCCGATCTCGTCGGCCAGCGCGTGCGGATCGACCACCACGCCGTTGCCGATGATCGAGAGCTTGTTCTTCCGCACCACGCCGGAGGGCAGCAGGCTGAGCTTGTAGGTCACGCCGTCGATGACGAGGGTGTGGCCCGCGTTGTGGCCGCCCTGGAAGCGGACCACGACGTCCGCCTTCTCCGACAGCCAGTCGACGATCTTGCCCTTGCCTTCGTCGCCCCACTGGGCGCCGACCACGACGACGTTCGCCATCTTGCAAATCCTTCCGCCTGACCGGCCGAGGGCAAAAAAAGACCCCGGCTCGGGAGAGCCGGGGTTCTCCCGCGGCTTGCTATCGGATCGGGACCGGCGTGGCAAGGCGGAGGGCGCAACCTGGCGGCGGCGACGGCTGAAGGCGCCTGCGGGACATGCGCGGGCGCTGAACGGCCTATGGTCCGGCATGACCTTGCAATGGCGCAAGGTCAATCGGGTAGCGGGTCTTCGAAGGCGAGCCGATATCTCGGGGAGCCACACAGGATCACCCCACAATGGTCGACGCCGCATCCGCTTCACCCACCCTTCCCGACGGCTTGCGCCTCGGCGTCGCCGAACTCGCCGTCTCCGATCTCGGACGTTCGGTCGCCTTCTATGAAGACGTGGTCGGGCTTCGAACGCTCGACCGCGAAGCGCGGGTCGCAACGCTCGGCGGGACCGGCGGCTCGGCTGTCCTCCGCTTGGCGGAGACGCCGGGGGCCCGACCGAAGCCCAAGGACGCCCCCGGTCTGTTCCACGTCGCGATCCTGCTGCCGGAGCGGCGCGACCTCGCCGTCGTGCTCGCGCGGCTCGCCCGCGACCGCCTGCGGATCGGCGCGTCGGACCATCTGGTGAGCGAGGCGCTCTACCTCGACGACCCCGACGGCAACGGGCTCGAAATCTACCGCGACCGTCCCAAGGCCGAATGGCCCTACCGCAACGGCGCGCTCAGGATGGCGACCGAGCCGATGGCTGCGCAGGAGGTGCTCGCCGAGCTCTCGCCCGGCGTCGATCTCGACGCCGCGATGCCGGCGGGAACCGTCGTCGGCCACGTCCATCTCCAGGTCGGGGATCTCGCGGCCGCGCGCAGCTTCTGGATCGACGCCGTCGGCTTCGCCCTCACCACGACCTATCCCGGCGCGCTGTTCATGAGCGCGGGCGCTACCACCACCACGTGGCCGCGAACGTCTGGTCGTCGCGCGGGCGCGGGCCGGCGCCCGAGGGCTCGGCCGGACTGCGGTCGTTCGAGGCGATCCTGCCGGACGCAAACGCGCTCGACCCCGTCGCCGCCCGCCTGGAGGCGCGCGGCGTTCGCAGCCTCCGCGACGAGCGCGGCCTGACCGTGACCGGCCCTTGGGGCTCGACGATCGTCTTCGTCGCGCCGTAAGCGCTTATCCAAACGCCTCGACGGACAGGCGAGCATGAAATAAGGCCGCCACGGCGTTCCGTGGCGGCCCTATCAATAAGGCAGCGCGTAAGGCGGGGCGGCTTAAGCCCGCGCCTCGATCTCCGCGACGTTCTTGCGGACCGCGTCCTGCACCTTTTCGAAGGCGCGCACCTCGATCTGGCGCACGCGTTCGCGCGACACGCCGAACTCGCTCGACAGCTCTTCCAGCGTCAGCGGATCGTCCGCGAGGCGCCGCGCCTCGAAGATGCGGCGCTCACGGTCGTTCAGCACCGTCAGCGCGCCCGAGAGCGCCTGGCGGCGGTTGTCGAGCTCCTCGTTCTCCACGAGGCGGCTCTCCTGGCTGTCGCTGTCGTCGACCAGCCAGTCCTGCCACTCCGAGGAGCCTTCGTCTTCGCGCAACGGCGCGTTGAGCGAGGCGTCGCCGCCGAGACGGCGGTTCATGTCCACCACGTCCTGCTCGTTGACGCCGAGCTTGACCGCGATCTGCTTGACCTGGTCCGGACGGAGGTCGCCCTCGTCCAGCGCCGAGATCTGGCTCTTCGCCTTGCGCAGGTTGAAGAACAGCTTCTTCTGGTTCGCGGTGGTGCCCATCTTCACCAGCGACCAGGATCGCAGGATGTATTCCTGGATCGAGGCGCGGATCCACCACATCGCGTAGGTCGCGAGCCTGAAGCCCTTCTCGGGCTCGAAGCGCTTCACCGCCTGCATCAGGCCGACGTTGCCCTCGGACACGACCTCGCCGATCGGCAGGCCGTAGCCGCGGTAGCCCATCGCGATCTTGGCGACGAGGCGGAGGTGGCTGGTGACGAGCTTGTGGGCCGCGTCGCGGTCGCCATGCTCGCGCCAGCGTTTGGCGAGCATGTACTCCTGCTGCGGCTCCAGCATCGGAAACTTGCGGATCTCGTCGAGATACTTCGAGAGACCGTTGTCGCTTACAAGGATTGGGAGTGCGGCCGAGGCCATATGCGTCTCCTTCGTCTGGGGCCCCCGCCCTTGCGGCAGGCCCTGTCGCGACCGCGGGATGCGCCGATCGCTCTGTTGTCCGCAGTATAACGCGAGGCGTGGCCGAAAGGTGTCAAATCGCTTCACGGCGCCGTGCGTTTGCGCATGGCCGATCTTTGATCTTCTCAATGATCCGGCCGGGCCTTCAGCGCGTGCGCGAGGGCCGCGAGGTCGTCGGGGAGCGCGCTCTCGAACAACAGGGTCTCGCCGGTCGCCGGGTGCGCAAAGCCGAGCACGGCGGCGTGCAGCGCCTGCCGGCCAAGCCCGAGCAGCGCGGCGCGGGCGCCGCCGTCGAGCTTCGAGGCCTTGGTCCGGTGGCTCGCGCCATAGACCGCGTCGCCCATCAGCGGGTGGCCGAGCGAGGCCATGTGCACGCGGATCTGGTGCGTGCGCCCGGTCTCGAGCCGGCACTCCACGAGGCTCGCCTCCGACGCCTCGAAGCGCTCGAGCGTCTCCCAGTGGGTGACGGCGAACCGCCCGTCGCTGCGGATCGCGATCTTCTCGCGGTTGCGCTCGCTACGGCCGAGCGGGGCGTCCACCACGCCGCGGGGATGCCGCGGCAGGCCCCAGACGAAGGCGCAGTAGGACCGCACCAGCGGGCCGGTGCGGCCGTGGTCGGCGAACTGCGCGCTCAGCGCCCGGTGGGCGAGGTCATGCTTCGCCACCACCATCAGCCCGCTGGTGTCCTTGTCGAGCCGGTGCACGATTCCGGGGCGCGCCACGCCCCCGACGCCGGACAGGCTCGCGCCGCAATGGGCGAGCAGGGCGTTGACGAGCGTGCCGTCCGCGTGGCCTGCGGCCGGGTGCACCACGAGGCCCGCGGGCTTGTCGATGACGATGAGGTGATCGTCCTCGAACACGACGCTGAGCGCGATCGCCTGCGCCTGCGGCGCGGCGGGCGCCGGCGGCGGCGCGGCCACCACATAGGTCTCGCCCGCGTTGACCCGTGCGGAGGGGTCCTCTAGCGTCCGCGCGCCCGCCGAGACGGCTCCCTGGCGCATCAGCGCCTGCAGGCGGGCGCGGGACAGGTCCGGCAGCCGGGCGGCGAGAAAACGGTCGATCCGCTCGCCGGCGTCGTCCGGGCCGGCGACGACCGACAGCACGCCGGGGGCCGCCGGCTCTTCAGGAACGGATTGAGACATGACGGCGCACGGCGGCTCGAACGGAGCCCCTTTCGGTGATGGCGCGGACGAGGAGGATCCCCGCGTCCAGCGGGTCTACGCCCGCCTCCGCAGGCTGACGATGGTCGGCGGCCTGACGATGGGCGTGGGCTTTCTCGCGCTGATCTCGGTGATCGCGTACCGCGTCGTCAAGTCGACGCCTGCCCCGACGAGGTTCGTCGAGCGCGCGCTGGCGCTCCCCGAAGGCGCCCGGGTGGTCTCCACCGCCGCCGACGCCGGCCGCATCCTCGTCACCGTCGAGCGCGACGGCCGCCTCAGCGTCCATGTGGTCGACGCCGCGACGCTGACCGAGACCGGCCGCCTCGACCTCGCCCCCGGCGGCCCCTCCGCGCCCCCGCTGCGCTGACGCGTGCCTCGCGCCGCACTGTCGCGAGGTCGCCGCGCGCGCCCCGCGGCGACGCCGGGGAGCCTCGCCGTCCTCGAATTGTCGCGCCCGAGGCTTGCCGCCGCCGCCGATCGCGGCTATAGGGTGCGCCGCGCGAAACGCTCCCATCGTCTAGCGGTCTAGGACGTCGCCCTCTCACGGCGAAAACAGGGGTTCGAGTCCCCTTGGGAGCGCCAAATTACCTAGGTTTCGCAGGCACTTAGCCGGGGACCCTTCCGCGCCGCCGGGCTTGGCCTAAAACCAGCCTAATATGCCTCGCGCTCTACGCCACGGGGCATCTGCTTGTTCGGTCACGGCGCTGAGAACGCCTTGCGCAGCATGCTGACCGCAATAGGCAGGCCAAATGCCAAACTAAAGAACCCAAAAATCCCGATGCCCGAAACAATCGCTATTTCAACCCATGGCCGGTTGAGAGCCGCGCTCTTGAAGCCGAAGCTGTCCAAATTGATCCGAGTCGAGCGCAAATCGATCTGGCGCCCTTCCGATAAGACCTGGACCGGCAACTCTCCTCCAGATGCCCTCAAAATCAGACCAATCTCCATCCGCGATTTTGGCTGAACATCGGGAAGGTCTATCCTCTCGTCCTCCCTCTTAAGCTCTTGGCCTTCGGATGGATACTTACCAAGTATTACCGCGCTCTCGATCTTGTTGCTGGCCATCAACTGCACATCTTTGAGCCTCACCGATGTATCGTTTCTGATCTCCACGTTTACGGCCACGCGTGTCCCGACTATGCGCGCATCAGCATATGTCCCTGGCTTGTAGTCCAAAGATTGAATGTATGCGTTGGTGAAGCTGACGCTCTGCCAGTTGATGTATGCCGCCGGCTCGCTGGGCCCGAAAACTCCAAGTAGCGAAGCCAGCAGGGCGGCGGCCCCAGCTGGGACGAGCGAGACAACCACTGCCCGGATCATTTCCTGCATCGACGATTCGCCCACCAAGTTTTGTCACGCGCAGCATACGCTTTCCGTGAGACACTTGGGGCAAGTCGCGGCGCGATGCGGAGCTGTGTCAACAGTTCCTAACATTCGCCTCGCGGAAGCGAGCTAACCGGCGATCGCCTCCAGCACCGCGCGCTCGGCCCTCTCCGCCTCCGCGATGATGCGGTCGTTCGCCAGCCCAGCCGTGTAGGTCATCAGCAGCGACCCACCCCGCTCGGCGTCCGCGACCGCCGCGCTCAGGCGGCGCGCCCGCTCCATCTCGGCCCCGTGCCGCGCCTCGCGCCACGTCGCGCGCAGCACCTCCAGCTCCGCGGGCTCCATCCCCGTCAGCATCGCCGGGCCGTGCAGCGCCGCGGCGTGCAGGGTGTCGTCGCCGGCGTCCAGCGCCTGCCTCAGGGCGGCGCGCCGCTTCTCCGGGGGCATCGACGCCAGCCGCGCCCTGATCTCGCCCGCGAGCGCGACCTCGGCCGCGCCGGTCGGCGCAGGCGGGCGGCCGGTGCGCCGCTCGATGTCGTCCAGCGTGCGCCGGGCCTCGGCCAGCGCGCGGTCGAAAAGCGGCAGCACGGCCTGCGAGAGCTTGTGGCTCTCGTCGCGAAGGCGCCGATGACGCGCCGGGACCGTCTCCATCTCGTTCCGCAGCATGGCCTCGGCCACGCGCCGGGCCTTCTCGGCGGCGGCGCGCCCGCGGGCCATGGCGTCGCGCAGCGCGGCGAGCGCCGGGTCGGCGTCGAGCAGCGGCCGGCCGCCGTTGTCGCGGGCAGCGTGGCGCTCGATCATGCCCTCGTGCAGGCTCGGGCTCGGGCTCTTAAGGTTCGGCACAGTGCTCATGGCTGGTCTCCTTGCTAGGGCTCAGTGGTGCTTCGGGTCGGGGCATCGGGCGGGCGTCGGCCCGCCGTCGACGGCGGACACCCCCGGCCCGCGGTGCCACGCACGCTTCTTGTTCAGCGACCTGAGGCTGAGGCCGCCGGTCGCGCCGACGCCGCCCCACAGGACCTCGTGCCGGCGCACCGCGTCGCTCGCGAGCATCAGCGCGCCGGCCGCCGCGTTGGCGAGGTCGTCGTGGCCGCCGGGGCCGTGGTCGATGGTGTCTCGGCCGCCGCGGGCGACGCGCCGCTCCAGTCCCGAGAGCTGATTCTTGAGCCGGTCGTCGTCGAGCAGCGCCACGTCGCCCGAGTTCAGCCGGGGGAGCAGGTCGCGGTAGATGTCCGACTTGGTCCTCTCGGACGTGTCGTAGGTCACGCCGTGGCGCCGGAACGCCTCTCGTGGCCACTCGCCCGCGTAGCGGTCGCCCACGATGCGCCGCACGCGGTACTGCGCCAGCAGGCCGGCGAAGTCGGCCACAACGCTCTCCGGCGAGAACGGCGGGCGGGCCTCCCTCACCGCGTCGAGCACGAGCCGGCCGCCGTCGTGGTGGGCGACGGCGAGCGTCATGCTGTCCTGGCCGCCGCCGGACGGGTCCACGAAGCCGAGGTAGGTGATGCCGGGGCGCGGCGAGCGCTCGCGTCGCCCGGCCTCGACGCAGGCCTCCACGGCCTCCCTCGCGACGAAGGTCTCCACGTCGTCGCGCCAGAGGCCGAGGTACTCGGCGCGCGCCGCCGCCGGGTCGCGCTCCATCGCGCGGCGGACTACGGCCTCGGGCAGGCTCGGGTTGAAGTCGCGGCTCGCGCCCTGCGCCACGAGGATGGCCGGGTCGCCAGCGTCGCCGTGGTGGGCGCGCCACATCTCGTAGACCTCGCCGCGCCGCGCGTAGGGCGACGAGATGATCACCAGCGGGCCGCCGGTCGTCGCCAGCATTGGGCGCACCGCGTTCAGGATCTCCGAGTCCGGGTTGGCCCCGTCCTCCTCGGTGCTCCAGAAGCACGCCTCGTCGGCGAGGATGGCGACCGCGGTCAGTCCGCGCAGTCGGCGGAAGCTGGCGGCGCGCACCTTGATGTCGATCCCGGTCGTCAGCGAGAGGGTGTCGGCCGTCTTCTCGGCTACCAGCTGGGCCAGCACCGGCGTCGCCTCCAGCATGCCGACGGCGTAGTCGAGCAGCACGCGCGCCTGCCGCGTGTCGGGCGCGATGATCAGCACCACGGCGCGCTCGCCACGCGCCAGCCGCGAGGTGTAGTCGCGCATCCCGGCGAGGTAGACCGCCAGCGCCGCCATGGCGCGCGTCTTCCCGGCTCGCCGGCCGGCCACGACGACCACCTCGTCGGCGGCGCGGGCCGGGGGTGCGGACCGTCCGGTCAGCGCGCGGAAGCTCTCCGTCTCGTCGTCGCGGAGGCGCTCGCCCATGGCCGCGGCGAGCAGCATCCGCCACGTGGCCCAGCTCGGCCCGGCGAGCGTCGCGCCGAGCAGGTTGGGGTCCTCCATGGCCCGGCGGATGGTCACTGTCGTGTTCATTGCGGCTCCGCGCGATTAAGCGAAAAGACCTGACGGGGTGCGCGCCGTGCGAAAACGGGATCCGATCCGCCGCGGCCCTCGGGCGACTTTTGACCACCCCTGAGAGGCCGAGGGTCGGTCGTCCTACGTCACCGGTCGTCGGCCCCCCGCGTCAGGTCGAGGTACTGGGCGAGCGACGGCGTGACGTCGCGGGCGCGGCGCTCCAGCCCGGTGCACTCCAGAAGCCGCCGCAGCGTGTTGGTCATGCGGCCGTAGAGGTCGAGGTCCGGCGCGCTGGCACCCTTGCCGCTGGCGGCGAAGCGCTGCTCCAGCAGCTCCAGCTCCACGGACAGGGTCGCGGCCCGGCGCACCAGAGACTTCTCGGCCTCGGTCATGTTCTCCGCGCCGCCGAGGTCGGAGGCGTAGATCGCGAGCAGGTCGCGAAGGCGGCGCGCCCAGAGCGTCCGCCCGTCGA
The DNA here is from genome assembly GCF_000526315.1 of Methylopila sp. 73B. Lineage (NCBI taxonomy): Bacteria > Pseudomonadati > Pseudomonadota > Alphaproteobacteria > Hyphomicrobiales > Methylopilaceae > Methylopila > Methylopila sp. 73B. The sequence continues at coordinate 3,803,626 of NZ_JAFV01000001.1, read as the reverse complement.
CGCCGGGGATGGTCGCCGTGCCGTTCGTGACGCGGGTCCGCTGCGTTCGGCCGCCAAGCGGGCGAAAGCCCGACGCCGGCCGGCCTTCAGAGGGGTATGCGGGGGCCATATTTGTGCGCTTATTAGGTTGAGCCGGCTAAGTATAGCGTCGGGCGCGGCTTAAGTATAGCTGCCAGCAGGTTTTTCCGAGTTGCTCCGGGTTTGGAGTTTGCGCCCTGATACGGCGCAGTCGCCGCCTGCGACGGCCGTGGGGAGTCGGGCTCGGGCATGGCCCGATGTGGTCGGCGGACCCCTGCCCCTCGGGCGATCGCGGCGCCCGGGGCCTCGCGGGCGAGCGCTCGCCCCGGATGCGACGACGCGGTCGCGGCCGGCCGAGGGTCGGACGGTCTCTGCGCAAAAAATCCGCCGAGGGTCGGGCCGGGGCCACCGACGCTTTGCGGACAAAACGTGATGGCGCGCCGGGGTCGGGCGACGCGGCCCGGCCGCGCCGTCGCGTCGGGAAAAGGTGGCGCGGACCTCGGCTGTTCTTTTGCCGCAGTCGCCCGAGCCCGGACGCGCGTCGCTGGCGGGACGCAGGAGCCTTGGCGGCGCGCGGCGGCTAGGGCGGCCGAGGCCGGCGCGGCGAGGGGCTCAGGCGGCGTCCCAGGGTCCGCGGCGGGCGACGGAGAACCAGCTCTAAACGGGGTCGGGCCAGGCGTCGTCGGCGGGGCGAGCCTTGGTGGTGAATGTGACGCGACCGCTGGCCTCGCACTGCGTCACTCCGCGGGCGACATGCTCGCCCCATTTGTTGGGCCGGGGTGTAGCCGGCCAGTAGCCGAGAACATGCTTCACCGCGCGCACGAACCTGTTCTCGTCTCGCGCAGCGTCCAATCGGATCCTCATGGTGCCGCGGAACTCGGCCCGCGACACCGGCCCGGTACCTGTCTCGCGCTGCTCCTCGCTCTTGACCGCCACGCTGAGCACGTCGCCGTCGGGCCCACGCTCCATGCCGCGCACCTCGATCGTCGGCAGGCGATTGGTGCCGGGGGGTGGTGTTATTCTGGCCATGCTGATGCCTTTGCTATGTTTGAGACTGGTCCGATGAAGCTAATCTGCCGGGGGCCGCCCGTTACGCTACCCTCACCCCTGCATACATACGCGCGCGCCGCGCGAGGCGTTTCGACGTTACAGCGTTACCGCATACGTTTATACGCTGGGAACCGAGGCTTTCTGCGGTAACGCTCGCGGAAAGCGAGCGCGTTACTTTCCGACGGGGAGCGTTACCTAAACCCCGGTAGGCAACCCCGGCGTACTGCCGATAACGCTGCGCAGGCGTTACGTAACGCCGCCATTAAGCCCCCGGCGTTATCGCGACTCAGAGCGGATAGGTTGCGATGGGCGGCAGCGGGATCTCCTCGCCCTCCGCCAGCTCCCGTGGCGCCAGAGCCGCCTCGGCCACCCGGCGCACTCGAACCACCCCACCCTTGCTGCCAAGGTTCTTGGTCCTGGACTCGCCACCGCCGGGCGAGACCCCCCCGCACGCCGCCCTCAGATGCTTCGACAGATCGACCTGGGTCAGTCCGCGGTACTCCGGACGCGACTTCTTCTCCAGGAACTCGGCGAGATCGACCATGCGGAAGTAGTGCATGCCCTCCACGTCGTCGTACCAGGGCTTCTTCAAGAGGATCTCCTCCTTGTTGTCGGCCTTGCCGCGCGACCTCAGAAACTCGCAGAGGTCGTACATCACGAGACCGCTCACCGAGCTGTCCGATTCGACCTGCCGCACCTCCGCCCCGCGAGAAGCCTCGCTCAGAAGCCGCTCCCACTCGGCGGCCTTCTGTGGCGGCGGAACCCAGCCGAGCTGGCTGTAGGTCTGCTCCTTGACCCGGTTGTAGTAGACGGCATGCGTGGCGAGCAGGCTGACCTCGCCGCGCAGATCGCCGTGCGCCAGCGTGAGCTCGCAGAGCTTCTCCCGGCCCCCCTCGACGAACACGACCCGCTCGACGCGCAGGCCGCCGATCTCGGGCACTGCACCGCGCGCCGCGCCGTCGTCGATGGCGCGATTCAGGGTGCTGCCGATCTCGTCAAAGTCCATCCCCGCCGAGCGGGCGGCGTCGGAGAGCGCGTTCAAGACGGAGCCCCGGTCCACCCACCCGGCCGCAACCATCGGCCCCATGGCGAAGCCGGCCCTGTTGAGCCGCTCGTTGCGGCCGCCCTCCGCCGTGGCGCGAAGCTCCGCGGCAAGCCGCTTCAGCTCGGCCGCCGCATGGGCCGCGCCCTCCGCCTGCGCGGGCGCGCCGGCCCCTCCGCCGCCGCCGGACGCCGCCGCCGAGGCCCGCCGCCCCGAGGGCGCCGACGAGGCTGCGAGGGCCGCCAGCGCGGACGGCGCCACGGCCCCGCGCTCCGCCGCGTCGGCGAACTCGTGCACGGTCATCTCGAGCCCGTCGGGCTTGAGCGCGAACCGGTCGCCGGCGTCGCCCTCCGGCCCGGAGCGGAAGTACGGCATGTTGATCCAGCCGCTCCGGTTCGGCTCGGCCTTCTTGGGGAAGATCTCCGTGTCGTCCAGGAGGCCAAGGGACCGCAGGCATCCGCGAAGCGCCGCCTGAACCTTTTCCGCGGACACCGGCTCCGTCAGAAAGAGGTAGAGGTGCGCGCCGCCCGACTTCGACCGGCAGACGATCAGCGGCAGCCGCATCTCGGCCGCGCGGGCGGCAAGGCCCCTCAGGCGCTCGGCGGCGTCGCCGTCGTACTTGTCGACGTCGATCGCGCCCCAGCTCGCCGTGCCGTCCGCCCTGACGGGGCTGACGCCGAGCGGGCGCTCGCCGGCGAGGTGACGACGCCACATCTCCGCGGTCGGCGGCTCCTTGAGCGTCCGCACGCCGCCGCCGACGTCCTTGATCTCGACCTTCGCCCCGGCGGCCGGCTCCTGCGCCGCGACGGCCGCGGCGTCGTACGTGCCGTGATGCGTCTCGGCCCCCCGGAACAGCGCGAGGAGCCGCGCCTCGGGCGTCTCGGGCGCGTCCGCAGGTGCCGGGGGGTCCGCAGCGCGAGGTGCACTGGCGTTCGAAGTAGATTCAGTGTAGTTCTCCGCGGTCGCGCAGTCGTCCGCCGCGGCTTTACGTGCCATGTCTTCCACGCTATACTACCCTTCTAGGTGTGCCGTGACCAAGTACGCTGATGATCCTCCCGCGCCTGGCTGGCGGCGGATGGGAAGCCTCTCCGGCCCGCTTTCCTCTGCAGCGGGCCGGAGGGTACTTCTTGGATCAGTGCCGCGTCGCCCATCCGAAGTTGATGAGGTGCCGCTGGTAGGCGACGGTCAGCTCGTCCATCGCCGTGTCGGGGTCGGGGGCCAGCGCCACGTACTCGTGCACGCTGGTCACGACCCGCAGGCTCTCGTGGCGCGCGTGCGCCGCGGTGTAGGGCGGATGCGGGTTGGCCAGGCTCGTCAGGACGATGACGTCCATCAGCCGCGGGTCGCCCGTCGGCAGGATCACGTCCGCCGGCTCGGCCTCGTCCGCGCCGCTCATCGCGACGGCCCCGCAACGAACCCGACGATCCCCCGGCGATGGGCGAACGCCAGCTCCGCGAGGGCCGTGGTCCTGTCTGGGCAGAGCGCGACGTAGTCGCTCACGCGCATGCCCGTCCGCAGCCGGTCGTGGTGGCCGTGGGCCTTGGTCCACTCGGGATGCGGGTTGTCGCGGCTCCGCAGCACGATGATGTCGTCCTGACGGACCCCGCTGGTCAGCAGCTGGGCCTGGTCGTGCTCGCGCATCGGCCGGGTCATCGGGCCGCTCTCTCGAAGCCGATCACGCCCATCCGCTGCGCGACGACCAGCTCGGCCAGCGCGTCGCGCCGGACCGGCGAAAGCGCCACGTAGTCCCTCACCCGCATGCCGCTGGTGATCCGCCGATGGCGGTCGTGGGCCGGGGTTCCCCTCCGATGCGGGTTCCGGGTCGCCAGCAGGCGGATCAGGTCGTCCTGACCCACGCTGGTGCTGATCAGCCGAGGGGCCGGCGCGCCCGACCTCCTGTCCCGGGGCCTCATCGCGCCACCGCCGCGACGGCGCGGCGCGCCCGCTCCCGCGCCCGCTTCTCGTTCTGGAGCCGGGCCTCGGCCTCGGCCCCGGTCGGGCTCTCGCGCTCGCGCTGCCAGTCGAGCAGCGCCTCGGGGCTGATGCGCACCGACGCGCCCAGCCGCATCTCGCGCGGGCCGAGGCCCTGCGCCTTCAGCTTGTAGTAGCCGCAGCGCGAGATGCCGACCGCCGTGCAGAACTGGGGTACCGTCAGCGCCTGCCGCGGGTCCTTGGGCAGTACAGCGACCCCCTTAGGCTTGACCGGCGCGCCCGATGCGCGCATCCGAACTACGCTGTCGGCGACCTTCGCGCCATCGTTGCTTGCTACTACGATACTGTCTGTAACTGGCACCTGCGACCTCCGTGCTTTTGCCACGTTGGTCCAAGTATAGGCGGCAGCCGTTTGTGCGTAAATTGACGCGTTTAAACGCGGTAGTAGGCGGCGTTAAATTTACTCAGTCGATAAACGGCGCGTCGTTCAGCCTTATGAACAGTCTTGCGACTCGCAAGCTGCGGTCGTCGTCGAACTTCAGCCGCGCGCAAGTCACCTCGTCCGGCGTGGCCTCCCCCGCCACCACAACCGACATGCCGCCCACCTCCTCGGGCGGGTCGAACGTTGTGAGCATGGCCGTCACCACTTCCGCCCGCCTGTAGATCAGGGGGGTCGTCTGCTCGGGATACGCGATCCTCAGACACTCGTAGACCTCGCGATAGTTGCTCGCCATGATCACTTGATCGCGCGCCGCGGCTACAAACCGGGTCCGGGGGTGAAATGCGTTGGCCAGAATGAGGTCGGCCACCGCGCGCCTGAACCCTGGCGAGCAGTCGGCGTTCGCCAGCGCAGCGGCGACCGCCGTCCAGCGCTCTCCCGCCTTGCCGCTACTGAGCATCGCGTCGCCGAGAGCGTTCTTCTCGGCCATCCTCAGTGGCTCCTGCGGCCATGCCCACAGCTCGACGCGCTCGCGCACGAACTCGGCAAGTTCCTCGTCGGAGGCCTTGGCGAAGCTCGGGGGGCGGGTCACGCCGCGCCGCTCCGCCGCTCGTCCAGCGAGATCACCGCGGCCCCGCCGGCGAGGCCGAGGCGCGGCGCGTGACGGCGGATTTCCTCGTCGACGTAGCTCTCGGCGAGGTGGCCGTAGTGCTTCTCCACCATGCGCGTGTCGGTGTGGCCGAGGTTGCCGGCCACGACCAGCAGCGGCATCCCGGACATGATCGACAGCGACGCCCACGTGTGGCGCAGCGCATGGAAGTTGATTGGCCTCAGCCCCGCTCTCGCGCAGGCCGCCGCCGTCGGCCTTATCTGGTGCGACGGCCCCCAGGCCTCGCCGTCCGCGCGGGTCAGCATGGGCTCGTCGCCCCCCCGGCCCTCGGCCAGCCCGGCGAAGAACGCCCGCCCCTCGTCGCTCAGGCGGACGACGCGCGGCCTGCCGGACTTGCTGTCGCGGATGGCGATCTGGCCGCGGGCGTAGTCGCCGACGCGCAGCGCGCAGAGCTCGCCGTAGCGGCAGCCCGTCAGGAGCGCCGCCGTCGCCAGCCGGCGGAAGCCGGAGGGCTCGTCGGCGGCTTCGAGGAAGCGCCTGACCTCGTCTGCGGGGAGGAAGCCCGGCCGGGCCGCGTCCGCCGCGCGGAAGGGCCTGAGCAGCCGCCACGCGGTGTCGTCGGCGACGAGGCGGTGCTCGTGCGCGCGGTTCAGCGCGGCCTTCAGCACGGTGACGGTGCGGTTGACCGTGGCGTGGCGGCCGCGCTGCGCGTCGGCGTCCGCCGGGGGCGCGCGAAAGCGCTGCTCCTCCCCCGGCCGCGTCCGGATGCGCGCCGGCTCCTTGGCCATGGCGTGCATCCAGCGCTCCAGCTCGGGCGTGGTGAGCTGGTCGACGCGGCGCGCGCCGAGCGCGGGCAGGATGTGCGTGCGGATGCGGCTCTCGGCGTCCCCGGCCGACTTCCTCTGCGCACGAAGAAAGGCGAGGTAGGCGTCCGTCGCGTCGCGCACCGTCAGCGACCGGCTCTTCTCCTCGCGCCCGGCCGCGGCGAGCGCGTGGGCCGCGCGCTGCGCCTCGGCGTAGCTCAGCACCTCAGCACCGTCGGCGTCCCGGAAGTCGTCGGCGAGGCCCAGCGTGGTCTCGCCGTAGCGACCCTGCCCGCCCGCGTCGAGCCCGACGTAGCGCCGGGCGATCCAGGTGCCGGGGGCGTCGGCGCGGCGGCGGCGATAGCCGAGGTGGAGCTTCCCCGGCACCAGCGTCTTCCACTGCGGCTTCGCCCCCACGGGAAGGCGCATCCGCGCCGTCCGCGTGTCCATCTTCGCGTCCCGAACCGTCCTGGCCACTGCCCAGCCCTCGCTATCGACCTAATGCCAGCCTAATATAGCGGGGCAAACGTGCGCGGGCTAGTGGCAACGTGCGCGCGCCGCAACCTAGTGTATTCCCTGATACTGTTGGGTTTTGGCGAGTTTGCGGGGGTTTGCGGGGGTAGCTGGGCAGCCCGGAACTGCGCCCTCTCACGGCGAAAACAGGGGTTCGAGTCCCCTTGGGAGCGCCACGCGCTAAAGTTTCCATATAATCAGCGTGTTAGCGCGAAGTGGACCACTTGGTTTTCCAGGTGGGACGCTGTTCGTGCGCGCCCCGCGCCTTCTCCCTCAGCCCCCTTCGATCCAACGCCGCAGGCGGGCGGCGATGGCCTCGGGCGGGGCGCTCGGGGCAATCCGGTCGACGAGGAGGCCGTTCGCGTCGATCACGAACAGGCCGGCGCTGTGCTCCATGCCGCTCGTCGCGTTGACGATCCGGTACGCCCCGGCGATCGCCTTGAAGCGCCACTGCTGGCGGCTGAGGTCCAGGCAGCGGTTTTGCACGGTGGCGGAGCCCACCCCCGCGCCGACGGCGGGGATCTCGGCGCACATGCCGCTGTTGCGGTTGACGAGCAGCACCACGCTGCGCGTCGGCTTCATCGAGGTCTGGGCGGAGGCCGGCCGCGCCGCCGCGGCGAGCGCCGCAACGAAGACGCAGCCCAAGACAAGCCTTCGCATCATCTCATCGCACCGGCTGGAGATCTAGGCGCGCGAAGAGTTCCGCCCCCCAGCAACGGCCGACAAGATCACCTATAAATTCGCGCGCTTCTCCCAATTCTGAGGAGCACGGAGGCGACGTACGTCTTTCGACATCGAGCTGACGGGGTTTTCGTCTCAAAAGTTGTGCAGCACGGGCGATGCGCGTTCCCATCACTCCTTCGTCTCGATATAAGCAAATGACAAAGTGTCTCGCCCTTCGCCGTCTCAGGCGTCGGAAGCGGGCCACGCGCATGGGAGGACGAAGCGATGGACGTGCGAAGCGCGCTGGAAACCGTGTGCTCCAACCCGTTGACGCGGCCGAAGCCGCAGCGGCTCGCGTTTTTGATCGGCCTGCCGATCGTCCTGCCGCTTTGGCTCGTCGCAGCCGCCCTCAGCTTGCTGGTCCTGGTCGTCACCGCCGCCTTCGTCACTGCAACGAGCCTCGTCCAAGAGGCCTGGGCGGACATTCGCGGCGGCGACTGACAAGACGCGCTGACGCCAGAGGTGTTACGCCGGCTAACGAACTCGCGTCATAGCCCGCCGATGCTGAGGTATTTCATGTCGAGATAGTCGTCCAAGGCGTAGTGCGAGCCTTCGCGGCCCATGCCGCTTTCCTTGACGCCGCCGAACGGCGCGACCTCGGTGGTGATGACGCCGTCGTTGACGCCGACCATGCCGTACTTCAGCGCGCCGGAGACCCGGAACGCGCGGGCGAGGTCGCGGGTGTAGAGGTAGGCGGCGAGCCCGTACTCGGTGGCGTTGGCGGCGGAGATCGCCTCGGCCTCGGTCTCGAACGGGATCAACACCGCGAGCGGCCCAAAGGTCTCGTCGCGCGCCACCGTCATGCCGGCGTGGCCGCCTGAAATCACCGTCGGCTCGTAGAAGGTGCCGCCAAGCGCATGGCGGCGGCCGCCCGTGAGCAGACGGCCGCCCTTCTCCAGCGCGTCCGCCACATGGGCCTCCACCTTGGCGAGCGCGGCGTCGTTGATCAGCGGCCCCTGCAGCGCGCCCTCGGTGAAGCCGGAGCCGACGACGAGGGTCTTCGCCCGCGTGGCCAGCCGCTCGGCGAAGGCGTCATGGATCGAGGCCTCGACGTAGAAGCGATTGGTGCAGACGCAGGTCTGGCCGCTGTTGCGGTACTTGGCGGCGACGGCGCCCTCCACCGCCTTGTCGAGGTCGGCGTCAGCGAACACCAGGAACGGCGCGTTTCCGCCGAGCTCCATCGAGACGCGCTTCACGCCCTTCGCCGCCTGCTCGCTCAGCAGCTTTCCGACGCGGGTGGAGCCGGTGAAGGTGATCTTGCGCACGTCGGGATGGTCCGTGAGCGCTTTCCCGATCGCCGGCGCGTCTCCGGTGACGAGGTTGACCACGCCGGCGGGGATCCCGGCGCGCTCCGCGAGCACGCCCCAGGCGAGGCCGCTGTAGGGCGTGAACTCGGAGGGCTTCGCAACCACCGTGCAGCCGGCGGCGAGCGCCGCGCCGAGCTTTCGGGCCAGCATCGAGAACGGGAAGTTCCAGGGCGTGATGGCCCCCACGACGCCCACCGGCTCGCGCGTCACGAAGAGTTTGCGGTCCGGCCAGGGCGACGGGATGACGTCGCCGCGGACCCGGCGCGCCTCCTCCGCGAACCACTGCACGTAGGCCGCGCCGATCATGATCTCGCCCTTGGCCTCGGCGAGCGGCTTGCCCTGCTCCAGCGTCAGCATGGCGGCGAGGGCGTCGGCGTTGCCGCGGATGTCGGCCGCAAGCGCCTGCAGCAGCGCGGCGCGGTGAGCCGCGGTGCGCGCCGCCCAGGCCGGAAAGGCGCGGTTCGCGGCCTCGATCGCCCGCGTGGTCTCAGGCGCGCCCGCGTGGGGAACTGTTCCGATCTCGTCGCCGGTCGCAGGGTCGTGCACGGGCAGCGTCACGCCGCCGTCGGCCGGGGTCCAGGCGCCGTCGATCAGGAGGGCTTCGCGGAAGAAGGGGCTGGTGCGGATCTGGTCGCGCATGGTGTGCGTCCTTGCGTCGGAGTTTTTTGAGACCGGGCGCTCCCGCAGAGCGGGCTCGCCTTGATCGATGGACACCTGTCGCGGCGCGGCGCGGCCGCCAGGGGGCGGACGTCAGGCGGGAATGGCCTGCAGATAACGGCTCGCGGCGAGGTCGTCGCTGGCGATCTCGGGCGCGCGGCCGGAGATGAGGTCCGCAAGCACGCGGCCGGAGCCGCAGGCCATGGTCCAGCCGAGCGTGCCGTGGCCGGTGTTCGTGAAGAGGTTGCCGAGCCGCGTCGCGCCGACGATCGGCGTTCCATCCGGCGTCATGGGCCGCAGCCCGGTCCAGAAACTCGCCGCGGTAAGATCGCCGCCGGTCGGAAACAGGTCGCTGACCGAGCGCGCCAGCGTCGCCCGCCGCGGGGCCCGCAGCGCGCTGCTGAAGCCCGCGAGCTCCGCGGTGCCGCCGACGCGGATGCGGTCGCCGAGCCGGGTGATCGCGACCTTGAAGGTCTCGTCCATCACGGTCGACTGCGGAGCGCCGTCCGGATTGGTCACCGGCAGCGTCAGGGAATAGCCCTTCACGGGGTAGACCGGCAGGGCGATGCGATGCGGGCGCAGCAGCGCCGGTGTGTAGCTGCCGAGCGCCGCCACATAGGCGTCCGCGCGCAGCGCCTCGCGGGAGGTGGTCCGGACGCCCGTAACCCGGTCGCCGTCCGCCTCCACGCTGGCGATCGCCACGCCGTAGCGGAAGCTCACGCCGAGGCCCTCGCAGATCACGGCCAAGCGCTGGGTGAACAGATGCGCGTCGCCGGTTTCGTCGCCCGGCAGCCGCAGGCCGCCGACGAAGATCCCCGCGACATGCGCGAGCGCCGGCTCCGCCGCGACGCAGCCTGCGGGGTCGAGCGCCTCGTAGGGCACGCCGTAGACGTCGAGCACGCGGGTGTCGTCGCGGACATGGTCAAGCTGCTGCTGCGTGCGGAACAGCTGCAGCGTGCCCCGCTCCCGGTGGTCGTAGGCGATCCCGGTCTCCGCGCGCAGCGCGCGCAGGGCGTCGCGGCTGTACTCCGCGATCCGGACCATGCGGCCCTTGTTGCGCTCGTAGGCCGCCTCGGTGCAGTTCGCGAGCATGCGGGCGAGCCAGCCGTAGAGCTCGGGCGACAGCTGCGGCCAGACCACCAGCGGCCGGTGGCGCATCATCAGCCACTTCAGCGCCTTCACCGGGATGCCCGGGGCGGCCCAGGGCGACGAGTAGCCGGGAGAGACCTGCCCGGCGTTGGCGAAGCTGGTCTCGAGCCCGGCGCCGGGCTGGCGATCGACCACCGTCACCGCATGCCCGGCCTTCGCCAGGTAGTAGGCCGTCGTCACGCCCACGACGCCGCCGCCGAGCACCAGAACCCGCATGAACGCCCCCTTGCCGTCGAGACGCCGTCGGCGGCCCGCCGAGACCGTCATAGCCCAAGAAGCGCAGCGGCGTCCGCCGGATTGCGACCGCGCAGGACAGATCGGACGTGAGCGCAGAGCCGCTGGACCTCGGGGCCGATTCGTGGCGAACGTCGAACGACGTCGACGCGGTCGGGGAGCCGAGCCCATGGATTACGCGCGCAGGGAGACGCCGTCGCCGGTCGGACGCCTCACGCTGGTCGCAAGCGGCCGCGGGCTGGCGGCGGTGCTGTGGGAGAACGACGATCCCCGCCGGGTGCGGCTGGGGCCGGCGCCCGAGGGCGACGCGCGAGCGACCCTCGACCGCGCGGAGGCGCAACTCGACGAGTACTTCCGGGGCGAACGGCGGACCTTCGATCTCGAGCTCGACCTTCAGGGCACGCCGTTCCAGACGGAGGTGTGGCGGGCGCTGCTCGCGATCCCCTTCGGCGAGACCCGCAGCTACGGCGCGCTTGCGGCCGCGATCGGGCGTCCCGACGCGTCGCGGGCGGTGGGCGCCGCGAACGGGCGCAATCCGCTCTCGATCGTCGCGCCATGCCATCGGGTGGTGGGAGCGACCGGCAAGCTCACGGGGTTCGCAGGCGGGCTCGCCGCCAAGGCCTACCTGCTGGCGCTCGAACGCGGGTCCGCCGCCCAGAGCGAACTGTTCGCCCCGGCGGCGTGACGCCTTAGGCTCCGGTCGGCCGTCAGGCGCTTTTGGTCGTCGGCGCGCTCGACGTCGGCTTGGCCTTGGCTGGCGTCACGGCGCGGGCGATCGGCGCGATGACGTAGCTGACCAGCGGCACCAAGGCGGCGCCGACGATCAGCCCGACGACGCCCGCCCCGGCCGCCGCCACGATCCAGCGCACGGCGCCGGCCGCGAACGGAAGGGCGTGCGCCGCGGCCTCGGCGACGCCTTCGATCCCGTGGGCGAGCGCCGGCAGCAAGCCTTCGAGCCCGTGCACGATGATGCCGCCGCCGACCCAGACCATGGCGGCGGTGCCGACCACCGCGAGCGCTTTGAGAAACACCGGCATGCCGACGACGAGGCCGCGCCCGAACGCCCGCCGCAGGCCGGCGAGGGAAGAGGCGTCGGGCGTCTTCGCCATCGCGACACCGACGTCGTCCGCCTTTACGATAAGCGCGACGACGCCATAGACCGCCGCCGTGATCGCTAGACCCACGGCGGCGAGCACCGCAGCCTTCATCCACACGCTGTCGTCGGCCGGGATGCCCGAGAGCGTGATCGCCATGATCTCCGCGGAGAGGATGAAATCCGTCTTGATCGCGCCGGCGATCTTGGCCTCTTCGAGCCCGGTCGCGGCGGCTTGGTCCTTGGGAGCTTCTTCGGCCGCGCGGTTCTCGTGATGAAACAGGGCCTCCACGATCTTCTCGACGCCCTCGTAGCAGAGATAGGCGCCGCCCAGCATCAGCAGCGGCATGATCAGCCAGGGCGCGAAGGCGCTGAGCAGGAGGCAGGCCGGCAGCAGGATCAGCAGCTTGTTGCGGATTGACCCGATGGCGATCCGCCACACGATCGGCAACTCGCGATCGGGCTTGAAGCCGACGACGTAGCGCGGCGTCACCGCGGCGTCGTCGATCACGACGCCCGCCGCCTTGGCGCCGGCCTTGGCGGTCTGTGCGGCGATGTCGTCGAGCGACGCCGCCGCCACCTTGGCGATGGCCGCGACATCATCCAGCAACGCGATCAAACCGACGCTCATCGCCCCTCCGCAATCATCCACGCGCCTCAGGGACGCAGCACGATATGTGGGCGGCGCGCCGCCGAAGTCACGCGCCGGTCCTGTAACACAGCAAACGGCCGCCCGGTAACCGGACGGCCGTGGTTTTAGGTCAAGCCTGCGTTTAGCTTACTTCGGCTGCTGGCCGGGCGTCGCGCCTACGGTGCCGGGGGAGTGCTTGGACGGGTCGGCGCCCATGGCGCCCGGACGCTTCTCGCCGCCTTGCGCCGCGGTGTCCTTGCCTTCCTGCTGACGCTGCACGTCCTGCGGGCTGGTGGCCACGCCGCCAGTGGTGTTGTTCATCGCCCCGGTGGTGCCCGGCGAGGTCGTCTTCGCGGGGTCGTTCGGGGCCGATGTCGAACCCTTGTCCATGGTCGAGGGCGTCGTGGGTTTGTCCTGCGCCTGAGCGGCTCCAAGAGCGAGAGCGCTGAAGGCGGCGGCGAGAATGAGATGTCGCATGGGTTTTCCCTATCGAGTTTGTTGTTCGATCTTCGGATGACAACTCGTCGGGGCGAGAGATGTTCCCTTAAGCGAGGTGAACTTTTGGCTTCACGGATCCGTTACTTTGGCCGCCGGACCCGCCGAAACGCACCTCAGCTTCGAACGCTATTTGTGCGAAACGCAGGCTCTGAAACGACAAAGGCCGGCCCCGAGGGTCGGCCTTTGATGCGTTCGAGATGACGCTGACGCGTCAGGCCTGGGGCTGCGGCTCCAGCCCGGCGTCAGGCCGCGGGCGCGGCTTGCCGGCGGTAGGCACCGCCGAGCCGCGGGGCGCGGGCGGCTCGTCCGACGCGTCGCGCACCGGAGGCTTGCCGGCCAGGATGTCCTTGATCTCCTGACCGGTCAGCGTCTCGTACTCGAGCAGCGCCTTCGCCACGAGGTCCATGGCGTCCTTGTTCTCGGTGATGATGCGTCGCGCCGTCTCGTAGCCTTCGTCGATGAAGCGTTTGATCTCGTTGTCGATCTTCAGCATCGTCGTGCCCGAGACGTTCTGCTGGCGCGCCACCGACATGCCGAGGAACACCTCGTCCTGGTTCTCGCCATAGGCGACGGTGCCGAGCTCCTTGGAGAAGCCCCAGCGCGTCACCATCCCGCGGGCGATGTTGGTCGCCATCTGGATGTCGGACTGCGCGCCGGCCGTCACCTTCTCGTCGCCGAAGAACACCTCTTCCGCCACGCGCCCGCCCATCGCCATCGCAAGGCGCGACGTGAGCTGCTCGTAGGAGATCGAGATCTGGTCCTTCTCCGGCAGGTACTGCACCATGCCGAGCGCGCGCCCGCGGGGAATGATCGTCGCCTTGTGGATCGGATCGTTCGCCGGCGTGAAGAGCGCGACCACGGCGTGGCCGGCCTCGTGATAGGCGGTGACCTTCTTCTCCTCGTCCGTCATCACCATGCGGCGCTCGGCGCCCATCATGATCTTGTCCTTCGCCGAGTCGAACTCGGCGGCGGTGACCATGCGCTTGGAGCGGCGCGCGGCGAGCAGCGCCGCCTCGTTCACGAGGTTCATCAGGTCGGCGCCGGAGAAGCCCGGCGTGCCGCGCGCGACGGTCTTGAGGTCGACGTCCGGCGCCAGCGGCACCTTGCGGACATGGACCTTCAGGATCTTCTCGCGGCCGATGATGTCGGGGTTCGACACCACGACCTGGCGATCGAAACGGCCCGGACGCAGCAGCGCGGGATCGAGCACGTCGGGACGGTTGGTGGCCGCGATGAGGATGATGCCCTCATTCGCCTCGAAGCCGTCCATCTCGACGAGCAGCTGGTTGAGGGTCTGCTCGCGCTCGTCGTTGCCGCCGCCGAGGCCGGCGCCGCGATGGCGGCCGACCGCGTCGATCTCATCGATGAAGATGATGCAGGGCGCGTTCTTCTTGGCCTGCTCGAACATGTCGCGCACGCGGCTCGCGCCGACGCCGACGAACATCTCGACGAAGTCGGAGCCCGAGATCGTGAAGAACGGCACGTTGGCTTCGCCGGCGACCGCGCGGGCGATCAGCGTCTTGCCGGTGCCGGGAGGGCCCACGAGCAGCACGCCACGCGGAATCTTGCCGCCGAGGCGCTGGAACTTCTGGGGATCGCGCAGGAACTCCACGATCTCCTCGAGGTCGCTCTTGGCCTCGTCGACGCCCGCGACGTCCTCGAAGGTCACGCGGCCGTGCGCCTCGGTGAGAAGCTTGGCCTTGGACTTGCCGAAGCCCATGGCCTTGCCCGCGCCCCCCTGCATCTGGCGCGACAGGAACACCCACACGCCGATCAGCGCGATGAAGGGCAGCCACTGCAGCAACAGAGCGACGAACCACGGCATGTTCTCGCCCGGCGGACGCGCGGAGATCGCGACGCCCTTGCCGTAGAGCCGCTGCACCAGCGACGGATCGTCGGGCGCGTAGGTCTGGAACTGGGTGCCGTCGGTGTACTGGCCCGAGATGTTCTGGCCCTCGATCGTCACGTTGCGCACGCGGCCGTTGTCGACCTCCGTGAGCAGGGTGCTGAACGAGATGTCGTTGGTCGCCGCGCGCTGTCCCGGATTCTGGAACAGCGTGAACAGGGCGAGCAACAGCAGAACGATGATCACCCAGAGGGCGAAGTTCCGGAAATTCGGGTTCATTGCGGGCCTTTCGCAACCGGCGCGGCGGCCGAGGGCCCAAGCGAGACGCTCGGGGCCTTAAGCCGCCGAGCGCAATGTAAGACCGCGCTTGGCGAATGCCAAGGCGATCGGGGGCGGCGATCGCGAAGCCCTTCCGGCCGGTGACGATAGTCTAAGGATTAGACGCCAAAGGCGCGTGGCTTCGCCATAATTGCCGGATGTAGTGGCGTCGGGCGGCACCGCGCGACCGACGGGACGGCATGGAAACCACGATGACAACCTTCGATCAACGCGAGCAGGCTTTCGAGGCCATGTTCGTGCACGACGAGACGATGAAGTTCAGCGCCTACGCCAGGCGAAACCGGCTGCTGGGGCTTTGGGCCGCCGAGGCGCTCGGCAAGCAGGGTGAGGAGGCGCAGGCCTACGCCAAGGCGGTGCTGCTCGCCGACTTCGAGGAGCCGGGCGACGACGACGTGTTCCGCAAGGTGCGCCGCGACTTCGACCACCGCGGCGTCGAGGTCGCCGACCTCGATCTCCGCAGGAAGATGGCGGAGCTCCTGGTGCTCGCCGTCGCCCAGCTTAAGACCGAATGACGCCTTTCCCCACATCCGGAGCCCGTGCATGACCTCGACCGCGGTTGGTCCGGGCGCGCTCGGCGCGGCGTCGCTCGCCAATGGCGCGCCGCATCTCAACGGCTGGGTCCAGGCGCCCTCCACGCTGGTGGTGGAGACGATCGCCCGCGCGGGCTTCGCGTCCGTCACCCTCGACGCCCAGCATGGGTTCGCGACCTTCGACCGCATCGTCGAAGGGATCGCGGCGGCGGCTCTCGCGGCGCGGCCCGCCTTGGTGCGCCTGCCGCTCGACGGCTTCGCGCTCGCGGCGCAGGCGCTCGACGCCGGCGCGGCCGGGGTGATCGCTCCGATGATCGACGACGTCGCCATGGCGCGGGCCTTCGTGGCGGCGGTGAAGTTCCCGCCGACGGGTCGGCGGAGCTGGGGTCCGAACCGCGGGCTCTCGTTCTCAGGCCTGTCGCGCGACGGCTACCTCGCGGAAGCGAACCGTCGGACGCTCGCGCTCGCCATGATCGAGACCGCCGAGGCGCTGGCCGCGCTCGACGACATTCTCGCGGTCGAGGGCCTCGACGGCGTGCTGATCGGACCCAACGACCTGTCCGTCGCGCTCAGCGGAGGCGCGGCCGTCGATCCCGACCACCCCGCCGTGACCGACGCGCTCGACGCCATCGTCGCCGCGGCCCAGCGCGCGAAGAAGCCCGCGGCGATCTTCGCCAACACGCCGGCGTTCGCCGCCGACTACGTGCGCCGCGGATTCCCGTTCGTCTGCCTGGGCCCCGATCTCGCGTTCCTGCAGCAAGGCGCCGCGCGCGCCCTGGCCGAGGTGGGAGAAGCGTCCGCTCGGCCTTGAACCCGCCGCACCACCGCCATTTTTCCCAGCTTTGAGATGTGAAACTTTCGCTCGGGCTCGCGCGTTCCTGACGCACGCGGGCGCACAGTTCGGCCGCGCGGCGGGGTTCGAGGAGCCGGGCGGGGATCCCGCTGAGAGACAACAACGACAGACCCAGGGAGTTTCGACGTCATGCTCACCACAGCCAAGTCGCTGCTGGCCGCCGCGGGCGTTCTCGCGCTGACGGCCGGCGCCGCGATCGCCGCCCCGGCCATCGCCACCACGGACCTCAACGTCCGATCCGGGCCCGGCACGGGCTACTCCGTCGTCGACTCGCTGCCTGCGGGCGAGCGGGTCAACGTTATCGGCTGCTCGGCCGGATGGTGCGAGATCAGCATGGGCGCAAGCGGGTCGGGCTTCGCCAGCGCCAGCTATCTGGACATCGGCGGTTCGGCCCCGTCCCGCGTCGTGGTCGAGGAGGAGGAGTATCTGGTCCCCGGCTACGAGATCAGCGGCTATTACGAAAGCCGGCCGTACTATTACACCAACGGGCTCTATTTCTACGGCGGCCGCTGGTACAACGACCGTCCCGGCTACGGCGGCTGGCGGCGGGACTCGTGGCGGCGCGACGTTAACTGGAACATCCGCGACCGCCGCAATCATGAGCGCTGGGAGTCGCGTCGCGACGACCGCCGGGAGCGGATCGACGATCGGCGGCGCGATGAACGCCGCGAGCGCATCGACGACCGTCGCGAGCGCATCCGCGACCGGGGCGACGACCGTCGCGTCGAGCGCATGGACCGTGGCGGCGGCCGGCCTGAAGGCCTCGGCGTTTTCGGAGGCGACCGGGGCGGAGACCGCGGGCGTGGCGAGCGTGGCGGGGATCGTGGGGGCTTCGATCGCGGCGGTGATCGCGGCGGCGATCGGGGCGGGTTTGATCGTGGCGGCCGCGGAGGCGGCGGCGAACGTGGCGGCGGCGAGCGCGGCGGCGGTCGGGAGCGTGGCGACCGCTAGGTCGACCTCGCGTCGAAACGAAAACGGGCGGCCCTTGGGCCGCCCGTTTTGTTTTGCGCGGAACGCGTGAGTTCAGGCCATCGCCTTCTGCAGATTGGCGTCGATCTTGTCGAGGAAGCCCGTGGTCGTAAGCCAGGTCTGCTGGTCGCCGACGAGCAGCGCCAGGTCCTTCGTCATGAACCCGCTCTCGACCGTGTCCACGCAGACCTTCTCCAGCGTCTCGCCGAAGCGCTTGAGCTCGGCGTTGTCGTCGAGCTTGGCGCGGTGGCCGAGGCCGCGGGTCCAGGCGAAGATCGAGGCGATCGAGTTCGTGGACGTCGCCTTGCCCTTCTGGTGCTCGCGGTAGTGGCGGGTGACGGTGCCGTGGGCGGCTTCCGCCTCCATGACCCGGCCGTCCGGCGTCGTCAGCACCGAGGTCATCAGGCCGAGCGAGCCGAAGCCCTGCGCCACCGTGTCGGACTGCACGTCGCCGTCGTAGTTCTTGCAGGCCCAAACGTAGCCGCCGGACCACTTCAGCGCCGAGGCCACCATGTCGTCAATCAGGCGGTGCTCGTACCAGATCTTCTTGGCGGCGAACTGGTCCTTGAATTCGGCCTCGTAGACCTCCTGGAAGATGTCCTTGAACCGGCCGTCGTAGGCCTTGAGGATCGTGTTCTTGGTGGAGAGGTAGACCGGGAAGCCGCGGTTGAGGCCGTAGTTCAGCGAGGCGCGGGCGAAGTCGCGGATCGAGTCGTCGAGGTTGTACATCGCCATGGCGACGCCGGAGCCTGGCGCGTCGAACACCTCATGCTCGATGGTCTGGCCGTCCTCGCCGACGAACTTGATCGTCAGCTTGCCCTTGCCCGGGAACTTGAAGTCGGTCGCGCGGTACTGGTCGCCGAAGGCGTGGCGGCCGACGACGATCGGCTGCGTCCAGCCCGGCACCAGCCGCGGCACGTTCTTGCAGATGATCGGCTCGCGGAAGATCACGCCGCCGAGGATGTTGCGGATCGTGCCGTTCGGCGAGCGCCACATCTTCTTGAGCTTGAACTCCTCGACGCGCTGCTCGTCGGGGGTGATGGTCGCGCACTTCACGCCCACGCCGTGCGTCTTGATCGCCTCGGCGGCCTCGACCGTCACCTTGTCCTCGGTGGCGTCCCGGTTCTCGACGCCGAGGTCGTAGTAGTGCAGGTCGACGTCCAGATAGGGGTGGATCAGCTTGTCCTTGATGTACTGCCAAATGATCCGCGTCATCTCGTCGCCGTCGAGCTCGACGACGGGGTTGGCGACCTTGATCTTCGACATGGGCGGACAGCCTTTCGCAGTGAGGCGCGGCGCTTTGGCGCAGCGGCGGGTCGCCGGACATCTACCATCGCCGGCCGCGCTGCGGAAGAAGGCGACGCCTCGGAAACGCAAGGGAGCGCCGCGCGAAACGCGCGTGGCTTTCGCATTTGCGAACGCTAGAACTGCGCTCCTGCCCTCGAGGAGAGCGTCATGACGAACGTCGCCGAAACGGCCGACGGCGCCGCGCCTGCGGCCGACCAGAAGCTCGTGCTGTTCGCGGCCATCGCCTGCGGCGCGATCGTCGCCAACCTCTATTACGCGCAGCCGCTGGTGGACCTGATCGCCCGCGATCTCGCGCTGGCGCCCTCCGCTGCGAGCGGCGTGGTCTCGCTTACACAGATCGGCTACGGCGTCGGGCTCATCCTGCTCGCGCCGCTGGTCGATCTCACCGAGACCCGCCGCCTGCTCACCCTGACGCTCGGAGCCGCGGCGCTGGCGCTCGCCGCGACCGCCCTCGCCCCGTCCGGCGCGGCGTTCTTCGCCGCCTCCTTCGCGGTCGGCGTCGCCTCCACCGCCGCGCAGATGCTGCTGCCGATCGTGGCGAACGCCGCGCCTGCGGAAACCCGGGGGCAGACGGTCGGCACGGTGATGAGCGGCCTGCTGCTCGGCATCCTGCTCGCCCGGCCCGTCGCGAGCGTGCTCGCGGACGTCGCGGGATGGCGCGCGGTGTTCGGGCTTTCGGCGGCGCTGATGGTGGCGATCGCCGTCGTGCTGCGCGCCTATGTGCCGTCGCGCGCGCCGCAGGGCGGCATGTCCTACGGAGCCTTCCTCGGCTCCATGTTGACGCTGCTGAAGCGCCACCGGGTGCTGCGGCGGCGCGCCGCCTACCAGGCCTGCATGTTCGCCGTGTTCAGCCTGTTCTGGACCGCGGTCCCCATGCGGCTTGCCGAGACCTACGGCTGGTCGCACAGCTGGATCGGCCTGTTCGCCCTGGCGGGCGCCGCCGGCGCGCTGGTCGCGCCCTGGGCCGGCAGGCTCGCCGACGCCGGCCTGACCCGGCCCGGCACACTCGCGGCGCTCGTCATCGCCGCCGTCGGCTTCGCGGTCGCCGGCCTCGACGGCTGGGGCGGCGTCGCGGCCCTGCTGTTCGGCGCCGTCGTCGTGGACGTCGGCGTCCAGATCAACATGCTGCTCGGCCAGCGCGCCATCTACAGCCTGGACGACACGGCGCGCGGCCGGCTGAACGGGCTCTACATCGCCATGCTGTTCCTGGGCGGCGCCGCCGGCTCGGCGCTCGTCAGCCCCCTGATGACGACGTGGGGCTGGCCGGCGGTCGCGATCGCCGGCGCGCTGATCCCCTTGGCGGCGCTCGCCTTCGCCGTGTTCGACGACGGGCGGGACTGAAGCCCGCGCAAAGCGACGGCCGTCGTGTTAAGGCGACGCCCTCGCCCGAACCGCTTGTGACGCCATGGCCGGAACCGACCACACCAAATCAGCCCTCGCCGCAGCGTTGCCCGCCGGGCCCGCGGTCATCCTCGTAGCGCCGCAGCTCGCGCAGAACGTCGGCTCGGTCGCCCGCGCCATGGCGAACTTCGGACTGGCGGAGCTCCGGATCGTCGGCGCGCCGGGAACCACCGACGACCCCTCCGCCCGCGCCTTCGCCGCCGGTGCGGACTACGTGCTGGACGCCGCTGTCCATTTCGAGCGGCTGGAGGACGCCCTCGCCGACCTCGACCTCGTGATCGCCACCACCGCGCGCGAACGCGGCCAGGCGAAGCCCGTCGACGCGCCGGCCGAGGCCGCCGCCCGGCTCGCGGCGCATATCGGCGGCGGCGGCCGCGCCGGCGTGATGTTCGGCCGCGAGCGCAACGGGCTCGAAAACGAGGAGGTGGCGCTCGCGGCCCGCGTGATGACCTTTCCAGTCAACCCGGCCTACGCCAGCCTCAATCTCAGCCAAGCCGTGCTGCTCGTCGGCTACGAATGGTTCAAGGCCGCGACCGGCGGCGCCGCGCCGTTCGATATGCCGACCCGCTCGCCCGCCGGCAGCCACGCCGAACTGGTGGCGCTGTTCGCGCACATCGAAGGCGAGTTGCGCGAGGCCGGCTTCTTCCGCTCGCCGTCGAAGACCGCCTCGATGGTGATCAACCTCCGCAACATGATCCAGCGCATGGAGCCGACCAAGCAGGACCTGCAGACCCTCCACGGCGTCGTCTCGGCGCTGGTCGAAGGCCGGCCGGGACCGGAGGGCCGCAAGCGGACGGTGCTGAAACCTCTCGCCGAGGACTGAGCGCGACAGCCGGAAACGCGTGACGCCCAGCGCGGATGTGCTAAGGCAGCGCCATCCGACGCCCGGAGGCCTGAACGCCATGATCCCCCGCTACTCCCGCCCCCAGATGGCCGACATCTGGTCGCCCGAGACCCGGTTCCGCATCTGGTTCGAGATCGAGGCGCACGCCTGCGACGCGCTGGCCGAGCTCGGCGTGATCCCGAAGGAGGCGGCGAAGACTATCTGGGAGAAGGGCGGCGCGGCGACCTTCGACGTAGCCCGCATCGACGAGATCGAGCGCGAGACCAAGCACGACGTCATCGCCTTCCTGACGCACCTCGCCGAGTTCGTCGGACCCGACGCGCGCTTCGTGCACCAGGGCATGACATCGTCGGACGTGCTCGACACCTGCCTCAGCGTCCAGCTCGCGCGCGCCAGCGACCTGCTGATCGCCGACGTCGACCGCCTGCTGGCGGCGCTGAAAAAGCGCGCCTTCGAGCACAAGCACACGCCCACCATCGGCCGCAGCCACGGCATCCACGCCGAGCCCACCACCTTCGGGCTGAAGCTCGCCGGCTTCTACGTGGAGTTCGAGCGCGCCCGCAAGCGCCTCGTCGCGGCCCGCAAGGAGATCGCGACCTGCGCCATCTCCGGCGCGGTCGGCACCTTCGCGAACATCGACCCCGCGGTCGAAGCCCATGTGGCGGAGAAGCTCGGGCTCGCCGTCGAGCCGGTCTCGACCCAGGTCATCCCGCGCGACCGGCACGCCATGTTCTTCGCGGTGCTGGGCGTCGTCGCCTCCTCCATGGAGCGGCTCGCCATCGAGGTGCGGCACCTGCAGCGGACGGAGGTTCTGGAGGCCGAGGAGTACTTCTCGCCGGGCCAGAAGGGCTCCTCCGCCATGCCGCACAAGCGCAACCCGGTGCTGACGGAAAACATCACCGGCCTCGCCCGCATGGTGCGCGCCTACGCCCTGCCCGCCATGGAGAACGTGGCGCTCTGGCACGAGCGCGACATCTCGCACTCCTCGGTGGAGCGCATGATCGGCCCGGACGCCACGGTGACGCTGGACTTCGCGCTCAACCGCATGGCCGGCGTGATCGAGAACCTGCTGATCTACCCCGAGCGCATGCAGGGCAACCTCGACCGTCTCGGCGGCCTGGTGCACTCCCAGCGCGTGCTGCTGGCCCTGACGCAGAAGGGCGCGAGCCGCGAGGACGCCTATCGCCTCGTCCAGCGCAACGCCATGCCGGTATGGCGCGGCGAGGGCGACTTCCTCACGCTGCTGAAGGCCGACGCGGACGTGCGCGGCTATCTAAGCGACGCCGAACTCGAGGACGCCTTCGACCTCGGCTACCACTTCAAGGCGGTGGACCAGACCTTCGCCCGCGTCTTCGGCGAAGGCTGAGGCTCCCGGCTGGCGGGACTCGGTTTCCTGCCGGGACCTGAGAGCTGTCTTGGGGATTGTCGGGGCGCTAAACCCCGCCGTCATTCCAGCCGAAGCGCAGCGCGGTCGTCGACCCGCCGGTTGAGAGCCGCTCCCGGCGGGCCCAGGGGCCCGTCCGGGCGGGCCGCCACGTGAGCGACGCCGCCGCCGCCCCTTAGCCCAGCGGCTTCTCCAGCACGTAATAGGTCGTGCGGTCGTAGCCCTCGTGCCGGGCCTCGGCGGTGATCGTGAAGCCGAGGCGCCGGAACACGTCGATGTTCTGCGGCATAGAGGCCCGCACCTTCAAGGTCAGCCGGACGCGCGCGAACTCGCGCGCCAGAGCTTCCGCCTCGCCGACCAGCGCGCGGCACACGCCGCGGCCGCGCGCCGAGGCGTCGACCGCCACTCGGCCGAGATAGACCGCGTCGTCCTGGGGCGCGCAGAAGGCGCAACCGACCACCGCGCCGTCCGCCTCCGCGATTAGCAGGAATTCGTCGCCGTCGAGCCGCGCCGTGAGGGTGTCGACGGTTTCCCGCAAGGCCGAAAGCGGCGGCTCAACCGGCCCCACTTCGCCGAACGCGCCACTTACCAGCGCGTGGACCGTGGCGACGTCCTCAAGTCCGCCGCGGCGGACCGAGACGCCGCCGGCGGGGCTCACGCCGCGGCGAGCCGCGCGGCGACGGCGTCGAGCGCCTCGCCGGCCTTCGCGCCGTCCGGACCGCCGGCCTGCGCCATATCCGGCCGCCCGCCGCCACCAGAGCCGCCAAGCGCCGCCGACGCGACGCGGACGAGGTCGACCGCGCTGAACCGTGGGACCAGATCCGGCGTGACGCCGACGACCACGCCGGCCTTGCCCTCCGAGGTGACTCCGACGATGGCCGCGACGCCCGAGCCGATCGACTTCTTGGCCTCGTCGACGAGGCCCTTGAGGTCCTTCATCTCGATGCCCTCGACCGTGCGGGCGAACAGCTTGACGCCGGCGACCTCGCGGACCGCGTCGCCCGCCCCTGCGCCGCCGCCGCCCATGGCGAGCTTTTTGCGCGCCTCCACCAGCTCACGCTCGAGGCGCTTGCGCTCCTCGATCAGCGCCTCGACGCGGGCGACGACCTCGGCCTCGGGCGCCTTGAGCAGCGCTGCGAGATCGGCGACCCGGTCGTTCTGCGCCTCGAAGTGCAGCCGCGCGGCCTCGCCGGTCAGCGCCTCGAGGCGGCGGACGCCGGCCGCGACGCCGCTTTCGCCGACGATGGTGATCGCGCCGATCTCGCCGGTGGCGCCGACATGGGTGCCGCCGCAAAGCTCGATCGAATAGGGCTTGCCGTCGTCGGCGCGCCCCATGGAGACGACGCGGACCTCGTCGCCGTACTTCTCGCCAAACAGGGCACGGGCCCCGGAAGCGCGCGCCTCCTCGATCCCCATCACGCGGGTGACGACCGGATCGTTTTGCAGGGCGATGGCGTTCGCGATCGCCTCGATGCGCTCCAGCTCGGCGGCGGCGATCGGCTTGGTGTGGCTGAAGTCGAAGCGCAGGCGGTCGGGGGCGACGAGCGAGCCCTTCTGCGCGACGTGGTCGCCGAGCGTGAGACGCAGGGCCTCGTGCAGCAGGTGGGTCGCCGAATGGTTGCCACGGATGCGCCGGCGCCGCTCGTGGTCGACCGTGAAGGTCAGCGCCTCGCCGATCGCGACGGCCCCGGACTTCACGTCGACCGCGTGGACGAAGAGGTCGCCGAGCTTCTTCTGGACGTCGGACACTGCGACCTCGACGCCCGGCGCCGTCAGGACGCCGGCGTCGCCGACCTGGCCGCCGCTCTCGCCGTAGAACGGCGTCTGGTTCGCGATCAGGAAGCCGCTCTCGCCCGCCGCGAGGCGCTCGACCTCCCGGCCGTCCTTGAGCAGGGCGACCACGGAGCCTTCGGCCTGCTCGGCGCCGTAGCCAAGGAACTCGGTCGCGCCGACGCGGTCGCGGATCCCGAACCAGATGGTCTCGGTCGCCGCTTCGCCGGAGCCCGACCAGGCGGCGCGGGCCTCGGCCTTCTGGCGCGCCATGGCCGCGTTGAAGCCGTCGACGTCGACCGAGACGCCGCGGGCGCGCAGCGCGTCCTGGGTCAGGTCGAGGGGGAAGCCGTAGGTGTCGTAGAGCTTGAACGCGGTCTCGCCGGCGAGGCTGTCGCCGGAGCCGAGGTCGGCCGCGGCCTCGTCGAGCAGGCCCAGGCCGCGCGCCAGCGTGGTGCGGAAGCGCACCTCCTCGAGCTGCAGCGTCTCGGTGATCAGGCTTTCCGCGCGCACCAGCTCCGGATAGGCCGCGCCCATCTCGCGCGTCAACGTCGGCACGAGCCGCCAGAGCAGCGGCTGCTCGGCGCCGAGCAACTGCGCATGGCGCATGGCGCGGCGCATGATGCGGCGGAGCACGTAGCCGCGGCCTTCGTTCGACGGCAGCACGCCCTCCGCGACCAGGAAGCTCGCGGCGCGCAAATGATCGGAGATGACGCGGTGGCTCGCCCGGGCGTCGCCCTCGGCGGCGACGCCGGTCGCCTCGACGGAGGCGTCGATCAGCGCGCGGAAGAGGTCGATCTCGTAGTTCGACGGCACGCCCTGGAGAATGGCGGAGATGCGCTCGAGGCCCATGCCGGTGTCGATCGAGGGCCGCGGCAGCGGGCGGCGCTCGCCCGGCGCGACCTGGTCGTACTGCATGAACACCAGGTTCCAGAACTCCAGGAACCGGTCGCCGTCCTCGTCCGCGCTGCCGGGAGGGCCGCCGAACAGCTTGTCGCCCTGGTCGAAGAAGATCTCCGAGCAGGGACCGCAGGGGCCGGTGTCGCCGGCGGCCCAAAAATTGTCGGACGAGGCGATGCGGATGATGCGGTCGTCGGAGAAGCCGGCGATCTTCTTCCAGAGCCCATGCGCCTCGTCGTCATCGATGTAGACGGTGACCAGCAGCCGATCCTTCGGCAGGTCGAAGGTCTTGGTGACGAGGTTCCAGGCCAGATCGATCGCGCGCTCCTTGAAATAGTCGCCGAACGAGAAGTTCCCGAGCATTTCGAAGAACGTGTGGTGGCGCGCGGTGTAGCCGACGTTGTCGAGGTCGTTGTGCTTGCCGCCGGCGCGCAGGCATTTCTGCGCCGTGGTGGCGCGGGCGTAGTCCCGGCGCTCGACGCCGGTGAACAGGTTCTTGAACTGCACCATGCCGGCGCTCGTGAACATGAGCGTCGGGTCGTTCCGCGGCACCAGCGGCCCTGAGGCGACGGCCGCGTGGCCTTCCCCCGCGAAATAGTCGAGGAAGGTCTTCCGGATCTCGTTGACGCCGCTCATGGGATTTCGGAGGTGCTCGCCGTTCGCGTTCGGGACAGGCGACCGGAAAACGGCCGGCGCCCCGTCATGCGGCGAGGTCGCGGGACCATCGGGCTGCGGGGCGCGGCGGCACATTAAGCGCGGCGTCGCGCGCCTGTCCAGAAAGGCCGCGCCGCGGCGTCGCCAGGGCGCGGCCGCCGCTCTCAGTCGGCGTCGAGCTCGGGGTCGTTGGGATCGACCTGGTCGAGGATCTTCTCCGCAAGCACGCCCGCGCTCTGACGTACGGCGGACTCGATCCGCCCCGCGATCTCGACGTTCTCCTTGAGGAAGGACTTCGCGTTCTCGCGGCCCTGGCCGAGGCGTTGGCTGTCGAACGAATACCAGGCGCCCGACTTCTCGACGATCCCGGCCTTGACGCCGAGGTCGATCAGCTCGCCGACCTTGGAGACGCCCTCGCCGTACATGATGTCGAACTCGACCTGCTTGAACGGCGGCGCGACCTTGTTCTTCACCACCTTGACGCGGGTCTGGTTGCCGACGACCTCGTCCCGCTCCTTGATCGCGCCGATGCGGCGGATGTCGAGGCGGACGGAGGCGTAGAACTTGAGCGCGTTGCCGCCCGTGGTGGTTTCCGGGCTGCCGTACATCACGCCGATCTTCATCCGGATCTGGTTGATGAAAATCACCATGGTCTTGGACTTGGAGATCGAGCCGGTGAGCTTGCGCAGCGCCTGGCTCATCAGACGGGCCTGGAGGCCGGGCTGCACGTCGCCCATCTCGCCCTCGAGCTCGGCGCGCGGCGTCAGCGCCGCGACCGAATCGACCACCAGCACGTCGACCGCGCCGGAGCGCACCAGCGTGTCGGCGATCTCGAGCGCCTGCTCGCCGGTGTCCGGCTGGGAGATCAGCAGGTCCTGCAGGTTCACGCCGAGCTTGCGGGCGTAAATCGGATCGAGGGCGTGCTCGGCGTCCACGAAGGCGCAGACGCCGCCCGACTTCTGGGATTCCGCGATGGTGTGGAGCGCGAGCGTGGTCTTGCCGGAGCTTTCCGGCCCGAAGATCTCGATCACCCGGCCGCGCGGCAGGCCGCCGACCCCGAGCGCGATGTCGAGCCCCAGCGAGCCGGTCGAAACCACCTCGACCTCGGCGAGAGCCTGGCCCGCCCCAAGGCGCATGATCGACCCCTTGCCGAACGCGCGGTCGATCTGCGCGAGAGCGGCGTCGAGCGCCTTTGTCCTGTCCATGGAGCTTCCTTCGACGAGGCGGAGTGCGGATTGCGACATCGCTCTGGCTCCTTATGGCACGGCCCGCGGCGGGCCTTCAACGGAGCCTTTTGTACTTTCTTTGTTCTCAGAACGCAATAGGAACATCTTGTGCCGAGATCGGCCGGAACCCCATGATCTTGAGCGCGGGCGGCCGATGGAGCGCCCTCAGGCGCCCATC
This sequence comes from Methylopila sp. 73B, assembly GCF_000526315.1. Lineage (NCBI taxonomy): Bacteria > Pseudomonadati > Pseudomonadota > Alphaproteobacteria > Hyphomicrobiales > Methylopilaceae > Methylopila > Methylopila sp. 73B. The sequence continues at coordinate 3,776,725 of NZ_JAFV01000001.1, read as the reverse complement.
GTGTCCTTCACGGCCTGCACCAGCTGCTTCAGCGTGAACGGCTTCGGCAGGAAGGCGAACGATTCGCCGTCGGGCAGGTTCTTCTTGAAGGCGTCCTCGGCGTAGCCGGAGACGAAAATGATCTTCAGGTCCGGCTGCTTCTTGCGCAGCTCGCGCAGCAGGGAGGGCCCGTCCATCTCCGGCATGACGACGTCGGAGACCACGAGCTCGACCGCGCTGCCGTGCTTCTCCATCTGCTCCAGCGCCTCGACGCCGGAGCGCGCCTCGATGACGTCGTAGCCGCGCGAGGCCAGCGCGCGGGCGCCGAAGGCGCGCACCGCGTCCTCGTCCTCCACCAGCAGCACGGTTCCGCGCCCCGTCATGTCCTGCGGCGCCGCGGCGATCGCGGCGGGCTTGGCCTCCTCCACCTCGGTCGCGACGTGCCGCGGCAGGAAGATGCGGAAGGTCGCGCCCTCGCCGGGCTCCGACAGCGCGAAGACGTAGCCGTCGGTCTGCTTGACGATGCCGTAGACGGTGGAGAGCCCGAGACCCGTGCCCTTGCCGACCTCCTTGGTCGAGAAAAACGGCTCGAAGATCTTGTCGAGGATCTCTTCCGGGATGCCCGAGCCGGTGTCGTCCACGTCGATCATCACGTAGTCCGCCGGCGGCAGCCCGCGATGGCCGAAGGCCGAGACCTCGGCCGCGGTGACGTTGCGGGTGCGGATCGTCACGGTCCCGCCGTCGGCCATCGCGTCGCGGGCGTTGACCACGAGGTTGATGATCACCTGCTCGAACTGGTTCAGGTCCGCCTTCACCGGCCACAAGTCGCGGCCGTGGACGAGCTCGAGCTTCACCTTTTCGCCCACCAGCCGGCCGAGCAGCATGCGCAGCTCCGCCAGCACGTCGCCCAGAACGATCACCTGCGGCCGCAGGGTCTGGCGGCGGGAGAAGGCCAGCAGCTGGCGGACGAGGCTCGCGGCCCGGTTCGCGTTCTGCTTGATCTGCATGATGTCCTGGAAGGACGGGTCGGTCGGCCGGTGGTTCGCGAGCAGCAGGTCGGAGTAGCCGATGATCGCGGTCAGCACGTTGTTGAAGTCGTGCGCCACGCCACCGGCGAGCTGGCCGACCGCCTGCATCTTCTGGCTCTGGGCGAACTGGGCCTCCAGCGCGCGCTGGTCGGTGGTGTCGAGCGCGTAGACCACGGCGGCCTCGCCGCCCTCGGCGTCGTCCACCCGCGTCACGAACAGGCGGGCGGAGCGGCCGCCGTCGCCCGGCAGGGTCACGTCGACGGGGGCGACGTCGCCCGCGCCGCCGGCCGCCGCCGCGATCGCCGCCTCGAGCGCCGCGCGGTCGCGCTCGCCGGCGAGGCCGGCGTAGATCGAGCGGTCGCCGGAGGCGTCCTTCAGGCGCTCGCCGAAGAGTTTGGCGAAGGGCGCGTTGGTGCGCTCGACGCCGCCGCGCGCGTCGACGGTCGCGATCGCGAGCGGCGTGTTGTTGAAGAAGCGCGCGAACCGCACCTCGGCCGCGCGCAGCGGCTCCGAGACGTCGGCGCCGGGGCCCCGGTCGAGCACCAGCGTGCGCGAAGCTCCGGGCGTGCCGTCGACCGCCCAGGCGACCGCGTGCAGCAGGCGGGCCGGCAGCGAGCGCCCGCCGCGGGTCTTGAGGTCGACGTCGATGATTTCGGTGGCGATGGCGCCCGGCTTCGGCGGCACGGCGGCGACCAGCGCCGCGCCGTCGCCGGCGAGCACGTCGCCCAGCGTGAGCGCGCCGGCGCCGACCTGGGTCAGGTCCTGGTCGAGCCAGCCCGCGAGCGTCGCGTTCATGTAGACGATCGCGCCGTCGCCGCGGGCGGCGAAGAAGCCGGCCGGCGCATGGTCGAGGAAGTCGACCGCGTGCTGCAGCTCCTGGAACACGTTCTCGTGCTGCTCGCGCTCGCGCGTCACGTCGTCGAGGGTCCAGATCGTCTCGACGCCGCGGCCGCCCTTGCGCTCCACCGGCCGCACGCCGATGCGGAACCATGCGCCGCGCCCGTCCGGCAGGGTGACGCGGGCCTCCTCCGAGGCGCGCTTGCCGCCGCGGGCGGCCTGCGAGAGCCGGTAGATCGCCTCCGCCACGTCGGCGTTGCCGGCGAACACGCGTTCCACAGTGCGCGCGCCCGCGGGGCCGTCGGCGCGGGTGAGGTCGAGATAGGCCTCGTTCGCGAACACGATGCGGCCGCCGCCGTCGGTCACCAACACGCCTTCGTCGCTGGTCGCGGCGATGGCGCCGCCCAGGTCGTCGCGGCCGCCGCGGCTCGCGAACTGGATCAGGCCGACGGCGCCCGCGAACAGCGCGAACACGCCGATGACGGAAAGTCCCGCGAGCAGCGCGAGGATCCAGGGCTGCGCGGCCTCGCCGTTGAGGAACGACAGCGCGAGCGCCGCGCCGACGAGCGCCGCGGCGAGCAGCACCACGAGCCCGACGGAGCCCGAGCGGCCGCTGCGGTCGATCGGGGGTTCGGCGGACATCGGGCTTCCTTCGGCGAGCGTGCTCATGGGACCTCGCGTCGGCGGCGGGGAACGGCCGGGGCGCCCTCGATTCGCCCGGCGGCCGACGTCGCCGCGACGATGACGGCGGCGGCGGCCGGTTGCAAGAAGAGCCGGAGGCCGGCGTCAGGCCTCACCGCCGCCCCCGCTTGCGCAGGACGAAGCCGATGACCTCGGCGACGGCCTTGTAGTGCTCGGAGGGGATCTCCTTGTCGACCTCGATCGCGGCGTGCAGCGAGCGGGCGAGCGGCGGGTTCTCTACCACCTCGACGCCGGCCTCCTCGGCGATCTTGCGGATGCGCAGCGCGAGCCCGTCGACGCCCTTCGCCACGCAGACCGGCGCGGCCATGCCGGTCTCGTACTTCAGCGCCACCGCGTAGTGGGTCGGGTTTGCGATTACCACCGTCGCCGTCGGCACCTGCGCGATCATGCGCTTGCGCGAGCGCTGCATGCGGAGCTGGCGGATCCGCGCCTTGATGTGCGGGTCGCCCTCCTGCTGCTTGTGCTCGTCGCGGATCTCCTGCTTCGTCATCATCAGGCGCTCGCGCCAGCGCCAGCGCTGCCACATGTAGTCGCCCAGCGCGATCAGCGCGAAGACCGCGACGGCCGACACAAGCACGTTGAGCGACAGGCTCTTCAGCACGACGAGCAGGCCCGCGGGATCGCCCGCGATCAGCGCCGAGACCTTGGCGCGCTCGGGCCAGATCACCGACCAGATCACCGCGCCGACGATCGCGAGCTTCAGCAGGCCCTTCACGAAGTTGACGAGGCTCTCGGCCGAAAACAGCCGCTTCGCGCCCGCCATCGGCGAGATCTTCGAGAACTTCGGAACCAGCGTCTCGGCGGTGAACACCAGGCTGTGCTGCACCATGTTGCCGGCGATCGCGGCGAGCATCAGGCACAGCATGGGCAGCGCGAGCGCCGCGGCGACGGCGAGGCCGAGGCCCCCGGCCATGGTCGTCAGCGAGACGCCGTCGACCGCGTAGCGGTGCGGCTCGGAGATGAAGTGCGTGAGCGTCGCGGTCAGGCTGGCCGCCGCGCCGTCGCCGAAGATCGAGATCGCGAGCGTCGCCGCGGCGAGGCTGAACCAGACGTTGATCTCCTGGCTCTTGGCGACGTCGCCGCGCTTGAGCGCGTCCTCGAGCTTCTTGCGCGTCGGCTCTTCCGTGCGTTCGCCGCCCTCGCTCTCCGCCATCGCCCGGCCCTCAGCCGCCCGAGAGCCGGCGGAGCGTCTCGCCGACGTCGCCGAGGAACACGCTCATCAGCACGCCCACCACGAGCGCGAGCAGCGCGAAGCCCGCGATCAGCGTCAGCGGCGTCGCGATGAAGAACACCTGCAGCTGCGGCATCAGACGCGACAGCACGCCGAGCCCGAGGTTGAACACCAGGCCGAAGACGAGGAAGGGCGCCGAGAGCTGCACGCCGATCCTGAAGGCGCCGGCGGCCGCGTCCATCGCGAGCTTCGCGGCGTCGCCCGTCTGGGGCAGAACGCCCGGCCGGAACGCGTCGTAGCTGCCGGCGATGGCGCCGATCGCGAGATGGTGCAGGTCGGTGGCGAAGATCAGCGCGACGCCGACCAGCGTCAGGAAGGTGCCGACCACCACGCCCTGCTGGCCCTGCGTCGGATCGACCGTCGTGACGAAGCCGAGGCCGAGCTGGTTTGCGATGATGAAGCCGGCGGTCGACAGCGACGACATCACGAAGCGCGCGGTGACGCCCAGCACCAGCCCGACCGCGATCTCGGAGGCGAGCAGCAGCAGCAGGTTCAGCGGGTCGTCGGGCCGGATGTCGTAGAGCGGGCGCGCGAAGGGCCAGAACACGAAGGCGAGCAGCGCCGCGATCGTGAGGCGGAACCGGGGCGACACGTTCTCCTCGCCGAGCGCCGGCATCAGCATCACCAGCGCGCCGACCCGGGCGAGGATCAGGATGAAGGCCGCGACGTTCGCCGGGAGGAGCTCGATCGTCATGGTCCGAAGGCTTTCGGGGCCGGCGTCGTCAACCGCCGGAGGCGATGCGTCCCGCGAGCCGCGCCATGTGCCCGGCGAGGGCGTCGCCCATGAAGGGCAGCGCCAGAATCATCGCGCCGAACAGCGCCAGTATCTTCGGCACGAAGACCAGCGTCATCTCCTGAATCTGCGTCAGCGCCTGCACCAGCGAGACCACGACGCCGACGATCAGCGTCACCGCCATCAGCGGGCCGCCCACCTTCAGGATGGTCCAGAGGGCGTCGCGGGCGACGTCGAGCACTTCGGCGCTGGTCATGGATCGCGTCCTGGTCCCGGCCGTCAGATCGGCATGCGCATGACTTCGTCGTAGGCCGCGATCACCTTGTCGCGGACGCTGACGAGAGTCTGGAGGGCGAGTTCGCTCTCGGCGACGGCGGTGACCACGTCGACCACGTCGCCGCGTCCCTGCACCGCCTGCATCGCCTTGGCGTCGGTCTGCCGGCCCTGCTCGGCGAAGCCGCTGAGGGACTTCTCCAGCAGGTCGCCGAAGGCGTTGGCGTCCGCGCCCGCTCCGGGGCGGACCGGCGCCCCTCCGGCGATGATGCCGGACAGGCTGGAGTAGGCGTTGGCGGCGGCGAGCGGCGAGGTCATGGGCGTCTAGGCTCCGGGCGTCAGGCGCGCAGGATGTCGAGGGTGCGGGCGATCATGCGGCGGGCGGAGCCCACCATGTTGAGGTTCGCCTCGTAGTTCCGTTGGGCTTCCCGCATGTCCATCTGCTCGATCAGCGGATCGACGTTGGGCAGGCGCACGTTGCCGGCGGCGTCGGCCAGCGGGTTGCCCGGCTCGTTCCGGATCCTGAACTCGCTGCGGTCGCGCTCGACCCGGCCGAGCGCCACGACCTGGGCGTCGAGCTCGCGGTCGAACTCCGGCCGCATGGTCGGCAGCTTGCGCCGGTAGGGCTCGGTCCCGGTCGTCGAGGCGACCGAGTCCGCGTTGGCGAGGTTTTCGGCGATGATCCGCATGCGGCCGGCCTGGGCCTTGAGGCCGGAGGCGGCGACGCCGATCGCGCGGTTGAGGTCCATCGGACGGTGTCCCTGAAAGGCGCTCAGCCCCTGCCGAGCGCGGTGCGCAGCAGGCCGAGGCTCTTGGCGTAGAGGGTCGCCGCCATCTGGTGGTCCATCTGGTTCTGGGCCGCCTTGATCATCTGCTCTTCGAGCACGACGGAGTTGCCGTCCGGCGTGCGCTCGAAGGTCGTGCGGCTCTCGTCGCGGTCGACGCCGGCGCTGGAGGCCAGCGTCATGTGCCCCTGCGCGGTCCGGGCGACGCCGACGCCGCCGTCCTCAGCTTCGACCGGGCGGAGGTCGTGGGCCTGATATCCCACGGTCGAGGCGTTGGTGACGTTTTCCGCAAGCACGGCCTGGCGCGCCTCGTGCCACCGCATCTTGGTCTTCAGCGCCGCCATCAGCGGCGGCTCGACGCTCGTCGTCACGGTCCGTTTCCCGCTCGCGGCGGCGGCCCGGGCCATCCCAGGGTCGCGAAATGCGCGTCCGCCCGGCAAAAACTGCCGCTTGCATGGTTAACGGACTGTTAACGGCGTTAAGTTTCCATTCACCTTCGGCGTGACTTTGTCTATGAGGGGTGCGTTCGTCGCGGGCTTGTGTTCCAGTCTGGCCGCCGTTGCGCGCGAACTCACGGGCGCGCCGCCCCGACTGGCTTACTGAGACCGAGGTAGACCCGCGTGTTCGATCAGCTTTTCGGCTTCGACGTTCCGACGCCCATCAAATTTGTCCTGTTCTTCGCGGGCTTCATCCTGCTCCTCCTGATTGTGACCTGGCTGATCCGCCGTCTCGGCGGCAAGCGGCTCAGCGGCATGTCGGCGAGCGGCCGGTCGCGCCAGCCGCGCCTCGGAGTCCTGGACGTACTGGCGGTCGACGGCCGCCGCCGCCTGGTGATCGTGCGCCGCGACAACGTCGAGCATCTCGTCCTCATCGGCGGTCCGAACGACGTGGTGGTCGAGAGCGGCATCTTGCGCTCGCCGGGCGGCCCCAACGCCCAGCGCGAGCCGTCGTTCGACGCGCCCCCGACCCGGACGACCCCGCCCCAGCCGACGCCCGCCCAAGGCCAGCCGGTTCCCCCCCGCCCCGCCCCGGTCGTGGCCGCGGAGCGCCCGCAGACCCAGCCCGTGCGCGGTCCCGAGCCCACGCGCGCCGAGCCGCCCCGCGTCGAGGCGCCTGCGATCCAGCCCGTTCGCGACGCCGCCCCCGCCGTGCGGCCGACGCCCGCCCCCATCCCCGTCGTGCAGCCGGTCGCGCGTCCGGCCGATGCGCCGAAGGGCGAGGCTCCGAAGTCCGAGCCAGTCGCGCCCGCAAAGCCCGGCGTGGCTGAGCCGCCCCGGCCGCAGCCGGTTCCGACGCCCGTGGCCGTCAGGCCCACGACGCCCCAGCCCGCCGCGCCCCAGCCCGCCTCGGCGGCGCCCACGGGTCCCCAGCCTGTGGTCCCCGGCCCGGTTCGCCCGGCGCCGCAGCCGATCGTGACCGGACCCGCGCCGCGCGAAGCCCGCTCCAGCGAGCTCGCGGACCGGCTCGCCGCGGCGCTGAAGCGCCCCGTCACCCCGGTCGCCGCGCCTGCCTCGGCTCCGGCGCCGGCCTCCGCTCCTACGCCTGCTCCCGCCCCCGCGGCTCCTGCCGCCCCGCCGGCGGAGCCGAACGGCGCCGAGGAGCTTTCGGGCCGTGAGGCCCGGATCGCCGCCAAGCTTGCGGCCCGCGCGTCCAAGGAAGAGCCCTCGGGCGGCGACGCGCCGGAACCGAAGATCGACCAGCCCCGCACCGGCGCCGCGCCGGAGGTGACGCTGGCGCCTGCGACGAAGCCCGCGCCGGGCGTCGCGGTCGAGGCTCCGAAGCCCGCGCCGGCGAAGCCGTTCCCGGGCGCCATGGGTCAGGCCCCGACGCTGAGCGTGAAGCCGGAGGCCCGCCCCGCCCCGGCGGCGCCGAAGCCCGCCAAGGACGAAGATCCGCTTGCGGCGCTCGAGGCGGAGATGGCGAGCCTGCTCGGCCGCGACCTCGGCGCGAAACCCAAGTCCTGACGCCGGCGGGGACGCCCGTGCCGCTCCCTGGCCGACGCCGGTGATCCCGCCCGCCGGAGCGCCGCGCCTCCGCCGCGCGGCGGGAATCGCTGCGGCGCTGACGGCGCTCGCCGCGGGGCCCGCGGCGGCGCAGGCGATCACGCTCGATCTCGGCCAGGGCGGCGGCGTCAGCGAACGCGCGCTTCAGCTCGTCGCCCTCATCACGGTCCTCAGCCTCGCGCCGTCGATCCTGGTGATGGTGACCTGCTTCACCCGGATCGTCGTGGTGCTGTCGCTGCTGCGCACGGCGATCGGCACGCAGACCGCCCCGCCCAACACGGTGGTGACGGCGCTCGCCCTGTTCCTCACCGCCTTCGTCATGGCCCCGACGTTCCAGACGGCCTACGATCAGGCGGTCGTTCCCCGCCTCGCCGACCAGATCGACGACGCCACAGCCTTCCAGCGCGGCGTCGCGCCGTTCCGGACCTTCATGCTGGCTCACGTGCGCGAGAAGGACCTGCGGCTGTTCCAGGACCTCTCGCGGGAGCCTGCGCCGGAGGGGCCGGAGGCGGTCTCCCTGCGGGTGCTGGTCCCGTCCTTCATGATCTCGGAGCTGCGGCGCGCCTTCGAGATCGGCTTCCTGCTGTTCGTTCCCTTCCTGGTGATCGACCTCGTGGTCGCCTCGGTGCTCATGTCCATGGGCATGATGATGCTGCCGCCGGCGATCGTCTCGCTGCCCTTCAAGCTGATCTTCTTCGTGCTGGTCGACGGCTGGAGCCTCGTCGCGGGCAGCTTGGTGCAGAGCTACGGCGGCTAGCGTCGTTCCGCGCGACATGAGCGACGTCCACGCCGCGCTCACCGGCGACGCTTCCGATCCGGCCCGAACGACCACCCGATCCATCGCCTGAGCGTGCTCCGATCGGGCGCGCGGTATTCCGATCAGCCTCCTCTCCAAAGCTGCAATCGCCGACAACATAAGTCGAATGGTCGGGCTTTCCCTGAAATTGGAACAGTTATCAATTGATGCGGCCTGTCTTGAAGTGACCGCGCGCTCGGCTTATTCCGCCAGACGTCGCAGTCATTAAGCATCGTTGGGAGGTCAGACGTTGTCGCTGATCGGTTTTGGGCGCGCCGCGTCCCTACGGACGGTTTTCGTCGCCGCGGCGACCCTCGGCGTCGCGCAGGCGGCCTCCGCCGCGCCGACGGTGTCGGTCGAGCTCAACCGGCTCGAGCCGCGCGACAACGCCTGTCGCGTCTCCATGGTCATCAAGAACGAGGCCGAGAAGGCGCTGGACAGCCTCAAGCTCGACCTCGTGTTCTTCGACAAGCAAGGCGTGATCGCCCGTCGCCTCGCGGTGGAGGCGGGACCGCTGCGCGCGTCCAAGACCAGCGTGAAGCTGTTCGAGGCGACCGATCTGGGCTGCGACGCCGTCGGCCGCGTGCTGCTGAACGACGTCACCGCCTGCAGCGGCGAGGCGGACTGCCTCGGGCTGATCGCGACCTCATCCAAGGTCAAGGACGTGGAGTTCGGCAAGTGAGGGGCCTGACCGCGCTCGCTGCGGCGATCGCCCTGACGGTCGCGCTCGCCCCGGCCGCGGCCTTCGCGCAGCAGCCGCAGCCGGCCGCGCCGGCCGCGACCCAAACGCTGCCGCCCGCCGACGAGGTTCAGGCGGTCGATCCCGGTCAGCCGACGCCCGCGCCGCGCCCCGCCGCGCCCGACGCCCCCGCGACGGAGGCCGCGGCCCCGGGGCCGGGCGTTCCCCCCGGCACGCCGGCGGTGAACCCCTCGACCATCCCGCACGATCTGTCGCCGGTCGGCATGTTCCTCGCCGCCGACTGGGTGGTGAAGGGCGTGATGATCGGCCTCGCCTTCGCCTCGGTGGTGACCTGGACGGTGTGGCTCGCGAAGTCGATCGAGGTCTTCGCCGCCGACCGCCGCGTGAAGAGCGGCCTCAAGGCGCTGGCGAACGCCCCCTCGCTGGAGGACGCGCGCCGCGCGCTCGACGACCGGCGGGGCTCGGTCGCCTCGTTCGTGGCGGCGGCCGACGCCGAGCTCGCCCACTCCGCCGACGCCCTCACGCCGGACGGCGTCAAGGAGCGCGTCGCGTCGCATCTCTCGCGGCTCGAGGCCCAAGCCGGCCGCAGACTGGCGATCGGCACCGGCGTGCTCGCGACCATCGGCTCCACGGCGCCCTTCGTCGGCCTGTTCGGCACGGTCTGGGGCATCATGAACTCGTTCATCGGCATCTCGAACGCGCAGACCACGAACCTCGCGGTCGTCGCGCCCGGCATCGCCGAGGCGCTGCTTGCGACTGCGATCGGCCTCGTGGCCGCGATCCCCGCCGTGATGATCTACAACGTCTTCGCCCGCGCGATCTCCGCCCACCGCGCGCTGCTGGCCGACGCCTCCGCGGCCGTGATGCGGCTCTTGAGCCGCGACCTCGACCGCGCGGCGATCCACTCCCGCCTGCGGGCGGCGGCGGAGTAACGCCCCATGGCCGCGAAGCTCGACCACGGCTCCTCCGGCGACGACCTCGCCGAGAACAGCGAGATCAACGTCACGCCGTTCATCGACGTGATGCTGGTGCTGCTGATCATCTTCATGGTGGCGGCGCCGCTCGCGACCGTCGACGTCGGCGTCGACCTTCCCGCCTCGACGGCCAAGCCGCAGCCCCGCCCGGACAAGCCGGTCTACCTCACCGTGAAATCGGACCTCTCGCTCGCGATCGGCAACGAGACCGTGCCGCCCGGCGGCCTCGGCCCCGCCCTGGCGCAGGCCACCAACGGCGACCACGAGCAGCGCGTGTTCCTGCGCGCCGACAAGACCGTGCCCTACGGCGAACTGACCACCGTGATGAACGACATGCGCAAGGCGGGCTATCTGAAGATCGCCCTGGTCGCGCTGGAAAGCGTCGGGGGCGATGGCGGGCGCTGAGGCGCTGACGCTTACGGCCGCGCAGGACCGGCCGGGCGTCGCACGCTGGGCGTTCGCGGGCGTCGCCGTGCTCGCTCTGCACGCCGGGGCGGGGTTGCTGCTGCGCTCGGCCCCGCAGACGTCCGGGCTCGAGACCCAGCCGGCGATCGAGATGGACCTCGTGCCGCCGCCCTCCGGCGCGACCGCTCCGGAGGTCGCGGCGGCCGCCAACGAGGTCCAGGGTCAGGAGACCGCGACCGACGCCATGGAGCCGGAGGCGCTCGAGGAGCTGACCGCCGAAGAGGTCGTCCCGCCGGATCCGGACGCCGTGACGGCGGAAGAAACGCCGCCCGAGCCCCTTGAGCCGCTCGACGAACCCGTCGAGCTGGCGGAGACGCGGCCCGATGTGACGCCCACGGTCGCCCTTCCGCCGGAGGAGACCGTGACGGCGCGCGAGGAGCGGCCGGAACCGAAGCCCGAACCGAAGCCGAAGGTCGCCCGCAGGCCGGTCCCGAAGCCTGAGCCGCGCGAGGCGCCGGTGCGCGAACGCGCCCGGCCGGCGCCCACCCGCCAGACGGCGGGCGGCGCCGGAGGGGCCTCGAACTCGGCCGGCGCGGCGGCGAGCGCGGCGTCCACGGACTACACGCGCCGGATTCAGGCCCTCGTCGCTGCGGCGAAGCGCTATCCGCCCTCGCTGCTGAGCCAGCGCGTGCGAGGCCGCGGCGTGGTGGCCTTCACCATCAGTCGCAGCGGCTCCGTAGGGAGCGTCAGGATCGTCTCCAGCGCCGGGCACCCGCTGCTGGACGCCGAGCTTCAGGCCATGGTGCGGCGCGCGAACTTCCCGCCGATGCCGGCCGACATGCCCGGCGCGTCGAAGGCCTTTACGATCCCGGTCTCGTTCTCGGTCCGCTGACCGATCAGCCGCGGACGGCGCGTTTCGGGCGGGCGCGGAGCGCGTCCTTCGGCAGCTTCTGGGCGATGCCGTAGAGCCGTTCCCGGCGGTCCATCTCGGCGTAGACGTCCTCGGGGTCGACGCCGACCGCCGTCCAGAGCACCACGAGGTTGTAGAGCAGGTCGGCGCTTTCGCGCACCACGGCCTCGCGCTGCCCGGCGGCGGCCTCGATCGCGACCTCGGCCGACTCCTCGACGACCTTCTTCGCCATCTTCGGGACGCCCTCGCGGTAGAGCTTGCCTGTGCGCGATCCGACGTTGCGGCCGTCGCGGACGGCGCAGACTGCGGCGTGCAGGCGGGCGATCGAATCAGGCATTCCCGAATCTTGGCTGGAACGCACGCGACTGTGAAGTGGTCACGATCGCGTCGGCGGACCGGGCGCGACGACGGCGCGGCCTCCATGCCCATGACGGCGGGCCCCCGACGCTCTATACTCCGCGGCGACCGACGGACGTCTCGTCCGCCAAGCGCCCGGACCCTTCATGCCAATCCTCGAAATCGTCGTTCTCGTGGGCCTCGTCCTCCTGAACGGCTTCTTCGCCATGTCGGAGCTCGCGGTCGTGTCCGCCCGGCGTCCCCGTCTCAAGATGATGGCCGACCAGGGAAGCGCCGGGGCGGCGCGCGCGCTGATCCTCTCGGAGGATCCCGGCAGCTTCCTCTCCTCCGTCCAGATCGGCATCACGCTGATCGCGATCCTCACCGGCGTGGTCGGCGAAGCCGCGCTCGCCGATCCGCTCGCGATCTTCCTGGAGGCCTCGACGCCGCTCGACACCTACGCCCGGCCGATCTCGACCGGCCTCGTGGTGTTCGGCATCGGCTACTGCTCGCTGATCTTCGGCGAGCTGGTGCCGAAGCGCATCGCGCTCGCCGACCCGGAATCCATCGCGGCGATCTGCTCGGGGCCGCTGCGGATCCTCGCGCTCGTCGGCAAGCCCTTCGTGCTGGCGCTGGGCGCGAGCTCGAGCCTCGTGCTCAGGCTTCTCGGCGTCAAGGAGCAGGACGGCAGCAACGTCACCGAGGAGGAGGTCCGCAGCGTGATCGCCGAGGGCGTCGCCGCGGGCTCGATCGAGCCGGTGGAGAAGCGCATGATCGAGGGCGTGCTCGGGCTCGCCGACCGCCCCGTGCGCTCCATCATGACGCCGCGCCGCGACGTCTTCTGGGTCGACCTGACGGACGACCTCGAGACCATCAAGACCGAGCTGTCGGAAAGCCCGTTCTCGCGGCTCGTCGTCGGCAAGGACGGCTCGATCGACGACCCCGTCGGCATCCTGCACAAGAAGGACGTGCTGTCGAAGCTGCTCGCGGGCGGCGCGTTCGAGGTCGCCTCCGAGGTGCGCAATCCGCTCTACGTGCCGGAGGGCGCCTCCGCGCTCAGCCTGCTCGAGCTGTTCAAGACGCAGCCCTCCTCCACCGCCTTCGTGGTGGACGAGTTCGGCGGCTTCGAGGGCATCGTCACCTCGCACGACGTGCTGGGCGCGATCGCAGGCGCGCTGCCCGAGGAGCACGAGACCGCCGACGACAAGGACATCCGCCGCCGCGAGGACGGCACCTACATGGTGGACGGCCGCGCCTCGCTCGATTCGGTGACGGACACCTTCGCCTTCAACATCCCCGCCGACAGCCAAGGCGAGTTCCACACCGCGGCGGGCCTCGTGATCGCCGAGCTGGGCCGCATCCCGGTCGAGGGCGACACCATCGACATCGGCGGCTGGACGATCGAAGTGATCGACATGGACGGCCCCCGCGTGGACAAGCTGATGTTCCGCACGCGCCAAAGCGAAGCCGGGACCACGCCCGCCGGCGCCGGGATCTGACCCCCGCGCATCCATGAGGCCCTGAAGGGGCCGGCCCGATGTTCGACCGCCCCTCTCCGTTCCGTCCCGACCCCCGGGCGCTGTCGGAGGCCTTCGACGGCGTCGCCGCCGACGTTCTCGCCCGCGCGGCGGGCCGCGCGGCGGAGCCCGTCGCGAGCGCCGGCTCGCCGGAGGCGCTGGCGCGGCTCGTCGCAGGCGGCGTCCCCGCCGCCGGCCGCCCGCTCGGCGAGGTCGCCGACGAGCTGCGCGACGTCGTGCTCGCGGCCCGCGCCCGCACCGACCACCCCCGCTTCTTCGCCTTCGTTCCGAGCCCGGTGTCGCCCATCGCCTGGCTCGCCGACGCGCTGACCTCGCTGCACAACCCGCATCTCGGCGCGCGCCGCCAGGCGGAGGGGCCCGCCGCGGTCGAACGCGCGCTGATCCGGTGGCTCGCCCAGGCGCTGGGCCTCCCCGAAGGCGCCGGCGGGCTGTTCGTCTCCGGCGGCTCCATGGCGAACCTCGCCGCCGCCGTCGCGGCCCGCGACGCCAAGCTCGCGCCCGCGGCGCGCGGCGACGGCGTGGCCTATGTCTCCGCGGAAACCCACGTTTCGGTCGCGCGCGCGCTTCGGATCGTGGGCCTGCTCGACCGCCAGATCCGCGTGACGCCGGTCGACGCGGCGCTCCGGATGGACGCGCATGCGCTCGCGGCCCAGATCGCCGTCGATCGCGCGGCGGGCCTCACGCCCTTCCTGCTGATCGCGACCGCGGGCTCCACCAACGTCGGGGCGATCGATCCCCTGCCCGAGCTCGCCGAGATCGCCGCGCGCGAGAACCTCTGGCTCCATGTCGACGGCGCCTACGGCGCCTCGATCGCGCTCAGCCCCGCGAAGCGCGGGTTGCTGGCTGGGATCGAGCGCGCGGACAGCGTCGCCTGGGACGCGCACAAGTGGCTGTTCCAGACCTACGGGACGGGCATGCTGCTGGCGCGCGATCCGGCGCGGCTCGCCGCGAGCTTCGGCGTCGAGGCGGCCTATCTCGACGACGCCGGATCGGAAGGACCCGACTTCTGGGACCTCGGGCCGGAGCTCACGCGTCCCGCGCGGGCGCTGAAGCTCTGGCTGACGCTGCAGGTCATGGGGCTCGACGCGGTCGGCGCCGCGATCGAGCACGCATTCCGGCTGGCCGAGGCCGCCGAGCGGACGGTGCGCGCCACGCCCGGCTGGGAGATCGCGACCCCGGCGCAGCTCGGCGTCGTCACCTTCCGCTACGCGCCCGAGGCGCTGTCACGAGAGGTCGCCGAAGCCGCCATGAGGCGAGCCGCCGCCCGTCTGCTCGTCGAGGGCTTCGCCGCGGTAGGCGCCACGCGCGTGAACGGACGGCCCGCGCTCCGGATCTGCGCGCTTCACCCCGAGGCGACGGAGGCCGATATGGCCGAGACGATCCGGCGGCTCGACGCCCACGCGCGGGAGATGTCGGGGCTGTGACCCCCGGCGCCTGACGCGGCAAGGACTTCGGGCACCGGATCGCCGCCCGAAAACGAAGACGGCCAGGACTGAGCCCGGCCGTTCGAAAGCGTCGGAGGCGACGCGCTCTCAGAAGTAGACCGCCTTGGTCTCCCTCAGGCGCACGAGCCGCAGCTCCGCCTTCAGCTTGTCGTCGTCGGTGGAGGCGTCCGCGAGATCTTCCTCGGCGTCGGCGATCAATTCGTCGATGCGATCGACGCCCATCTCGGCCAGCGGCGTGGCCTCGTCCGCGAGAATGGTCAGGCCCTTGGCGTTGACGTCGGCGAAGCCGCCCCTGACGAACAGCTTCTCCGGCTCGCCGCCCTCGGTCTTGTAGACCTTCACGACGCCCGGCTTCAGCGTGGTCATGAACGGCGCGTGGTGCGCCATCACGCCGAACTCGCCCTCGGAGCCCGGCACGACCACATGCTGGACCTCTTCCGAGACCAGCAGCTTCTCAGGCGACACGAGCTCGAAGGGGAAGCTGTCCATTGTCACGTTCTCTCTCGTCCGTCACGCCCGGCGACGGTCGGCCATGAAGCCGACGCCGAACCCGAGAAGCGCGCCGATCAGGGCGCACACGCCAACATGCTGCGCCTGGCCGGTGGTGAGCGTCTTGTCGCCCGGCGCGGCGGCCTGATCGCCCTGCACCTCGACCTTGAGGCCGAGGAAGCTGACTTCGGCCGCCTGGGGCCGGGTCAACCAACCGGCGAGACCGCCGACCACGAGACCGATCAGAAGAAATAGCACTTTGCTGTTCATCGAACTCTACCCTGGAAGCGCCGCGCCACGCGCGCGTCGCTTTCGTTATAGCGCTCGATCGGGCGCCGGGCAGAGACCGGCGCCGTCGACGTCAGGCGATTACGCGCCTTCGGCCAGCTTCTTGGCCTTCTCGATCGCCTCCTCGATGGTGCCGACCATGTAGAAGGCGGCCTCCGGGAGGTTGTCGTGCTTGCCCTCGACGAGCTCCTTGAAGCCCTTGATGGTGTCCTTCAGGTCCACGAACTTGCCGGGGAAGCCGGTGAACACCTCGGCGACGTGGAACGGCTGGGACAGGAAGCGTTCGATCTTCCGGGCGCGCGAGACCGTCAGCTTGTCCTCTTCCGAGAGCTCGTCCATGCCCAGGATCGCGATGATGTCCTGGAGCGACTTGTAGCGCTGCAGCGTCTCCTGGACGCGGCGGGCGGTGTTGTAGTGCTCCTCGCCGATGACCTGCGCAGAGAGAATGCGCGAGGTCGAGTCGAGCGGGTCGACCGCCGGGTAGATGCCCTTTTCAGCGATCGAACGGTTCAGAACCGTCGTCGCGTCGAGATGGGCGAAGGAGGCGGCGGGCGCCGGGTCGGTCAGGTCGTCGGCGGGCACGTAAATCGCCTGCACCGAGGTGATCGACCCCTTGGTCGTGGTGGTGATGCGCTCCTGCAGCGCGCCCATGTCGGTCGCGAGCGTCGGCTGATAGCCCACCGCCGAGGGGATACGGCCGAGCAGCGCCGACACTTCCGAGCCCGCCTGCGTGAAGCGGAAGATGTTGTCGACGAAGAACAGCACGTCCTGGCCCTGGTCGCGGAAATGCTCGGCGATGGTCAGGCCCGAGAGCGCGACGCGGGCGCGGGCGCCAGGCGGCTCGTTCATCTGGCCGAACACGAGGGCGCACTTGGAGCCTTCGCCGCCGCCCTGCTTGTTCACGCCGGACTCGATGAACTCGTGGTAGAGGTCGTTGCCCTCGCGGGTGCGCTCGCCGACGCCGGCGAACACCGAGTAGCCGCCGTGCGCCTTCGCGACGTTGTTGATGAGCTCCTGGATCAGCACGGTCTTGCCGACGCCCGCGCCGCCGAACAGGCCGACCTTGCCGCCCTTGGCGTAAGGCGCGAGCAGGTCGACGACCTTGATGCCGGTGACCAGCACTTCCGTCTCCGTCGCCTGCTCGGCGTAGGACGGGGCCGGGGCGTGGATCGGACGGGTGCCTTCGGCGTCGACCGGGCCCGCCTCGTCGATCGGCTCGCCGATGACGTTCAGGATGCGGCCGAGCGTGCCGGCGCCGACCGGCACCGCGATCGGCGATCCGGTGTCGGACACGTCCTGGCCGCGGACCAGACCTTCGGTCGAGTCCATCGCGATCGTGCGGACCGTGGACTCGCCGAGGTGCTGAGCGACCTCGAGCACCAGGCGGGCGCCGTTGTTGTTCGTCTCGAGAGCGTTCAGGATCTCCGGCAGGTGCCCGTCGAACTTGACGTCGACGACGGCGCCGATGACCTGGGTGATGCGGCCGACTTGTGCGGTCATAGGGATGGTCCTCGTCGGATAATCGTCAAAGCGCTTCGGCGCCGGAGATGATCTCGATCAGCTCCTTGGTGATCTGCGCCTGGCGGGTCCGGTTGTAGGTCAGCGTCAGCTTCTTGATCATCTCGCCGGCGTTGCGGGTCGCGTTGTCCATCGCGGACATGCGCGCGCCCTGCTCCGAGGCGGCGTTCTCGAGAAGCCCCTTGAAGATCTGGATCGCCACGTTCGTCGGCAGGAGTTCGTCGAGGATTTCCTCCTCGGACGGCTCGTACTCGTAGAGCGCGCCGTCGGGCGCGTCCGCGCCTTCGACCGGCTCCGGCACTTCGGCCGGCACAATCTGCTGGGCGGTCGGAGTCTGGGAGATCACCGACCGGAAGCGCGAGAAGAACAGGGTGGCGACGTCGAACTCGCCGGCCTTGTAAAGCTCGAGCACCTTCGTGGCGACGCCTTCCGCCGAGGCGAAGGACGGCGTCTGGTTGGCCGGGAACTCGATCTTCTCGCGGATCAGGCCGCCGTAGTTCCGGCGCAGCAGCTCCGCGCCCTTCTTGCCGACGCAGAGGAACTGGACCTCCTTGCCCTCGGCGATCAGCCTCTCGGCGTGAAGGCGCGCGAGGCGCACGATCGAGCCGTTGAAGCCGCCGCAGAGGCCGCGCTCGGCGGTCGCCACGATCAGAAGGTGACGCTTGTCGGAGCCGGAGCCGGTGAGCAGCAGCGGGGCGTCCGGCGAATTCTTCAGGTTCGCGCCGAGATTGGCGAGCACGCGCTCCATGCGCTCCGCGTAGGGGCGCGCCGCCTCGGCCGCCAGCTGCGCGCGACGGAGCTTCGCCGCCGCGACCATCTGCATGGCCTTGGTGATCTTCTGCGTCGCCTTAACGGAGGCGATGCGGTTTCTTAGATCCTTGAGGCTCGCCATGACGTGGCCCGGACTCCCTTGACCGAGCTCTTACGAGAACGAGGCCGTGAACGCGTCGATCGCGTTCTTGACCTTCTCGAGCGTCTCCTTGGACATTTCCTTGGAGGTGCGGATCGTCTCGAGAATGTCCTTGTGCTTGCCCTCGAAGAGGTCGAGCAGCTTGGTCTCGTAGCTGCGCACCTTGTCGAGCGGCAGCTTGTCCAGGTAGCCGTTGGTGCCGGCGTAGATCACGATCACCTGCTGCTCCACGCGCAGCGGCGAGAACTGCGGCTGCTTGAGGAGCTCGGTGAGGCGCGCGCCGCGGTTCAGCAGGCGCTGGGTCGAGGCGTCGAGGTCGGAGCCGAACTGCGCGAAGGCGGCCATCTCGCGGTACTGCGCGAGCTCGCCCTTAATCTTGCCGGCCACCTGCTTCATGGCCTTGATCTGGGCCGAAGAGCCGACGCGGCTGACCGAGATGCCGACGTTCACCGCCGGGCGGATGCCCTGGTAGAACAGGTCGGACTCCAGGAAGATCTGGCCGTCGGTGATCGAGATCACGTTGGTCGGGATGTAGGCCGACACGTCGTTCGCCTGCGTCTCGATGACGGGCAGCGCGGTCAGCGAACCGGCGCCGTTGTCGTCGTTGAGCTTCGCGGCGCGCTCGAGCAGGCGCGAGTGGAGATAGAACACGTCGCCCGGGTAGGCCTCGCGGCCGGGCGGACGGCGCAGCAGCAGCGACATCTGGCGGTAAGCCACGGCCTGCTTCGACAGATCGTCATAGACGATCAGCGCATGCATGCCGTTGTCGCGGAAATACTCGCCCATGGCGCAGCCGGCGAAGGGCGCCAGGAACTGCATCGGGGCCGGGTCGGAGGCGGTCGCGGCGATGATGATCGAGTACTCGAGAGCGCCCTGCTCCTCGAGCACCTTCACGAACTGCGCGACGGTGGAGCGCTTCTGACCGATCGCGACGTAGACGCAGTAGAGCTTCTGCTTCTCGTCGCCCGAGGCGTTGATCGACTTCTGGTTCAGGATGGCGTCGAGCGCGACGGCGGTCTTACCGGTCTGGCGGTCGCCGATGATCAGCTCGCGCTGGCCGCGGCCGACCGGGATGAGCGCGTCGATCGACTTGATGCCGGTCTGCATCGGCTCGTGCACGGACTTGCGCGGGATGATGCCCGGCGCCTTCACGTCCACGCGGGAGCGCTTCTCGGCGACGATCGGGCCCTTGCCGTCGATCGGGTTGCCCAGCGCGTCGACGACGCGGCCGAGCAGGCCCTTGCCGACCGGCACGTCCACGATGGCGCCGGTGCGCTTGACGGTGTCGCCCTCGGAGATGCCGCGGTCCGCGCCGAACACGACGACGCCGACGTTGTCCTCTTCAAGGTTGAGCGCCATGCCGCGCACGCCGCCCGGGAACTCGACCATCTCGCCGTACTGGACGTTGTCGAGGCCGTAGACGCGGGCGATGCCGTCGCCGATGGAGAGAACCTGTCCGACTTCCGAGACCTCGGCCTCCTGGCCGAAGTTCTTGATCTGATCCTTCAGGATCGCGGAAATCTCGGCGGCGCGAATGTCCATCAGCCGACCTCTTTCATCGCAAGTTTAATGGCGTTGAGCTTGGTTCTAAGCGACGCGTCGACCATGCGGCTGCCGAGCCGCACGATGATGCCGCCGAGGATCTTGGGATCGATCTTGACGTCGTAGTCGACCGTCTTGCCGGTCACGTCGGCCAGCGCCTGGGTGAGCGCGGCGCGGTGGCCGTCCGACAGCGGCTCCGCCACCGTGACCTCGGCGCTGATCGCGCCCTTCGAGGTCGCGACGAGCGCCTTGTAGCCGCGGATCATGCTTTCGATCGCGAACAGGCGCCGGTTGCGGGCCACGAGCTTCACGAAATTGTAGGTGAGGCTGGCGACGCCGACCTTGTCGAGCACCGCCGCGATCGCCTTCTCCTGCTCGTCGGCCGAGAAGGCCGGGCTCTTGATCAGGCGACGCAGGTCGTCGCTTTCGGCGATCAGAGCCGACAGCCTCTCGAGGTCCGCCGCGATGGCGTCGACCTGTCCCGCCTCGACGGCGAGATCGAACAGGGCGGACGCGTAGCGTCCCGCCATTCCGGACACGATGGTGTCTTTACCTGCCACCGAGCGCACTCTCGCTGGTTGGAGCCTAGGGCTGAAACCGGAGCGACGCTCCGCAACCTCCCGGAAATGCCGACCTTAACGGTCAGACTTGAACCATGTCGCGGGACCGAGGGCCTCGCGAGACGGCGGTTGACTAACATGCCTCCTCCAAGCGCGCAACATCGTGGCGCACTTGTGGCGAAGCTCACAAAAACTCTATCGCGCCAAGAACATAGCGATGAGCCTATGGGCCCTCCGCTTTGGGGAAGACCGTCGACACGATGTCACACCGTCGCGGCGGTCGCGGGGCGTCACACGAAGCTTTGGGGATCGACGTCGACCGCGACCCGCACGCCGCCCCGCGGCGGCCCCGCGGCGGCGAGCCAGGCGCGGAGATAGGCCGGCACGTCGACCTCCCGGCCGGCCTGAACCAGGAGGCGCATGCGGTGCCGGCCGCGGACCATCGCGAGCGGCGCCTCGGCCGGCCCAAGCACCCGCACTCCCTCGGCTTTGGGGGCCGCGCGGGCGAGGACGCGGGCGTGCGCCTCGGCGGCCTCGCGGGTCGCGCCGGAGACGATGAGGGCGGCGAGCCGGCCGAACGGCGGCATGCCGGCCGCCTGGCGCGCCGCCGTCTCCACGCGGTAGAAGCCCTCACGATCGGCGGCCACCAGCGCCTTAATCACGGGGTGCTCGGGCTCGTGGGTCTGCAGCAGCGCGCGGCCGGGACGGTCGCCGCGGCCGGCCCGGCCGGCGACCTGCTCGAGAATCTGAAAGGTGCGCTCGCCCGCCCGCGGGTCGGCCGCGCCCAGCGCGAAATCGGCGTCGACGGCGCCGACCAGGGTGAGATTCGGAAAATTGTGGCCCTTGGTCACCATCTGCGTGCCCACCACGATGTCCACGTCGCCCCTGGCGATGGCGTCGAGCTCCGCGCGCAGCGCCTCGCCGCCCGCGATCAGGTCGCTCGACAGGATCGCGATCCGGGCCTCGGGAAACCGCGCCTGCGCCTCGTCGCGGATGCGCTCGACGCCCGGCCCGCAGGCCACCAGCGCGTCGGCGGTCCCGCAGGACGGGCAGGACCGGGGCGTCGGGCCGGTGTGGCCGCAGTGGTGGCAAACGAGCCGCGCCTGGAACCGGTGCTCGACGAGCCAGGCCGAGCAGTTCGGGCACTTCATGCGGTGGCCGCAGGCGCGGCAGAGCGTCAGCGGCGCATAGCCCCGCCGGTTGAGGAACAGCAGCGTCTGTTCGCCGGCCGCGAGCGTCTGGGTCATCGCGGAGACCAGCTTCGGCGCGAGCCACTGGCCGCGCGGCGGGCCGGCCGTCCGCATGTCGATCGCCTCGATCCGCGGCAAGGCGCGGCCGCCGAAGCGGTCGGGCAGCGCGAGCTTGGCGTAGCGGCCGCGTTCGGCGTTGACGCGGCTCTCGAGCGACGGCGTCGCCGAGGCGAGCACGACGGCCGCCTGCTCGAAGCGCCCGCGTAACACCGCCATGTCGCGCGCATTGTAGAAGACGCCCTCCTCCTGCTTGTAGGAGGCGTCGTGCTCCTCATCCACGACGATGAGGCCGAGGTCGCCGAAGGGCAGGAAGAGCCCCGAGCGCGCCGCCACCACCACGCGGATCTCGCCGGAGGCGACGCCCCGGCGCACGGCCGACCGCCGCTTGTCGCCCACGCTCGCGTGCCAGACGGCGGGGCGCGCGCCGAAGCGGGCCGCGAAGCGGTCGAGCAGCGCGCCGGTCAGCGCGATCTCGGGCGCCATCACCAGCGCCTGCCGGCCGGCCTTGAGCGCGGCCGCGACCGCCTCGAGATAGACCTCCGTCTTCCCCGAGCCGGTCACCCCGTCGACGAGCGCCACGTGGAACCGACGGGCCCCGGCGAGCGCGGCGAGGGCGTTGGCGGCCGCCGCCTGCGCCTCGGAGAGCGGCGGTCCCGGCTGGTAGGGGTCGGGCTGCGGCGGACGCGGAGGCGGCGGCAGCGGCGCCGCCTCCAGCGCGCCGTCGGCGAGGAGCCCGTCGACGACCGAGACCGAGACGCCCGCGGCCTCCGTGAGTTCGGCCTTCGCGCGGATGCGGCCGTCGGCGGCTGCGGCGAGCGCTTTGTCGCGGGCCGGGGTGCGGCGGGACGGGGCCTGCCCCGTGGCGCGGACGCCGATCTTTGGCTTCGGCTCGGCCGCGCCGAGATCGAGCCCGCGGAGCGCCATCCGCAGCACCTGGCCGCGCGGCGCGAGCGTGTACTCCGCGATCCAGTCGACGAAGCGCCGCATCGCTTCCGACACCGGCGGGGCGTCGACGACGCCTTCCAGCGTCTTCAGCCGGGCGGCGTCGACCTGCGGCGGCGCGCCGTCCCAGACGACGCCGAGCTCCAGCCGGCGGCCGAGCGGCGCGACCACCAGCGCGCCCGGACCGACCGTGACGCCCTCCGGCACGGCGTAGGTCAGCGCGCGGTCGAGCCCGACCGGCAGCAGAACCTCGACGGTGGCGGGGGCCAAGATGGAAATGAGCGGGGCCTCGGGCGGTGCGGGGGACGCCCTCTTCTCCCCCCTGCGCGCACGCCGTCAAGCGCCGCGACCCCCGCCCGGCGGGCGGGAGGGTCCCGCAGGCTCGCCTTGCAACGGCGCCGGGGGAGCCCACTTCCCTTTCAGGGGCGCGTCGGCGCCCAACGCACTCGAAGAGGCCATTTTCAATGAAATTTTTCGTCGACACCGCGGACGTGAATGAGATCCGCGAGCTCGCCGCGACCGGTCTTCTGGACGGCGTGACGACGAATCCGTCCCTGATGCTCAAGGCGAACCGCCCGATGAAGGAGGTGATCGCCGAGATCTGCGAGATCGTCGAAGGTCCGGTGTCGGCCGAGGTCGCCGCCCTGGACTACGACGGCATGCTGCGCGAAGGGCGCATTCTCGCGAAGATCGCCGACAACGTCACGGTCAAGGTGCCGCTGACCTTGGACGGCCTGAAGGTCTGCCGCACGCTCGCGGACGAGGGCACGATGGTCAACGTCACGCTGTGCTTCAGCGCCGTGCAGGCCCTGCTTGCGGCGAAGGCGGGCGCGACCTTCGTTTCCCCCTTCGTCGGACGGCTCGACGACACCGGGATCGACGGCATGGAGCTGATCCAGGACATCCGCACGATCTTCGACAACTATCCGGAGCTTGGCACGGAGATCCTCGCGGCCTCGCTCCGCAACAGCAACCACGTGAAGTTCGCAGCGCTTGCGGGAGCGGACGTGGCGACGATCCCGCCGGCCGTCATCAAGGGGCTGGTGAAGCACCCTCTGACCGACAAGGGGCTCGACCAGTTCGTCGCGGACTGGTCCCAGACCGGCCAGACCATCGAGTAACAGCAACCGCTTCCGCCGTACCGCCAAGACCTCGCAAGGCCCGCCTCCCCGGCGGGCCTTTTTGCATCGCGGGCGCCTCCGCGCGGCGCGCGGCCTTCAAACTCAGAGGTTCGCCGCCACGGCATGCTCGTTCGCACCCCGTTAAGGCTACCACCGCGTTAACCATAGGTCTTGGGGTGCGCTGTGGTTAACGCGCGTACATCATGAATCGTTGGAAACCATCAGCGGCAATCATCTTCGGTTTGATTCACATATTCTCGTAACCATCCAATTTGATTCATCGCGTTGCTTCGGCGCTTCTCGGGTCGAATTAACTTCCGGTTAGCCCCCCGAGCCCGAGTGTCCCGATGCGCTTCAGGACGAGGCGTATCCCGCAGTCTCCTAGGACAGGAGCCTTACATGTCTGACGTCACGCTCAATTCGGCCGTCCGGTCGAACCTCCGCACCCTCCAGACGACCACCGACCTGATGGCCCAGACGGAGGAGCGCCTCTCGACCGGCAAGAAGGTCAACTCGGCCCTCGACGAGCCCTCGAGCTTCTTCACGGCCCAGTCGCTCGACCGTCGCGCCGGCGATCTCGGCACCCTGCTCGACAACGTCTCGTCCTCGGTCCAGACGATCGAAGCGGCGGACAACGGCATTTCGGCCATCTCCGACCTCGTCAGCCAGATGAAGTCCACCGCGCGTTCCGCCCAGCAGTCCGACTCGGCGATCGCCTCCAAGGCGAGCTTCACCTCGGGCGCCATCACCGGCGCCAGCTCGGCCAACCTGCTCGGCGACGGCGCCGAAGTGGCCGGCACGGCCGACCTCTCGGCCTTCACCGCCGCCGCCGGCGACGCGGGCAACCTGGTGCTCAACGGCGAGACCATCGCGGTCGCCGCCGCCGACGAAGGCTCGGACGTCGTCGACGCCATCAACGCCAAGACCGCCGACACCGGCGTCACCGCCAAGCTCGGGGACGACGGCAAGCTGCAGCTCTCGGCCAAGGCCGGCGAGACGATCGAAGTCGGCTCCGGCTCGACGGCCGCGACCCTGACGGCGCTCGGCCTCACCTCCGGCACGACCAACTCCGAGTCCGGACTCACCGGCAAGACGCTGGAAGTCACCGTCGGCGACGGCTCGAAGAAGACGATCACCTTCGGCAACGGCGACGGCGAAGTCAGCTCGCTCGACGAGCTGAACAAGTCGCTCGCCGACGCGAACGCCAAGGCCTCGCTCACCAGCGACGGCAAGCTGACGATCGAGACCACCAACGCCTACGCGTCGGCGGACCTCGAGATCGGCGGCACGGCGGTCAGCACCGATGGCTCGGCCGCGACCGGCGAAGTGTTCGACCTCGCCTCCACCGCCGCCGCCACCGCTTCGGCGGTGATCGACGACGACGGCAAGTCGGTTCGCCAGGACTACGTCAACGACTACAACGACCTGAAGTCCCAGATCGCGGAGCTCGCCAAGGACGCCAGCTACAACGGCGTCAACCTGCTCAGCGGCGACGACCTCTCGGTGACCTTCAACGAGGACGGCTCGTCCAAGCTGGAGATCGGCGGCGTCGACATCATGGAGAAGATCGGCCTGAGCGACATCTCGATCGACGACTTCCTGGACTCGTCCAAGATCGACGACGTGATCGACACTCTCGGTTCGGCTCTCGACAACCTCGACAGCCTGTCCTCGCGCCTCGGCTCGCAGCTCTCGGTGGTCGAGACCCGCGAGTCCTTCACGAAGGACATGATCGGCACCCTCGAGGACGGCTCCTACGCCCTCACCGGCGCCGACACCAACGAGGAAGCCGCGAACTTGGCGACCCTGCAGACCCGCCAGTCGCTGATCACCTCCTCGCTCTCGATCTCCACCAGCCAGGAACAGAACGTCCTCCAGCTGCTGCGCTGATCGACCCATCCTGACCGACCGACCAGCGGCGGGAGCTCCGGCTCCCGCCGCGTTCGGCGTTGGCGAAACCATTCCGTAACCATGACTTTTGAAATCCGGCGGGGACCGGAGGAGGCCAGTTAACTTTAACCCCCGCTTAAGCGCCGACGGCCGATTTTCCGGGTGCGCCTCAGGACGAGGCCAATCGAAGTCTCCCAGAACAGGAGCCCTGAAATGTCTGACGTCACGCTCAATTCGGCCGTCCGGTCGAACCTCCGCACCCTCCAGTCCACCACCGATCTGATGGCCCGGACCGAGGAGCGCCTCTCGACCGGCAAGAAGGTCAACTCGGCCCTCGACAACCCCTCGAGCTTCTTCACCGCCCAGTCGCTCGACCGCCGCGCCGGCGACCTTTCCAACCTGCTCGACAGCGTCGCGTCGTCGGTCCAGACCATCGAAGCCGCGGACAACGGCATCTCGGCGATCTCCGACCTCGTCACCCAGATGAAGTCGACCGCCCGTTCGGCCCAGCAGTCCGACTCGGCGATCGCCGCCAAGGCGAGCTTCACCTCGGGCGCCATCACCGGCGCGAGTTCGGCCAACCTGCTCGGCGACGGCGCCGAAGTGGCCGGCACGGCCGACCTCTCGGCCTTCACCGCCGCCGCCGGCGACGCCGGCAACCTGGTCATCAACGGCGAGACCATCGCGATCGCCGCCGCCGACGAAGGTTCGGACGTCGTCGATAAGATCAACGCCAAAACCGCCGACACCGGCGTCACCGCCAAGCTCGGCGACGACGGCAAGCTGCAGCTCTCGGCCAAGGCCGGCGAGACGATCGACGTCGGCTCCGGCTCGACCGCCGCGACCCTGACGGCGCTCGGCCTCACCTCCGGCACGACCAACTCCGAGTCCGGGCTCACCGGCAAGACGCTCGAAGTCACCGTCGGCGACGGCTCGAAGGCGACGATCACCTTCGGCAACGGCGACGGCGAAGTCAGCTCGCTCGAGGAACTGAACAAGGCGCTTGCCGACTCCAACGCGAAGGCTTCGCTCACCAGCGACGGCAAGCTGACGATCGAGACCACCAACGCCTATGGCTCGGCCGATCTGGCGATCGGCGGCACGGCGGTGAGCACCGACGGCACCGCGGCCGCCGGCGAAGTGTTCGACCTCGCCTCCAGCGCCTCGACGACTGCCGAGGCGGTTCTCGACGATGACGGCAAGTCGACCCGCCAAGACTACGTCAACGACTACAACGACCTGAAGTCCCAGATCGCGGAGCTCGCCAAGGACGCCAGCTACAACGGCGTCAACCTGCTCAACGGCGACGACCTGTCGGTGACCTTCAACGAAGACGGCTCGTCCAAGCTGGAGATCGGCGGCGTCGACATCATGGACGTGCTCTCGCTCGACGACATCGACATCGAGAACTTCCTCGACTCCTCGAAGATCGAAAAGGTCGTCGGCAAACTGAACGACGCGCTCAACTCGCTCGACAGCCTGTCCTCGCGCCTCGGCTCGCAGCTCTCGGTGGTCGAGACCCGCGAGTCCTTCACCAAGGACATGATCGGCACCCTCGAGGACGGCTCCTACGCCCTCACCGGCGCCGACACCAACGAGGAAGCCGCGAACCTGGCGACCCTGCAGACCCGCCAGTCGCTGATCACCTCCTCGCTCTCGATCTCCACCAGCCAGGAACAGAACGTCCTCCAGCTGATCCAGTAATCGCGCTTCGCTCTTCGCGGACGGCCCGGCGGCGGGAGCTTCGGCTCCTGCCGCTATCGGCGTTTCCGACCGCTGATTCGGGCGATGTCTTCTCTGGCGCGCGACGGTCGCAATTCTCTAACGACGTGAAACGTCACGGAGCGACGCCCGAACCGCGATCCGGGCGCAACCAATTGAAATAGAAGTAAATTCAAGCCCGGCGAGAAGAGGCGCCGGATCGACGCGACGTGTTTAGCAGGCCGTTAACCTTAACTCCTGATTAAGGTTAACGGACTATGTTCACCGTCAAACGCCTTGTGCGACGCGTCGTTCCTGGAGCCTCCCGATGGCCGACATCGCTCTTAACTCCGCAGTCCGGTCCAATCTGCGCACGATGCAGTCGACGACCGAACTGCTCAATCGCACCGAAGAACGTCTCTCGACGGGCAAGAAGGTCAATTCGGCCCTCGACAACCCCTCGAGCTTCTTCACGGCGAAGTCGCTGGAAAGACGCTCCGGCGATCTCGGCACCCTGCTCGACAACGTGTCGAACTCGGTCCAGACGCTCGAAGCGGCGGACAACGGCATAAAGGGCATCAGCGACATCCTCGAATCGCTGAAGTCCACGGCGCGCTCCGCCCAGCAGTCCGAACTCGCGGTCGACACCAAGGCCCAGCTGAAATCGGTGGTGATGAGCGGGCTGCAGGGCGACAACCTGCTCTCGAACGACACCACGACGGCGGCGGTCTCGACGACCTTCGCCGGCGTCGAAGCGACGGACGCCACCCACTCCGGCGGCGCGCTCACGGTCAACGGCGCGACGGTCAATATCTCGGCCAACGACACGGCGGCCCAGGTCAAGACCAAGATCGACTCGCTCAACATCACCGGCCTCAGCGTCACCGACAATGCGGGCGTGCTGGAGTTCGAGCTTGAGAGCGGCGACGACATCAACATCGGGGGCAGCTCCACGCTGCTCGACTCGCTCGGCCTGATCGCCGACGGCGCCACCACGACCTCCGTGTCCTCGACCAACGGCACGCTTGCAACGACCACCTCCGGCGCGAGCGCGCTGAAGGACACCACGCTCACCTTCGCCGACAAGTACGGGGCGCTGAAGACCGTCACCTTCGCCTCCTCGAAGGGCGCCGACAACGTCGACACCATCGACGAGCTGAACAGCTGGCTGAAGACCAACGACGTCCAGCTTCAGGCGTCGGTCGACAACGAGGGCGACGACGACGCCCAGCTGGTGTTCGAGACCACGAACGCGATCGCGAACTCCGTGCCCAAGGTCGCGACCGGCAGCGCGATAGGGGCCGCCGCGGCCTTCGCATCCGGCGCCTTCTCGGCGCCGGTGCTCGACCAGAGCGCCGCGGAAGTTCGCTCCAACTACGCCGACGACTACAACTCGGCTCTCGAGGAGATCCTGAAGCTCGCCCAGGACTCGGACTACAACGGCGTCAACCTCCTGAACGGCGACGACCTTTCCATCGTCTTCAACGAGAGCGGCAGCTCGCAGCTCGAGGTCAAGGGCGTCGAGTTCAGCGCCGAAGGCCTTGGCCTCGACAGCATCAGCGCGGAAGACTTCTACGACTCGGCGTCGATCAACTCGGTGATCGACCGGATCGAGGCCGCGATGCAGACGGTCGAGGACCAGTCCGCCAAGTTCGGCTCGCAGTTGCAGATCGTGCAGACCCGCGAGGACTTCACCAAGAGCATGATCGGCACCCTCGAAGACGGCGCGCTGGCGCTGACGGGCGCCGACACGAACGAGGAAGCGGCGAACCTGGCGACCCTGCAGACCCGCCAGTCGCTCATCGTCTCCTCGCTGTCGATTTCGACCCAGCAGGAATCCGCGGTTCTCCAGCTGCTGCAGTAGGCGCGGCGCGGGCTCGGAGACGAAACGGCGGGACCTCTGGTTCCGCCGCTCGTCGTTTGGGGCCTCGTCGCTTGGACGAGAGGTTGCCATGACCCTGAAAGTCGAACTGAAGCCCGGCGAGCGGATCGTTATCGGCCGCTCGGTCGTCACCAACGGCGCGGCGCGCACCCAGCTCCTGATCGACGGCTCCGATCCCGTGCTGCGGGAGCGCGACATCCTGAAGGAAAAGGACGCCGATACGCCCGCGAAGCGCATCTACTACGCGGTTCAGATGATGTATCTGTCCGGATCAATCGACAAAGTCGCTAAGATCTACACGACGCTTACGCGTGACGCCGTGCGCGCGGCGCCGAGCATGCTTCCGATCGTCGACCGGATCAATAACCACGTTTTAACGGGATCGCTTTACAAAGCTTTCCGTGAGGCGCGGAACTTGGTCGCGCATGAAAAGGGAATCTTCGAGCATGCAGAACGGCGCGCAGGCGTACGCTCGGATGGCGCAGAGGACGGCGAACCCGCGTGAGCGCGACGCGCAGCTTCTTCTGAGGGCCGCCGCCCGTTTCACCGCCATCCAGAACACCGAGCCGTTCGACCGCAAGGCGGCGCGTGAGGCGGCGACGTTTAACCGGAAACTCTGGACGATCTTCCTGAGCAGCGTGATGCGGGCGGAAAACCCGCTCGACGCCGAGACCAAGGCCAACCTGCGGCGCATCGCGCTGTTCTCGCTGAACCGCTCGTCGCGGATCGAGATCAACCCGGAGGCCGCCGGCATGACCGCCCTCATCTCGATCAACCGCAACGTCGCCGAAGGCCTCAAGAACTAGGGCCGCCGGCGCAGGAAGCGTCTGGCGCCCCTCCCCCGACAAGGCCGGCGCGCCTCGCGATGGCTCTCGAGCCCAAGGTACGGCGCCGGGATCGGCCTGCGGAACGGAAACAGCCGTCAGCGTGAAGGAAGCGTCGGCCGGCTCGACGGCGTCAGGCCAGGCGCTGGACGCTCGGATCGGACCGCGGCGCGTCGATCCCGTCGATGTAGGCGCGCAGCTTGAGACGGGCCTCGTCGGGGGTTTGCCGAACGGTCACGCCGCTCGTCACGTCGATCATCCGGTAGATCAAACTGCCGGTCTCGTAGTCGAGATCGATGCGTCGCTCGCTCGCGAGTTCGGGCGAGGCCGCCGGCGGCTTCGGAGAAGGACTGGGCTGCGAGCTCCGCTCGGCCGTCTCCATGACGGGCGCCGCGCGGGTCACGGCGGACGAGTTCAGCGTACCGATTGCGGCATCCATCGCGTCCTCCCTGCTCCGAATGCGCGGACGAATTGACCGCGTGTCCAGAGTCATAGCGGACGGCGTGTTAAGGCCGCGTTAGGAGGTTGGGTTAACGCGCGGGCCCGCGAGCCGTTAAAACTTCGCTTAAAAACTCAGCTTCGGCGCGACAAAGTCATGGGGGCGGCGGCCGCCGGACGGCCATAGGCGCCGCCGCGCGCGTCGTAGGTCGTGGGCGCGTTTCGGGCCGCGAGCTCCTGCGCGACGCCGCGCATCAGGTTCTCGGCGACCGACCGCGCGACGCTGAGCACCGCGAGGTTTTCGTCGAGCGCCTGGCGGAAGGCGAGGTGAAGCGCCTCGGCCTCCTCCAAAACCTCCGCGGGCTGCGCCGCGACCGAGTCCGCGCTCGCCTTCACGGCGCCCACGTCCATCACGTAGCGGCTCGACAGCTCGCCCTTGCGGGCCTCGAGGGCGCTCGCGGCGACGTACTTGCCGGCCTTCAGCAGGGAGGTCTCCTCGACGATCACCGCCGTGAGGCGCGCCACCGTCTGCGACATCCGGGCGAGCCGCTCCGCCGCCTCCTCGATGGTGAGTTGCGGCCTGGCGACGGCGGGAACGGAACGGCGGCGAGACAGCATCGGCGTCAGGACCCTTGCTGGAGGGACAGGAGTTCGGAGCGGACCTGGGCGGCGATGCCGATCCCGCCGGAGGCGGCGATGTTCCGGCCGTACTGGTCCGCGAGCATGGAGCGGTAGGCGTCCGTTCCCACGCCGCCGCCGAGCGGGCCCTCCTCGCCGACGTCGGTGAACATGGCCTGCATCATCTGGGTGAGGAACACGGCCTCGAAATCCTGGGCCGCGGCGTCGAGCTTCGAGGCCGCCTTCGCCTGCGGATGCGCGGCGTAGGCGGTCGGCGCGGCGGAGACTGAGGCCCCGGCGGCGGGCGCGGCTGCGGTCATCACATCACCTCGATTTCGGCCTGCAGGGCGCCGGCGGCCTTGATGGCCTGAAGGATCGCGATCAGGTCGCGCGGGCCGACGCCGATGGCGTTGAGCCCGTCGACCAGCTGCCTGAGGTTCACGCCTTCGCGCAGCACCGCGAGGCGGCGGTTGGCGTCGGTGTCGACGGACACCGTCGTCCGGGGCGTCACCACGGTCTCGCCGTTCGAGAACGGCTCCGGCTGGCTCGCGATCGGATCCTCGGTGATGGTCACGGTGAGGTTGCCCTGCGCCACCGCGACGGTCGAGACGCGCACGTCCTGGCCCATCACGATGATCCCTGAGCGTTCGTCGATGACGATCTTGGCGATCTGGTCCGGCTCGACCCGGAGCTGCTCCACCTCGGTCAGCAGCTGGATGATCTTGCCGTGGTAGGCCTTGGGGACGTTCAGGGCGACCGTTGCGGGATCGATCGGCTCGGCGACGTTGGGGCCGATGAAGGCGTTGATCGCCGAGGCGATGCGCCGGCCGGTGGTGAGGTCGGGATTGCGCAGCGCGAGCCGGATCGTCGTCTGGTTCGCCAGCGTGAAGGGGATCTCGCGCTCGATCAGGCCGCCGTTCGAGATGCGGCCCGTCGTCGGCACGCCGCGCACCACCTGCGCCGCCTCGCCCTGCGCGTTGAAGCCGATGACGGCGACCGACCCTTGCGCGACCGAATAGACCTCGCCGTCCGCGCCCATCAGCGGGGTGACGATGAGGGTGCCGCCCTGCAGGCTGGTGGCGTCGCCGAGCGCGGAGACCGTGACGTCGATGCGGGTGCCCTGCGTGCCGAAAGCCGGCAGGTTGGCGGTGACCATGACGGCCGCGACGTTCTTGGTGCGCAGCGTCGCGCCGCGGGTGTTGACGCCGAGCCGCTCCAGCATCGACTGCAGGCTCTGCTTGGTGAAGGGCGCGGCGTTGAGGCTGTCGCCGGTGCCGTTCAGGCCGACCACGAGCCCGTAGCCGACCAGCTGGTTCTCGCGCACGCCCTCGACGTCGGTGAGATCCTTGATCCGGGAGGTCGCGCCCCCGCGCCCACCGATGTCGACGGAGGGGTTGGCGCGCGGCTCCGCGGGCCTCGCCGTCTCGGCGCGCGCGATCCGCTCCGCCCTGACGCCGCGCACCGCCACGCCCTCGGCCGGGTCCGCCGCCTGCGCCGGGGCGAGCGGCGCCAGCCCCATGGCGAGAGCGGCGGCGAGAGCTGTGAACGAACGGGCGGAACGGGGCATCGCGGCGTGGGACCCTGACGGGGACGGTCTGGCGCCGCTTGCGATGCGAGGACCGTGCCGCGGCCGAAAAACGTTGCGGCTCTTGGCGCGTCGCCAGTCTGCGCGACCGCGGGCGCCCCATCCGGCCCGGCAAGAAGCAACCCCCGCCCGGCATTTTTTGCCGCCCGGTTAACCGGCGGTTAAGCATAATTCGGCACGATCGCTCAGGAGCCGGGCGAGATCCGGACGCTGAGGCGGGCGACGATGCGGGTCGATGGTCTGGGGCGGGCGACGGCGTCGCCGATGAGCGGTCAACGGACGCCCGCGGCGGGCGGCGCGTTCCGCCTGCCCGACGCCCAGGGCGCCGAGGCCGCGCGAGGGGCGGCGCCCCTCCGCGCCGCGCCGTCTCTCGACGCCCTCATCGCGCTCCAGGAGATGATCGAGACGCCGACCGAGCGGCGCAGGAAGGCGGTGAAGCGCGGCCGGGGTCTGCTCGACTCGCTGGACGAGCTGAAGCTCGCGCTGCTCGAGGGCCGCGTCGACGACCGCGCGCTCACGATGATGTCCGCGCGGCTGGACGGCGGTCGGGAGCGCACCGGCGACCCCGGGCTCGACGAGACGCTCGCCGCCATCGACCTGCGCGTGCGGGTCGAACTCGCCAAACGGCGGGGCTGAAACGGCGCAGTTTGTGCATGATCCAGCGTCAGGGTTTTCCCGTACTTCGGAAAACGTGTTAAATATCAGATAGTTCGCTGAAAAATCCGTGATTGTCGTCGGGTGGTCGGATGGCTATATTCCGCGCCATCGGGACCCTGCGAGCGGCAACGCCAGAGGCTGATCAATGAGCGTCGATTTGGCAACCGACTACCGGCCGTCCGAGGACGAGCCGTTCATGAACGACCGGCAGCGCGTCTACTTCCGGAACAAGCTGCTGGACTGGAAAGAGGAGATCCTGCGCGAGAGCCGCGAGACGCTCGAGCACCTGCAGGACGAGAACCAGAACCACCCCGACATCGTCGACCGCGCGTCGTCGGAGACCGATCGCGCGATCGAGCTTCGCGCCCGCGACCGCCAGCGCAAGCTGATCGCCAAGATCGACGCGGCGCTCGAACGGATCGACGACCGGTCCTATGGCTACTGCGAGGAGACCGGCGAGCCGATCTCTCTCCGCCGCCTCGAAGCGCGCCCGATCGCGACGCTGTCGATCGAGGCCCAGGAGCGCCACGAGCGCCGGGAGAAGGTCTACCGCGACGACTGACGAGCCGCCGCTCGGCGGGCGACGGCAAAAAGGCTTCGGCGCAACGCCGGAGCCTTTTTTCATGGGCTGTCCGCACCCCAAGTGTCGCCAGCGATTAACCCCGCGTTCACCATGCCGCGCGGTTCCGCGCAACCGATGTCCGGCGCCCGCGTTTCCATGACGGAAACGTCCGAGATGGAGGGCGCATGGACTCCGAGCTACCGCCACACGCCGTCGAGGAGCTCGCGGAGCGGCTTTTCGCGCGAGATCATCCGATCCGAACTTGGCGCCCACAGGGCGCCCTCGCCGCCTCCGCGGCGGTTCCGGAGTGCGCGGCCTCGCCGATCGAGATCGATCTCTATCGCGCGTTCGCCGCCCGGCGCTCCATGGAGTTGGCGGGCGAGAGCGCGTTTAGGTCGGTAGCGCCCCGTCGTTCCCGGACGACGTCGTCCACCGAAAACGGCTAAAACAACCTCCGATGAGTCGCGTCCCCCTCGACGCGGCGGTTCAGGGGCCAGCCGATGCTTGCGTCCGCACAGCCGCGCACGGGCGCGGAAATCCTCGTCGACGCCCTGCGCGCGAACGGGCTGACGACCGCCTTCGGGGTGCCGGGCGAAAGCTACCTCGCCGTGCTGGAGGCCATGCGGGCCGGCGGCGGCTTTGACTTCATCACCTGCCGGCAGGAGGGCGGCGCCGCCATGATGGCGGACGCGGCCGGGCGGCTCACGGGCAGGCCCGGCGTCTGCTTCGTCACCCGGGGCCCCGGCGCGACCAACGCCGCCAGCGGCCTGCACGTCGCCATGCAGGACTCGACGCCGCTGCTGCTGTTCGTGGGACAGGTCGAGCGCGGATTCCGCGGCCGCGAGGCGTTTCAAGAGCTCGACTACCGCGAGACCTTCGCCGGCCTCGCGAAATGGGCGGTGGAGATCGACGACCCCGCCCGGATCCCCGAGCTGATCGCGCGCGCCATCCGCACAGCGACTCAAGGACGCCCCGGGCCGGTCGTGATCGCGCTGCCGGAGGACATGCTGACGGAGACCGCCACGGTCGCCGACGCCGCCGCCGTCTTTCCCGCCGAGACCTGGCCCGGCCTCGCGGACATGGCGCAGCTTCAGAAACTGCTCTGGGCGGCGAAGCGCCCGATCGCGCTGGTCGGCGGAGGGCGCTGGTCGGCGAAGGCGGCGCAAAGTCTCGCCCGCTTCGCGGAGCGGTTCAAACTGCCGGTGTCCGTCACCTTCCGCCGACAGATGCTGTTTCCAGCCGATCACCCCTCCTATGCGGGCGAGTTCGGGATCGGGCCGAATCCGGCCCTGCTCGCGCGGGTGACGGAGGCGGACCTCGTGCTGCTCATCGGCGGCCGCCTTGGCGAGATGCCAAGCCAGGGGTACACCGCGCTTGAAATCCCCACCCCGCGGCAGACGCTCGTGCATGTGCACGCCGACCCGCTGGAGCTCGGTCGCGTCTACCAGCCAGCCCTTGCGATCAACGCCTCCCCCAACGCCTTCGCCGCGGCGCTCGAAGGCGTCCAGCCGCCGAACCGGATCGCCTGGGAGGACGACACGCCGGCGGCCCACGCCGACTACCTCGCGTGGTCGGAGGCGGCCGCCGAACATCCTGGCGCCGTTCAGATGGACGAGGTGGTGCAGGCGCTGCGCGCCCTGCCGGCGGACGCGGTGATCTGCAACGGCGCCGGCAACTACGCCACCTGGGTCCACCGCTTCCACCGCTTCCGGGCCTATGGCTCCCAGGCGGCCCCGACGTCCGGCTCGATGGGATACGGCGTGCCGGCCGCCGTCGCGGCGAAGCGGCTGTTTCCGGACCGCGAGGTCGTGGCGTTCGCGGGCGACGGCTGTTTCTTGATGACGGGCCAGGAGCTTGCGACCGCCGCCCAATACGGGTTGGCGATCGTTGTGGTGGTCGTCGACAACGGCCAGTACGGCACGATCCGCATGCATCAGGAGCGGGAATACCCCGGCGCGCCGTTCGGCACGGCGCTGGAGAACCCCGACTTCGCGGCGCTTGCCCGCGCCTACGGCGCGGCGGGCTTCACCGTCTCCGAGCGGGGCGCCTTCGCAGCGGCCTTCGCCGAGGCGCGGGCCGCCGGTCGGCCGGCGTTGATCCACGTGAAGCTCGATCCGGAGGCGATCTCGCCGACGACGACGCTCAGCGCCATTCGGGCGAAGGCGCTGGCCGCGCGCGGCTGATCCGAGCGCTCACCCCGCCTCGGCGAGCAGGCCCCGCGCGACCGTCTCATCCGTGACGAGGTGGCGGAACACGCCGCCCCGGAGCGCCGCCAGCACGGATTCGATCTTGGAGCGGCCGGCGGCGATCCCGACGGTGTTCAGCCCGCGGAAGGTTTCGCCCGACACGCCGACCCGGCGGCGGTTGACGTCGCAGTCCACGAAGCGGCCGTCGCGGTCGAAGAACAGGCCGGCGAAGGAGCCGACCGCGCCGTTCGCCCGGCAGTCCTCCAGCTCCTCGATGGTCACGAGCTTCTGCGCGACGAGAAAGGAGTTCGGCGTGGCTTCGGTGACGCCGCTCATGGCGAGGTCGGCGGAGCGGGCGAGGTCGAGCGATGTCCGCACCGTGCGCTGCGCCATCAGCACCTCGCGGTCCGCCATGGTGTCGGCGAGATAGGGGGCCGGAATGAAGTAGCCCTCCCCGCCGGTGCGCTCTGCGATGCGGTGGACGACCTCGTAGGGGTTGGACGCCGCCTTGCGGGTCAGCGATCCCATGACCGACACGAAGCGGGCGCGCGGCGCGCGGGCCCCACGGTA
This sequence comes from Methylopila sp. 73B, assembly GCF_000526315.1. Lineage (NCBI taxonomy): Bacteria > Pseudomonadati > Pseudomonadota > Alphaproteobacteria > Hyphomicrobiales > Methylopilaceae > Methylopila > Methylopila sp. 73B. The sequence continues at coordinate 3,740,517 of NZ_JAFV01000001.1, read as the reverse complement.
GGCGTGGGCGACGGCGGCCATGGTCGTGCCCCAGGACAGCGCGAACACGCCGTCCGGCTTCTGCGCCACGCCGCGGGCCAGCGTCTCGGCGGCGGCGATGGCGACGAACCGCTTGTCGATCTCGGACTCGCCGCCCTCCCCCGCGGCCGGGACGACCCGGCACGAATCGAGCTTGTAGGCGTGGCACATCCGGTTTTCGAGCTCGATCAGCGCGATCGACGGATGGACGATGCGCACGTCCACCACCCCCTCGCTGCGGGCGGCGGCGATCAGCCGGTTGACCTTCACGCGGGAGAGTCCCAGCCGGTCGGCGATCTCGCTCTGGTTCATCTCGCCGATGAAGTACAGCCAAGCCGCACGGACCATCGCTTCGGTCTCGGCCGCCCGCGCGCTCGGCGCGTCGTCCGCGACCTCGAAGTCGGTAGGCGTTTCCATCGTCGCGAGGGGCTCCCGGGGGCGGCGGCGCTTCTGCCGGCGCCGGAGCGTCAAGATGACGAGACGCGCCCTTCCCCGCAAGCCGCGGCGTGGTCGACCAAAGCCTGACGCGCGCGGACTATTCGGCGGCGACGAGCGCCAGCGCCGACAGGAACCCGGTCAAATCGTCCGTCACGTGGTCCACGTGCGGGCCGCGGCGGTCGTCGTCCGCCGCGGTCAGCCGCTCGCCAAGGTCCGGCTCGCCCGCCTTGGGGGTGACCAGCACCGTCCGCATGCCGAGCGCATGCGGCGCGACGAGGTTTTTCGACAGGTCCTCGAACATCGCCGCCCGACGGGGCTCCACGCCGTGGAGGTCCAGAAACGTCTGGTAGGCGGACTGGTCCGGCTTCGGCACGAAGCTCGCCGCGGCGATGTCGAACACGTCTTCGAACAGCTCGAGCAGGCCAAGCTTGGCCGCGACGTTCTCGGCGTGGCGCCGCGAGCCGTTGGTCAGGACGAAGCGGCGGCCGGGAAGCCGCGCGATCGCGGCCGCAAGGTCGGGCGCGGGCGTCAGCACCGAATGGTCGATGTCGTGCACGAAGGCGAGAAAGGCGTGCGGATCGAGCGCGTCCTCCGTCATCAGGCCGCGCAGCGTCGTGCCGTAGGTGCGGTAGTAGTATTTCTGAAGCGCGCGCGCCGACAGGCCGTCGATACCGTAGCGGCCGGCGATGAAGGCCGTCATCTTGGCGTCGATCAGCGAGAACAGCCCTGCGGAGGCGGGGTAGAGCGTGTTGTCGAGATCGAACACCCAGGTGTCGACGTGGTCGAACCCCTTGGCCTCGGCGACGACCGCATGCGCCGCAAGGCGCCCCACGGCGGCGGGATCAGGCAGGTCGTTCATGCGGGCGAGGATGTCATTCAAGGGGCGTCCATGACGAGATCGAGCGCACAGCATGGCGCTCGTTCATGAACGATTTTAGGTGGGCCCGCCTCACGGCTTTTCCAAGGCTGCGCCGGGCCTGCGCTCAACCGAAGGTCGCGAACGCCACGCCAAGCGCGTAGGCCACCGGCGACGCCTCGCTGAAGACCGCAAGGACCGCGAAAGACAGCGCAATCCAGAGGCCTGCGAGCAGCCGCGGACCCTGCTGCACGTAGACCGCGGCGACCAGCAGATTGACCACCGCCAGGAGATGGACCGGGACGCCCGTCCATAGCGTCGGCGCGAGGAAGATGGCCACGCCCGTCAGGCCGACGGCCAAGGCGAACTCGGCCACGGAGCGCCGCTTGGGGGAGCCGGGCGTGGGTTTCGGCTCGGCTTTTTTCTTCTGCGCCTTGCGGAAATCGACGACGTTGCTCACCGCGTGATCAGCGTGCCGGCGCCGCCGGGCGTCAGAAGCTCCATCAGCACGGCGTGCGGGGTCTTGCCGTCCAGGATGACGACGCCCTCCACGCCGCGCTCGACGGCGTAGATGCAGGTCTCGACCTTCGGGATCATGCCGCCCGACACGGTGCCGTCGGCGATCAGCCGGCGGGCCTCCTCGACCGAGAGCTGCTGGATGAGGTTCTTGTCGCGGTCGAGCACCCCCGGAACGTCGGTCAGCATCAGGAGGCGCTTGGCGCCGACCGCGCCGGCGATGGCGCCGGCGAAGGTGTCGGCGTTGACGTTGTAGGTCTCTCGTCCGTCGGCCGATCCCGCGACCGGGGCGACGACCGGGATGAAGTCCGAGGTGATCGCCCAGTCGAGCACGGTGCGGTCGACCTCCGCCGGCTCGCCGACGAAGCCGAGGTCGACGACCTCTTCCTGGCCGGTCTCCGGGTTGATCAGGCTGCGGCTGACCTTGCGGGCGAACACCATGCCGCCGTCCTTGCCCGACAGCCCGATGGCGCGCCCGCCCTCGGCGTTGATGGAGGCCACGATGTTCTTGTTGATCGCGCCGGCGAGGATCATCTCGACGATCTCGACGGTCGCCTGGTCGGTGACGCGCAGGCCCGCCTTGAACTCGCTCTTGATGCCGAGCCGGTCGAGCATGCGGCCGATCTGCGGTCCGCCGCCGTGCACCACCACCGGGTTGATGCCGACCTCCTTCAGGATCGCGACGTCCTGCGCGAACCAGCGCGCGGCGTCGGAATCGCCCATGGCGTTGCCGCCGTACTTCACGACCACCGTCGCGGCGTCGTAGCGCTGCATGTAGGGAAGCGCCTCGACCAGGATCCGGGCGGTGTCGTGGGGAGCGTTCGGGGCGGTCATGATGCGTTGCGTCCTCGCGGTCCGAAGATGGCGTTCGGCCCGCGCCTTCTAGACGCTTCGGCGTGTCGGCTCAATGACGCATGCGCGCGCGGCGACGTGACGGCCGCCCCCTTGCGCGCTCTACGACGCGGCGGGCTGAGCGAAGCCGGACGAGGGTGGGATGACGGCGCGGGCGGCCGCGTGTCGTCCCCAAAGCTGGCCCTGCGCCTCGGCTGCGACGGCGCGCAGCTCCGCGCCGAGCCGGTTCGCGTACCAGGCTTCGAACGCCTCGCCGGGCATCGGCCGGCCGAACAGGTAGCCCTGTCCAAACGTGCACCCGCCCGCGGTCACGAACGCGCGCTGCTCTTCGGTCTCGACGCCTTCCGCCACCGTCTCGACGTCCAGGTTCCGGGCGAGGCCCAGCACCGCCTCCACCACGACCCGGGCGCCTGGCGTCACGAGCGCGTCCCGGACGAAGCTGCGGTCGATCTTCAGCACGTCGAACGGCAGTTGCGTCAGGGCGGCGAAGTTCGAATAGCCGGTGCCGAAGTCGTCGATCGCGATCCGCACCCCTGCGCTCCTGAGCGGCGCCAGCTCCCGGGCGGCGTGGGACGGGTCGGCCATGGCTGCGCTTTCGGTGATCTCCAGCTCGATTCGGCTGGGATCGGCGCCCGCCTCCCGGATGATCTGGAGAGCCGCCTCCGAAAACCTCGGATTGCGGAACTGCAGCGGCGACACATTGACCGCGACGCGGATCGGGATCCCCATGGTCGCCCACGCCGCCGCCTGCCGGCTGGCCCGGGCCAGCACGAAGCGGCCGAGCGGCTCGACCAGACCGGTCTCCTCCGCCACAGGCACGAACTCGCCGGGCGCGATCAGGCCGCGGAGGGGATGGCGCCACCGCACCAGGGCCTCGGCCCCGATCACCCGGCCGCCGCCAAGCGCGAGCTGCGGCTGGTAATGCACTTCGAGCTCATTCTCCACCAGCGCCCGCCGGAGCTCTTGCTCGATCCGCAGGCGCGAGTACGCGCGGTCGTTCAGCTCCGCGCCCGCGATCCGGACGGCGGGGCCGCGCGCGAGTCTCGCCGCCGCGAGCGCCGCGCCGGCCGAACGCATCAAGGCTTCGGCGCGGTCGCCGTGCAGCGGCGCGAAGGCGACGCCGATCGCGGGCGACAGCCCGACGCGGTGCTCGTCGAGCCGCAGCGGCGCCTCGAACGCCGCGAGCGTCAACCGCGCGAGCTCCTCCGCCGCGGCTTCGCCCGCGCCGTGGGCGAGCAACGCGAACTCCGCCTCGCCGATGCGGGCGACGGAAACGGAGAGGTCGTCGCCGAGCGCATGGATCGCGTGGGCGCGGCGGGTCCATTCGGCCGCGGCCTCCCGAACGCGGTCGGCGGCGCCATGGACGGCGGCGTCGGCGCCGGCGGGCCCAAGGCCGGTCGCGACCCGTTCGAGGCCGCCCACCTCGATCTTGAGCAGCGCGACGCCCTGCCCCACCTGCAGCGCCTCGGACAGGCGCCGGTTCAGCCCATCACGGTTCAAGAGACGCGTCAGAGGATCGTCGAACGCCGCGCGCCGCAGCGCGGCCACGTTGCGGAACGCCTCGCGCGTCATCGTCAGGTGCGCGCGCGCAAGGTCGCCGATCTCGTCGCGGCGGAGCGCCGCGCGGTCGACCTCGGCGCTCGCGCCGTCGACGCGGCTGATCGCCTGCGCCAGACCGCGAAGCGGGCTGAACGTGCGGCGCGCGATGAGGGCGAAGGCCGGAAGTCCGACGAGGAGGACGGCGAGCGCAGCGAACAGTCCACGGGACGCGGCGGCTGCGGCCGCCCCGTCGGCGTCCGTCAGCGACACGCCGACCGCGAGGGTCGCTTCCCCGCCGCCGCTCAGCGCCACCGTCTTGGCGGCGTGGGCGGCGCCATCGGCCACCGTGACGGCCGCAGGCCCATCGCCGCTGGTCTCGGTCAGGGCGTCGCGGGTCACCTCGGGCGGCGGCGCGGCCGGCGCGAGGGCGACGAGGGTCTCGCCTCCGCGCGTGTCCAGCGTGACGTAGAGCGCATGCGACCGCGCGGACAGCGCGTTCAGAACCGCATGGACCTCGTCTCCGCGGCCGAGCGCCTCGGCGGCGGCCTGCACGTCCCGGGCGAGTTCAACGACCCTTCGCTCTGCGGCGTCGCGGCGGGTTTCGAACGACACGCAGGCGACCACGGCTCCGGCGAGCGCGACGAGCAGCAGCCCCGTCAGCGCCGTAAACCGCGCCGCCAGGCCGCTTCGCCATCCGCCGCGCTCAGCGACGCCCGTCTCGACCACCGGATTTCCTCACGCGCGTCACGCCGACGACATGACTTACTGCGAACAGAGTGAATCCTTGGTTAGCCCGACGTCCCGAAAAGAGACGGTCGCCGCTTCACCTCGCGGTAAGGCGACGGCGCCTAGGATCCCGGGCGCGACGAGCCTCGCGCCTGAGGGACAGCGCATGACCGTTCTCGTGACCGGAGGAGCCGGGTACATCGGCTCCCACATGGTGCTGGCGCTGCGCGACCGCGGCGAGCCCGTGGTGGTGCTCGACGACCTGTCCACGGGCGCCCGCCGCGCGGTGCCGGCCGACGTGCCGTTAATCGTCGGCGACGTTGGCGACGAGGCGCTCGTGCTCCGGATCCTGGCCAAGCACCAGATCGACGCCGTCGCGCACTTCGCGGCGAAGATCGTCGTCCCGGACTCGGTGCGCGACCCGCTCGGGACATACGGCGCCAACACCGAAAAGACCCGCCGGCTGCTGAGCGCGATGGTCGGCGGGGGCGTCGGCCGCTTCATCTTCTCCTCCACCGCGGCCGTCTATGGGCTCATGCCGCCGACGCCGACGCGCGAGGACGCGCCGCTCGTTCCCGCGTCGCCCTACGGCGCGTCGAAGATGATGTCGGAGAGAATCCTGCAGGACGCCGCGGCCGCGCATCGGCTGCGCTACGTCGTCCTGCGCTACTTCAACGTGGCGGGCGCCGACCCGCAGATGCGCACCGGGCAGCGGGCGCCGGGCGCCACGAACCTGATCACGCTCGCCGTCCGCGCGGCGCTCGGCGTCACCGACGGCCTCGACATCCTCGGCGTCGACCTTCCGACGCCCGACGGGACGGGCGTGCGCGACTACATCCACGTCTCCGATCTCGCCGACGCGCATGTGGCGGCGCTGGACCACCTTCGGAACGACGGCGGCAGCCTGACGCTGAACTGCGGCTACGGCGGCGGCTTCTCGGTGCGGGAGGTGATCGCGGCCGTGAAACGCGTGAGTGGTCGGGACTTCCCCGTGCGCGAAAAACCGCGCCGGGAGGGCGACCCGTTCGTTTCGATCGCGGACGCCCGCCGCATTCGCCAAGCCTTACGCTGGGCCCCAAGTCACGACGACCTGGACACGATCGTCGAGCACGCCTTCGGTTGGGAGCGTCTGCACGGGCCCTTCAGCGCCGACGTGGCGACGAGAGGCCGACGCCGGGCGTCCTAGCGCCGCTCGTCCTTTCGCTCATCGAAAACGAAAACGGCCGGGTCAAACCCGGCCGTCCGTCATTTCAGTGGTCGTCGCTTGGCTCTTAAAATACGGCGAGGTACTTCAGCAGCGAGATAATGCCGATGATGATCACGATGATCCGGATGATCTGCTTCGCCCGGCCGTCGATCGGCAGCATTCCGACGAGATAAAGCACCAGGAAAATCACCAGGACGGTGATCAGAATGCCGATCAAGGGGGTCATGTTTCGCAGTCCTTTCCGGATGAGCCATGTAGGCGACGCGACGAAGCGTCGGCCCGCCTCGCGTTTTCGCGCCGTCGTGCTGTAAAAACGCACGGTGGTGTGACTGGTTCCGGAATCATGTCCTCAACACGGCGAAAAAAAGCGCCGGGCGTGGAGCCCGGCGCTTCGGCAGTCTCAGCATGACCGTTCGGGCTTAGAGGCCGAAGGGCTCCTGCGTGTTGGTGCGGACCTGCGCCGCGTGCAGCTCGCTGAAGAAGGCGGAGATCTCCAGCCCGATGCGGGCGAAGATCCGGCCGAAGAACGAGCCGGCGTCGATCGAGGAACCGGACGAGGCGGATGCGAGGGTGGACATGGTGCGGTCCTTTCGGAAAGGGGTGTGAAGCGCGTCGCTTCGTTGACGCTGATGTGGCATGTGGCATGCCAGACTTCTACGCCTTTCGTCGCACACCAGTCCTGCGCCCAGCGCATCCCGAGTTAAGAACTCCTAAGAAGCTATGCGCCGGGCGCCTTGGTCAGCCGGTCGAGGTGCGCGCGGATGTGGGCGGCCTCCGCGGGCGTGCCAGCCAGAGCTATGGCGCGGCCGAAGGCCTCGCGCGCGTCCGCGGCCCGCCCCAGGCGCATCAGCAGGCCGCCCTTCAGGCCATGAAAATGGAAGTAGCCGTCGAGCCGCGCGCCAAGGGGCTCGATCATCGCGAGCGCCTCCTCGGCGCCTGCGACCTTCCAGGTCGCGACGGCGCGGTTCAGCGTGACGACCGGAGACGGTTGCATGATCTCCAGCGTGGCGTAGAGAGCGTCGATCCCGCCCCAATCCGTCGCCTCCGGCCGCTCGGCGCGGGCGTGCAGGCCGGCGATCGCCGCCTGCACCTGATAGGGGCCCGGCCGGCGATGGCGGATCGCCTTGTCGATCAGCGCCAGCCCCTCGGCGATCATCGGGCGGTTCCAGCGGCTGCGGTCCTGCTCCTCGAGCAGCACCACCGCGCCGTCTCCATCGAACCGCGCCGCCGCGCGAGCGTGCTGAAGCAGCATCAGCGCCGTCAGCCCCATGATCTCCGGCTCGGCCGGAAACAGGCGGAGCAGGATCCGCATCAGCCGGATCGCTTCGTCGGCCAGCTTCGCGCGCTCGTCCGCCTCCGTTCCCTGGGCGGAGTAGCCTTCATTGAAGACGAGGTAGAGCATGGCGGCGACCGCCGCGAGACGTTCCTCGCGCTCCACCGCTCCGGGGGCTTCGAAGGGCACGCCGGCGCGGGCGATCTTCGTCTTCGCGCGGGTGATGCGCTGCTCCATCGCGCTCTCGCCCACGAGGAAGGCTCGGGCGATCTGCCGGACCGACAGGCCGGAGACGATCCGCAAGGCGAGCGCGATCTGCTGCGTCGCCGGCAGGTCGGGATGGCAGCAGACGAACAGCAGCCGCAGGACGTCGTCGCGGTAGTCCGCGCCGTCGATGCGCTCCGCCGCGGCCGCCTCGGCGTCCTCGCGGTCCGACAGCGCGTCCTCCTCCGGAAGCTCCTGCTCGCGGGAGCGCTTGCGCACGGCGTCGACCGCGACGTTGCGGCCGACGAAGATCAGCCACGCCGCGGGATCGCGCGGCGGGCCGTTGTCCGGCCAGTGCTTCAGCGCCTTGAGGCAGGCCTCCTGGAACGCCTCCTCCGCCAGGTCGAGATCGCGGAAGCGTCGGAGCAGCGCCGCGACCGCCTGCGGACGGGCGGCGGCGAGCGCCGCGCCGATCCAGTCCCCGGAGGCCATGGCGCCGCCGCTCATCCGCCCGTGGGCTCCGCGCTTCCCGGCAAGAACAGGCCGATCGGCCTGAGCTCGTAAGCGCCGCCGGGGTTGGCCTTGGCCAGCGCGCGCGCCGTGTCGAGCGCTTCGTCGAGATCCGCGCAGTCGACGACATAGAAGCCCAGCAACTGCTCCTTCGTCTCCGCGAAGGGGCCGTCGATCACCAGGGGCGGGTCCTGGTCCTTGCGCAGCGTGGTCGCCGCGGTGGTCGGCAGCAGCCGGGCCGCAGGACCCAGCCGGCCTTTCGCCTTCAGGTCCTCGTGCACGACCGCGAGCCGGGCCATCACGGCGTCGTCCTCCTCGCGGGACCGGGCGCAGACCACGTCTTCGCGGTGGTAGCAAAGGATGGCGTAGAGCATCGGCGTCCTCCCTCATCGCCCAAGGACGGACGACTATGCCCCGCCCCGACACGCGTGGCGATCGACCGCCCATTAATCCGTTTGCGGACCAACAAGCGCGGCGCAGAACGAGCGTACGACGCGCCGCCCGGCCGTCACGCAAGCTCAAGAGATTGACGCTTGGAAAGCGCTGAGGGTCACCGGTACGGCGTCGCGCAGTTCCCATTCGGGGCGACGGGGATCACGGCGTACCTCAAGGAGACCGCGCCATGCCCGTCGAGCTTCCCGTCGCGCCGTCACGATCGGCCGGGGCGGCGTGGCGCTTGGGCCGGGCGCGGTCTTCGCCAAGCCCGGCATCGACCTCAGTGGATCGTGGCGCCGCCTCTCGCGCCGCCGAAACAGCATGGGCTGCGGAATTCCTTCGCGCTCAAGCGAGCGAGCGGCAGCAGTGACACGTTGCGTCACACGGTCCGAATCCGGATCGCTCCGCTGGATCCGTTTGCGCTCGGGGCCCGATCCCAGAAGCTATCGGATCTCATATTTCAAGGCGGCGCCGCGCCGGGCGAGGCGTTTCCCCCGCCGCTGTATATGCGCGCCGCATGGAGCAGCTGGGCTATTGGCTCGGCTGCGATGGCGGCGGCCATAGCCTGCACGATCGCGACCGCGCGGAAACGCTGGGGCAGCCGCGCCGCCGAGGGCCGAGTGCGGACGGAGGGCGTTGTAGTGCCGCCGCCAGCCTTCGATCACGGCCTTGGCCTCAGCGAGCGAGGTGAAGATCTCGCCGTTGAGAAGCTCGTCCCGCAGGCAGGCGTTGAAGCTCGTGCAATAGCCGTTCTCCCAGGGGCTGCCCGGCTCGATGAAGGCGGTCTTCGAGACGACGGCGCCGGCCGAGCACGAGGCAAGCCCGACGCTCCGTCACGCCGAGCTTGGCTCTCACACGGTCGACGCAGACGCGGCGACGAGCGGGGCTGATCAGTTTCGCTGACGCCGCCCTTCGGGTCCCCGCGCCGCCGCCGCCAAAATCATCTTGTCCAGCGTCAGGTCGAAACAGCGCGCCGCAGCCGCGCGTTCTCGGCCTCGAGCTCCTTCAGGCGCTCACCCAGGATCAAGTCCGGGGCAGGCTCCGGTCGCCCTTCAGGCCGCCATACTCGGTGCGCCAACGATTAGAACGTGACCTCGGTCACGCCGATCGAGCGGATCGCCTCCGCGACCGTGCGTCCCTGCGCCGTCAGAACCTCAACCTGCCGCAGCTTCGCGACGATCTCTTCAGGTGCGTGCCTCTTCCTCGACATCAGACAGTCCTCCACATGGCCAAAAGCCTTACCGCAGGGAGGACCACTTCTCAGAGGGCAGACCAGCGGCGCTGGATGAGTTTCATCGGGCCCGCGATGCCGCCACGCAAGTCGCCCTCAAGGAGCGGTGTTGCGATTTGTGTCGCCAAATGTACTGCACATTCAGGCGTCGATGATGGGCAACGGGCCCGCCTACGCCGAATTATTCTATTAAATCAAATGTCTAAAGAGCAAGTCGACGGATAGGAATGGCGGAGAGGGTGTCCGCCCTACTTCCGTTTAAGCACGGTTAGGAGCGTCAAAGATCATACGAAAAATCTCATCAGATCATGATCTTAGCTTAGGTCCGCGGTTAAGCGCCGTGAAGGGTGGACAAGGGAAGCGAGGTTTTGTGCTAGGGTCATTGCTGGGGTCGGCGCGATAGACCCCAGCAGTGAGGCACGATGGCGAAGCGCGAACTCAACCGTCTGACCGCCCGCACCGTGGCGACAATCAAGGACGCCGGGCGCTACGCGGACGGTGGAAATCTGCACCTCGTCGTGAGCCCAAGCGGCTCGAAATCGTGGCTGATGATCTACCGCCATGGGGGGCGTCAGCGTGAGATGGGCCTTGGCCCGGCGCGAGACGTCACCCTGGCCGAAGCTCGGGAAAAGGCCGCTGATGCGCGCCGTATGCTTTTGGGCGGTCTCGACCCGATTGAGGAGCGGCGCCGGCAGGCGGAGGAAGTGTCACGCGCGGCCAAGCGGACACCAACATTCGGCGAGGCGGCGGACGAGTTGATCGCCGCGATGAGCCCGTCATGGCGAAACTCGAAGCACAGCGCGCAGTGGGGCATGACGTTGAGCCGGGTCCGCGACGCGGCGGGCAACCTGACCGATGGGGGCTATTGCGTCGCCATCCGCGACAAGCCAGTCGACGAGATCAGCACCGCGGACGTGCTTGAGGTGCTCAAGCCTATTTGGACGTCCAAGCCCGAGACGGCGTCCCGGCTCCGGGGGCGCATAGAGGCGGTGCTGTCGGCCGCAAAAGCTCAAGGGCTTCGATTCGGTGAGAACCCCGCTCTTTGGCGAGGGCACCTCGACCGGCTGTTGCCGAAAAGGACGAAGCTTTCCCGCGGCCACCACGCAGCCGTGCCTTACGCAGACATGCCCGCGTTTATGATCCGGCTGCGCGCTGCGCCTGGGATGGGGGCTCGGGCCGTGGAGTTCGCCATCCTCACGGCTGCCCGCTCCGGCGAGGTCCGCGGCGCCACGTGGTCCGAGATCGACATGGACGCCCGGCTATGGCGCGTGCCCCCGGCCCGCATGAAAGCCGCGGCCGAGCACGTCGTGCCGCTTAGTGAGGCTGCGATGGCGGTGTTGGAGGCCGTGCAGCCGCTCAAGCGCGATAGCGGCAGCGTGATATTCCCCGGCCCTCGTTCCGGCGCGGAGCTTTCTGACATGTCGCTGTCCGCGGTTCTCCGGCGCCTGAAAGTCGACGCCGTCCCCCACGGTTTCAGGTCGGCTTTTCGCGATTGGGCCGGCGATCAGACAACCTTCCCGCGAGAGGTCGCCGAGGCGGCGTTGGCGCACACCCTTCGCGACGCGGTCGAGCGGGCTTACCGCCGGGGGACCGCGCTTGAGAAGCGGCGGGAGCTGATGACGGTGTGGGCCGATTACCTCCAAAGCGCGGAGAGTCATCGCTAAGGGCACTGTACCCATTTGTGCGATGACCAAATCGAAATCGCCCGACATGCTCCGCTCAATCAATTCGGAGCAGCCACAATGAATGCCGTAACTTCCTCCTCCTCCGCACTTCCTCGCATTGCATATCGGATCAACGAAGTCGCCGAAGCTTTGGCGGTGTCGACCGCCCTCGTATATCTCTGGCGCCGTCAGAAAAAGATCAACATTACCAAGATTGGCGGGCGCACCGTCATTATGGCGGACGAACTTCAGCGGTTCTTGGCCGAAAACGCCAAACCGGCGGCCTGACTATGGCCGGCCGGGCTCTTCCTCCGCCGCCGCACCCGCGCGAACGCCTACACGACCGCGCTCTCACGTCGAACGAGATTGACGCCATCGCTCGGTCGCATGCTGAAGCGGATGCGACGAATGCCGTCGTCGTCGACGGCTTCTTGAGATGGATAGAGGAGGACGACCAGCCCTCCGGTGCTTTGCGGTGCCCGTTCTGTGGCCGATTGCACGGTCATGGCCTCGACGCCCAAGTCTTTACCAGGCGCCCGCACTGCCATGGCCGGCAGACGCCCCCCGGCGACTATCGCATCCGTTGGCATGCTCCATCCGCGCTGCCGCCCGAGATCGCGATGGAGCTAGCGCTTCCGCAGGATTCGCACCTGGCCGACGGTTGGTGGTGTCGCGACCATGCGTGGTGGATGCGCCACAAGCGTCTGTCGGCGCTCACTTCACGTGAAGAGAGCATCGTTCGCGGCATCCTCTATCGCTATTGCCGCTCTGTCGTCTTCCGCATGGCGCTCTGCGAGCGGCTCGACGACTTCCCCGAGCCCGACGAGCGTAAGCGCGCGATGCGAGAGCTTATCGCCGAGGTGGCCCGTCGTCACGGCAAAGGCCTCGGCGCAGGCAGGGTTGGTTGGGCGCGCAGGCTTGAGATCGCCGCGAGAGCCCTTCACCACGCTGCCCATCACGGGTCCCTTTGGTGATCGCAAAGCAAGACGGGCAGCCCCGGCAAGGACTGCCCGTCTAATCAGTAGTCTCGCCGGGCAGGGCTGAGACGAAATTCCACTCTGAGCAGGGCGAGTGCTCGACAAAATGCATACCGAAACAGTCGACGACCCGCAAGCGGATGACGGGCCGAAGGCATCTCCGTTAGGAGGGCCGCCAAGCCTGCGGACGTTCGCGCGCATCGAGCAGTTCGATGACGGCGCTGGAGGCTGGCATGACGTCCCTCGCGTTCCCCTTATCTGGGCGGCTATCGCCTTACGGCACTTCGGAGACGACGACGTCGTACGCTGGCGCGACTGCTGGTGGCGCTGGGGCGGATCACACTGGCGCGAGACGGCGGACGGCGAGATGAGCGCGGCGGTTCGCATAGCGCTCGCTCGCGTCGAATGTCGGGCGAAGAATGGCGACGACACGCGGGCGCCTTTGCTCACGGTCGACCGAAAGGTGATTTCCGAAACCCTTGCCGCGCTTAGCGACCTTGTCCGGGTCCCCGATGAGGTCGAGCCGTTCACCTGGCGCACACCTCAGTCCGGTGATGCTTTGCCGGCAGATTTGATCGTTTGCAAAAACGGCTTATTCGACTTGCGGAGAAGGAAACTGTTGCCTTCCGATCGCCGCTACATGGCGACGGGCACGGGTGATTGGAAATACTCCCGAACTGACCACATCGAATGGAACCGGTGGCTTCGCGAGCTATGGCCGGATCAAGCGTCGCGGGATCATATTCAAGAAGTAATCGGTCTCTTGATCTCCGGAGATCGTAACCTCCAAAAAATCTTGGCCTTAATTGGCCGCACGAGGTCTGGAAAATCTCTCTTCCTGCGGATCGTGGGCGAAATTTTAGGCCCCGCGCAAGCGGTCACGGTTTCGTCTGCGGCCTTTGGCGAGACGTTCGGTCTGTCCGGGACTATCGGAAAACGATTGGTGATGATCGCCGATTTGCGGCTCGGTCGGCAGGTCGACCGAGGCGCGCTTGCAGAGCGGTTCCTGACCTTCTCTGGCGAGGACCGGGCTTCAATCGCGCAAAAATTTCGCGGGGACTGGAGCGGTACGCCGACCGCCCGGCTCGTCTATGCGGCGAACGAGCCGCTCACGATCGCCGACGATTCGAGCGCCTTACCGAACCGCACCGTTCCGGTTGTCTTCGAACGCTCCTGGCTAGGTCGCGAAGACCCGACGTTGATCAACCGCTTTCGGGACGAGCTGCCGGGTATCGTTGAGTGGGCTGCAGTCGGGCTTGCGCGGCTCCGAGAGCGAGGACGCTTCACGTTGCCGCCAGCGGCAGAGCGGATGCTCTCCGACATGGTGGGAGACGCGAGTCCCATCACCCAGTTCGTCGCCGATCAATGCGTGCGAGAGCCGGAGGCTCGCATCGAAACCGATGAGCTTTGGCGAGAGTGGCGGACGTGGGCTGAGGCTGCAGGGGAGCGTCCGGGAACTCAGACCAGTTTCGGTCGAGCCCTCCGAGCCGCCTTTCCAGAGATCGTGAACGGCAGGTCAAAGGGCGGACGGTCTGAGCGCCGGTCGCGATCCTATGTCGGTATCAGATTGCGATGGAAAGACGACACCGTGTCCAGGCGTGTCCACGCCCTCTAGCTCCATCTTGGACACGAAAGACCAAGCAACAGCAAACTCTTATGCCTCGGTGTCCACGTGTCCATCTTATATTCAATGAAACGACCGCTCGAGAAGGCGGAAGGGTCCGTAGGGCAAGAAGTAGAGAGCACAATTAGGACCGATCCCGGACACGCCCCTGTAAACTCGATTAACGGTCGGATTCCCCAAAAGAATTTGTGTCCACAATCCATCTTGGACATGCCGCGCGAATTGGACACACGCCCATTCCGCGGTCAGCGCGACCCCGCGGCCGCTGCCGATATTCGCCGTTCGCGCGGCCGGCCACCGGGGCCATCGGTGAAGGTCGCAGTTCGCGATGAGGCTCTGCGCCAGGTGCGCAGGCGGAGCTACGCGGCTATGTCGGACGCTGCGGCGGCTGCGTTGATGGCAAAAGCCGCCCGGAGATACGCGACGAGCCGCTTCCAGCGCGACCGAAGCAACGGGATGCCGCTTGATCTTGATCTCGCGACGTTCTTCGTAATCCTTGAGGCGGGGCGCTTTCCCAGCGAAGAGCGGTTGCGTAAGATATTGTCCGAATGTTGATCTCAAATAATCTGTATTCGAGCATTTATTTGACCAGCGCGGCGCGTCATCCTCACCTTAACAAGGATGCAGCCATGATAGAAAATAAGCTAAATCTTGATCTTAACCGCGCGCGCCGGCTCGTCGACGCGGCCAACGCGGTCACCGACCGCAAGATCCGGCACGACGCCAGGTTCAATCGCATCAGGAATGAGCGCATTGGCGCCGAGACCCGCCTCGACGAATACGGCGCCAGCCCTCTCCGTGACGAAAAAGCCTACGGCATTCTGGTCGCAGAGGTTGAGCGGCTGCACCAGCAGGAGCGGGAGGCTCACTCGTCTTACGAAGCTGGAGACGAGGACGCAGCAATCTTGAGCCTCGCTCACCGCTGCGCCAACTACGTCGTCGACATCCTCGAAGACAAGGCTCCGGTCGATATCCGCGAATTTGCGGGGGTCGACTGAGATGGCGCGCTCACCCGCCGCCACCCCTCCCGCTCAGTTTAGGACACGCGAGGACCTAGTCGCGCTTCGCGCTCGCCTGGCTGACGTCGCCGAACGTCGCCGTGCGGTTAAGAACGCGCCAGCAGACGTCTCCGAAATCCGCCATCGGATCACAGCGTTCGTCGAAGCTGAGCATCGCAAGGTGTTCGACGCGATGCGCGTCCTCGATCTTACCAGACCCGAATGGTCGGCCAGCGATTTCGACCTTTGGCATCCGATGAAAATTTACAGCGCGCCGGCTATCGGCGTGATCGGCGTCCAGCAGTCGGCACCTCAAGCGCATCCGGTTGGGATGATGGCGGCGCTCCTTGGAGTTGACGTCGTCGTAGACCGCCTCTGCGCTCTCGCGGCTCCAATGAGCGCCGGCGGCAAAAGCGCCGGCGAGCGCGCAGCCGAACTCGTTCGGCTCGACGAAGAAGCTCGGGACCTTGGCATCGTCGAAGAGCGCATCATCCGCGAGGCGGAGAGCCGCAACCTATTGGTTCCCCGCCGTGGCGACGCCGATCCGGCGATTGTCTTGGCCAATAGCCTTGAAGAGGAAGCTACCGATGTCCAGAAGCGTTGATCTTTTCGAGGAGCTTGGCGCGCTGATCAGCGCGGCGAGGACGGCGAAGGGCCGCAGCGATGGTGAGGAGATCGCGCGGATCGTCGACCGTTGCGCCGCGGTCTCCGATGAACTCGGACGCCTTGGGCATCACATCGACTTCGACCGCCTCGGTGACATCGAAGACTCCGATAGCGCTCAAATCTGAAGGAGTGCGCCCCCTTCGCGGGTCCTCCGGTAGGGGTGGGGTGCTGCGGGGAACGCGGCCGCGCAGGCTTTTTCTAGCTCCAAAACTTCTGAATACTTCACTGCAATATGCGAAACGCATAGTTGATGCGGCAGCAAGATCAAGCTCAGTCAGGACCACCTGACCCTTGATACTCATGGGATCAAAGGCGGTAAATTCCGTCATCGAGATAATCCCTGAGTCGTGCCTCAACTTCGCGCTTAATGCGCGCCAAACGGAAGTAGACGAGAACGATGGTCACAAGGTCGCTGACCTCAGGCTCCGGGACTAAACCTCGCGTGCGCGTGTCCTCCGGCGATGCCACCGGCGCGTCGGCGCGCGCGATGTCGGCCATGAGCGCATTTCGCGCGCCAGGCTCGGCGAGTGAGACGTTCGAAGCCGCGGGGCAGGGGCGGCGCCTGCGCGGGTTCAACCCCTCAAAGAACCACGTCAACGTCGCGATCCAGGCGGCCGGCCCCACTCTCGTCGCTCGGGCGCGTTGGCTTTACGAGAACGACGGCTACGCCGGCAGCGCGGTCGACGAATGGGTGTCGGCCTCGGTCGGCGACGGCATCAAGCCGCGACCGCGGACCAAGGCCGCCGGCAAGCGCGCCGCGCTCGTCGACCTGTTCTGGAATTGGACCGACGAGGCGGACGCGGACGGCATCACGGACTTTTACGGCCTGCAAGAGAAGGTCGCGCGCGAGGTCTACCTTGCTGGCGAATGCTTTGTCCGGATGCGTGACCGCCGCGCGGACGACATGCGCACCGTGCCGTTTCAGCTTCAGATACTCCCGGGCGAGATGCTCGACTCGAGCTTCAACGCCGAGCTTGCCGGCAACGGCTACATTCGCGCCGGCATCGAGTTCGACGCCCTGAATCGTCGCGTCGCGTACCACTTTTGGCGCGAGCACCCCTATGACACTGAGCGCAACCGGCTAGGCGGCTCACGCCAACGCGTGCGGGTGATCGCAGATGACGTCATCCACGTGTTCGACGGCCGCCAGGGCGGCCAAATCCGCGGCGTTCCGCGGATTGCGCGTGTCCTCGTGAAGCTTTTCACGCTCGAAATCTACGATGACGCCGAGCTTGAGCGCAAAAAGACCGCTTCGATGTTCGGCGGGTTCTTGATCGGGCGCGGCGAAAACGTTCTCGGCGAGATCAACGAGGATGAGGACAGCAACCTCGCTGGCTTTCAGCCGGAGCCGACCATTTCCGGCATGCAGCCGGGCGCGATTATCGACCTCGGCGACGACAGGGACATCAAGTTCGCCACGCCAGCCGACGTCGGCGGAAATTACGACATTTTCCAGTATCGGACGCTCACGAAGATCGCGGCGGGCCTCGGCGTGCCGTACGCCTACATGACCGGCGACGTGACGAAGGGCAATTTCTCCAACGTCCGGACCGACATCATCCGGTTTCGCCGCCGCGTAAGCCAGTGGCAGAACAACACGCTCATTTTTCAGCTTTGCCGACCCATCTGGCGGCGGTTCGTCGACCTCGCCGCTCTTAGCGGGTTCGTTGATGCGGCATCGCACGCTGCGGACCCGCTTGAGCTTTGGGGCGCAGAATGGCTCCCGCCGCGACAGGAGTGGATTGACCCGGCGAAGGACGTGAAGGCCGAGGCGGAGGCCGTGAACAACGGGTTCAAGAGCCGGACGCAGGTCGTGGCCGAGCGCGGCTATGACGTCGAAGACGTTGACGCGGAGATCGCAGCCGAGCGGAGGCGTGCGAAGGATACGGGCCTCGTGTTCGGTAGCGACGCGGGCGCGATGGCCGAGGCGTCGAAGCCGGAGCCGGCCGATAGGGAAGACGCCGATGCGGCTTAGCCTCGCCCATATCGTCGGCGCGACCTTCAACACGCCTCTTTTGATGCAACGCGGTCGGCTCGACACGATCTTGACCGCGCTCGGGCCGAGGATTCTCGACGGAGCCGACATCCGGCCGGGACCGGACGGCCATCCGCTTCGAACCGAGCGGCCGGAGCGCCTCGCGCTCTCCGGGAGTGGCCGCCGCCGCTACACGGGCGGCGGATACCTGGCCGAAGACGGCATCGCCGTCCTTCCGATCGTCGGAACGATGCTCCGCCGGGGCTCCTGGCTCGACGCCGAGTGCGGGTTGATGAGCTACGGCCTCATCCGCCGGTCGTTCGACGAGATGATGTCGGACACGAGCGTCCGCGGAGTGATGCTTGAGCTTGATACGCCAGGCGGCGAGGCGGGGGGGTGTTTCGACCTGTGCCGCCACATGACGCAAGCAAGCGCGGCGGTCGGCAAGCCGATCTGGGCGCATGCGAACGAACTCGCGGCCTCGGCGGGTTATGCGCTCGCATCGACGGCGGCGCCCGGCGGCCTGTGGGTGGCGACCACGGCCGAAGTCGGGTCGGTCGGAGTTCTCGCAGCTCACATAGACATGTCCAAAGCCGATGCGATGGCCGGCCTGCGGTGGACTTACGTCATCGGCGGCGACCACAAGGTGGACGGCAACGTTCACGAGCCACTTTCGGACAGCGCGCGAGCAACGATCGAGGCGGACGTCGCCAATCTCTACTCGATGTTCGTCGACTTGGTCGCAGCCAATCGTGCCATGAGCCCACGGGCGGTTCGCGCTACGCAGGCGGACATGTTCCGGGGAGCAAAGTCCGTTGCAGCGAAGCTATCCGACAGGGTCGGGACGTTCGACGAGGCGATGACGGCGTTTGCTCTTTCCCTACAAAAAAGCGGTGTGGAGCCTTCCAGCCGAGGGGCTTCGTCAGTGATGCTCCGGACCACGGCGAGCACGGTGGTCAGCGCTGAGACGCAACGTTGTGCGGCGATAACCCAGGCTGCAACGAAGGCGCAGAACTTCGGCGTCGATGTGGATGCCGGCGACCTTATCGCGCGCAACGTCTCCTCCGAGACCGCGGTCGTCGAGATCGAGCGCGCTGTACAGGTCGCGGGCATCGCTAAGCTGGCCGCGCGCGCCGGTGCGCCTCTTGATCCGCAGAATCTCCATGCCCGGAACATTACCGCTCGCCAGGCCGGCCGCGAGGTCCTGAACATGCGGGCGGCGCGAGATGAAGCGACCGGCGAGATTTCGACCTTTCCTGTTGGCTCGGGTCGTCCGGCGTCGCCGCGAGACCTTTGGCGTCGAGCGATGAAGGGGTCCAAGTGAGCACGACTTCGGCCAGCGTCGTTCTTTCGGTCGTCGACCGCATCACGGCCCCGATCGCCGCTATTCAACGGCGCATCGACCGCCTCACGGCGCCCGTGCGTCGCATCGGCCAGGCCATTAGCGACCTCGGCCGCGCCGCTGGCGTGGATCGTCTGACGGGCTCTGTCGTCAACCTCGGCCGAAGGCTCGGCGACGTCGGTTCGGTGGCGCGCGGCATTATCGCGCCGCTCGCCGCGGTCGGGGGCCTCGCGGCGGGGTTCGGCGCGCGGTCGCTCCTCACCACAAACATGGAGTTCGAGAAGTACGGCGCGATCCTCGAGACCGTCCTCAAGTCGTCCACGAAGGCGAAGGACGCGATGGCTTGGGTCTCCGACTTCGCGGCCAAGACCCCGTACGAAATCGGCGAGGTGACGGACGGGTTCGTCAAGCTCACGTCCTACGGTTTCCAGCCCATGAGCGGCGCGCTCCACGCCGCCGGCGAGGCCGCGGCGGCGATGGGAAGACCCCTTGAGCAGGCCGTCGAGGCGCTGGCGGACGCCGTTACGGGCGAGAATGAACGTCTGAAGGGGTTCGGCATCACGGCGTCGACCGTCGGAAACAAGATCACGTACAACTGGAATGAGAACGGCAAGCAAATGACTGCCTACGCGAAGAAAAATTCGCGGGCGCAGATTGAAGCCGTGATCTCCGGCATTTGGAACCGCCGGTACGCCGGTTCGATGGATAAGCTTTCGAGGACGCTAGGAGGCATGTGGGGAAACCTGCGCGATCAGTGGGCGCGCTTCATGCTCGTAATTGGCAACGCGGGCGCGTTCGACCACGTCAAGAACCGCCTCGGCGCTTTGCTCGACTACGTCAACGGCCTCGCGGCGTCCGGACAACTTGCCGCCGTAGGCGCGCGGATTTCCGACGGCCTTGTCGCCGGGATGCGGGGTGTTGAGGAATGGGTGCGCGCGGTCGATTGGTCCACGGCGTGGGAAGGTCTCAAGAGCGGGCTGCATGTGCTCGGCCAGTTCATCAGCTTCGCGGCCTGGCTTGCCGAACTCCTCGGCCCGACGGGTTCGGTCGTCGCTGGGCTCACGACGCTCGGCGCCATCACGTTCGCGCCGCTCATCGCCTCGCTCGTGTCGCTTGCGGGGGCGATCGGGAGCGTCGCCGGCGCTGTCCTGTTCACCCCTGCGGGCTTGGCGACGATCATTATCGCCGGCGGCGTCATGGGGCTCATGGCGCGCAAGTCCGAGGCTTTCGCCAAAATCTGGGAGATGCTCCCGCCGAAGGTGCAGGGCGCGCTCGCGCCGCTCGGCAAGATCGCCGACTTTATCGACTGGCTCACGGACAAGCTCGCGCTCGGCATCGACAAGGTCGCGGGCCTCATCGACGGGCTCACGGACAAGCTTGCCGGCGGAATAGGGGCCGTCGCGACGGGCATCACCTCGCTTTTCTCGTGGGCCGGCGAGGGCGCGCCGCATAAGCCCGGGACCCCGGCCGAGGAGGAAAAGAGGCGCGCCGAGATGGCGGTGCGGCCGTGGGGGCCGGGCGCCGAGGTGCCGCGCTATTCGCCCTCGGCGGCGCTCTATGGGCCGCAGCTTCCGAGCGCGCCCTACGCGCCGTCGGCGCGGTCCACGTCTTCGTCACCGTGGAAGCCTGCGGCGGGCGCGGGCGCGCCGATGCCCGCCGCGGCCGTGCCGGTCATCAATCAGGAGACGAACACCGTCAACGCGCCCGTGACGATGCACGCGCCGGTTACCGTCACAGTGCCCGACAGCCAGCTTGCCGCCGTGGTAGCTCGCGAGATTTCCAAAGCCCTCGCGGCGGTGCTGGCGCAGCAGCGCGCGGCGGCCGCCTCCTCGCTGGGAGACTGAAATGGACCTTGCGGATCAAATCGAGGCGTTCCTCGAAGGCGGAGCCCCTTTTGTCCTCATCGAGGATATCGAGATGATTGAGCCCATCGTCGAGTTGGCGCAGGGCGAGCAAATCATCGGTTCCGTATGGCGCATTCGAGGTGCGTTGGTTCAAGGCGGTCCGCGCTCGACCGGATGCATCACCGTCGCGGGAAGTGCTGACGAGGTCCGAGACCGCCTCGCGCGATTCCCCCTCCTACTGATGCTTGCGACAGGTGCCGAAGAACGCCGTCACGGGCGCGAAATCATCGGCTTTGGCACGTTCGAGACGGCAGAGGCGTTGCCCGAAATCACGACCGTCCGCGAACTTGTTGCCGATGCGGGGTTTGCACCGACCAAACCGGTGCGCACGCTCCAATGAACGCAGAACCGAGGGCGGGCGTGGTGCCCAGAGCGGGATATCGGCCCGCCGGGATGCTACTCGCTAGCCGCTAGCTTCCGAAGCTTGACCCCGCCCTCGATAAGTTCGACGCCCGCGGCCTCTAGAGCGTCCCTGATGGCGCCGAGGTTGTTGGCGATTGGCGTCCGCTTCCCGGTTTCAAAGTCCCGCACCGTTGAGACGCTGGCTTTGCTCGCCTCCGCGAGTTCTGGCTGTGACCAGTTCAAAAGGGCGCGCGCTGCGCGAGACTGTGCCGGCGTGATCGTCATTGGCGCATTGTAATGACCCGTTTGCATTTCGACAACATCATATAATTCAGTTGACGTCATCATGGTTAGCGTGATGTGTGTATGTCAGTGTTTTTATATGACGAGGCATGTGCATGTTGCAGGACGTCCGCGACCCCATGAACGAATGTCTGAGCGAGATGGCGCTGCTCAGAGCCGAGCTTGAGCGAGAGCACCTTTCAGACGCCGCTTACGAGGCAGCAACGTCGCGGTTCGTCGATCTTGACGGCCGGCTGGCCGCGTGCCCGCCTCCATGCTCGGTGGAGGGGGCGATGGCCGCCCTCGTCGAACTCAAACGCAACTGGATGACGCATTACGCCATCGACGAAGATGACCCGGGAGCCGCAACGATGACGGCTCTGTTCTCGGGCGTCGACGTGCTGGTCGCAGAGTTCGCGAGGCAGGCATGAGCCGCGTTTCATACCTGACCACGCGGGAGGCGTCGGCCATGCTCCGCCGGTCTACTAAGGCCCTTGAGCGCTGGCGGACGAAGGGCACCGGCCCGCGCTACATCAAGATGGGCGGGATCGTCCTGTACGACCCCGCTGACATCGAGGCGTTCGTCGATGCCGGCCGTCGCGGCCGGACGCGCGGCGAGCCGGAGCCGGCCAAGCCGCACCAAGCGGCTGCGGCGGTGTCCCGGCGGCCTTCTGAGCCGGCCTCGACGCAGAACGTCTCGCCTCGGTTGCTAGCGAAGACGCGCCCGTGGAATGTCGCCGAGCATCTCCACTCACCGGCGCAGCGCGCCGCCTACCTTGAGGCAGTGTTCGAAGAGGGCGACACAGTGCTCCTTGCCGCCGCGCTCGGCGACGTAGCTCAAGCAACGGACCTCGCAGGCCCGCTTCGTGGGCTACTGTCCAACATGCTCAGTTCGGAGGGTGGGATCAATTTGACGGCGGTGGCGGGCGCTCTCAAAGTCCTCGGGCTGCAGCTGCGGGTCCTGCCTTCGGAATGAACGTCGCGGCTTGAGCGGCGCGCCGCTCGCCGCAAAGACGGCCCTTCCGCTAAGGATGATCGCGATGCCCCACGTTTACGCCCTCGTCCACGAAGAGCGAGGCTCGTTCGGGATTTCCTTTCCGGACTTCCCTGGCTGCATCTCCGGCGGGCACACCCTCGACGAGGCCATACGGCGCGGTGCCAAGGCACTTAACTTCCATGTCGCCGGCATGGTCGAGGGCGGCGAGCGCCTTCCGACGCTCCGATCTTTGGACGAGCTTCGGGCGGATGCGGAGTTCGTCGAGAGCCTCGACGGTGGCGATCTGGCGCTCGTGAAATTCGGTATCCCAGACCGATGCCGAGGCTAGCGCCGTTTCGGCGGTGGTAGCGAGCATTCCCGAAGCCCATAGGCTTGGAGTTGAAGGCCCTTCCTGCACGACGAGGCGTCGGGCGGACCTTGCCATTCAAACGTGTGTTCTGTTTTTGTTCGAAGCCAGGTTTGTGTTAAAGAGCCATTCGAAATGGGAATGGACCCTCAATTTTGAACGAGCCGTGGCTGTAAATCCTGCCTGCTGGCTTCCATCGTCGCGATCATCGTTGTGGTAGCGCCGCGCTGACGAGCCCCAAATTTTCCTAGGTAGGAGGTGTTGTCACTTCCTTAGCCGGAACGAAATGGATCAAGATGCAACTCTTGCGGTCCGATTTATCCGCGCAGTTGCAGAGCAGCAGGGACGCCAATGCGGAATGATTCCCGACAGTTTTTTGTTTACGATCTAGAGATATGTGCACGCAAAGCTGAGGCAAAGATTCCTTCTTTTGAGGAGGTGTACGAAGTTTGGAAAAAATCAAAAGAAAATAACGTAGTTCATCCCATAAAGAGCAGTTCAGCATTCCTCAAGATCGGCGATATTGATTTCGACAGATTTAATAAAACTGCAACACTCCTAGTACGTATCTCCGACACCGCCTACCCAAATAGTGTTTATTCGGATCATGTATCAAATTTATTTACAGAGCATCAGAAAAGCGGGACGACCGGGGCGGACTTCGGATGTCACGTGATAATTTCTACCGTATCGGAAAAGAATAAGCCAAACACGTACACTTCGCTCGTGGAGAAGATGACAAATTTGCCTGGGAGCATAGTCCAGCGACTACTGTCAAAGCTTCTTAATATTGAGTATTCAAATAATAATCAGTTTTATGTATATCCTCACCCTGCAGGAGGGCTTACGCGCGAGGGCGAGCCTCGACTCGAACGGTGTTGCCCGCACATTGAATTGGGTGGGCGCCCCTCAGAAGCATTTATCAGCGATATCAATAGAGGCCGCTTGTCTGGCGTTCGTTTAATACGCTCCGAGCCGCGAACCCCGATGGGTAGTGGAGGTTTCTTAGTAAAAGAACAATCAGATCTGATACTTTCAGTCGACCAAGGAAGCGTTCCCCAACAATTATACGATCATATTAGGTCCTTTGCATCGAGTAATTCGGCCGCGTATCAAAGAACGTGTGTTTCATATAGACTTCCAGACAGTAAGAGAACCGTAACGGTTGAGCTTGATAGCAAAACAGGAGCGCCTATTGAGGACTTATACGTCCAATCTATTGACATTACTCGTATAAACCCATTATTGTCACAATCTTCGGAAGCGATTGTGAGGCATTTGGAAGCCAAAGCTAAGCCGCACCTGATCCATTACCGAGATATATGACATGATATCGATCATCAAATATGAATTAATGAGAGGGTTGACGTACAGAGCTATACGCCATGACTACATGCGGGCATACACGACTACGATCCCAGTAATAGGTGCGATATTAATTTACGTAGTTTACTTGTTGCTTCCCATAAGGCCGGAATTCCTCGGAGAGGAAGGAATCGTAAAGAGCGCTTTTGATATAATCGTGACGCTCCCTGGGTTCTATTTTGCTGGGTTGGCGGCAGTCGCTACGTTGGGCAATGTGTCGATGGATAAAGTAATGCCCCATCCCGCACCGCGGGCTTGGATTAAATCAAATGGTGTTTGGATCGACGTTGAATTAAGTAGAAGGCAGTTCTTATCTTATGTGTTTTCTTATCTAGTTTTGATTTCTTTTGTTTTGTGTGTAATATTCGCGTTAATAATGTCTTTCGAGGATCATATTTCCTGTGTGGGAACGCTTGATTTCTCGAGTCCTGTAAGCATATTGTCCTATATAGCAATCCAATGCTTTGGTTTTTCGATACTTATGATGTTTTTATCTATGGTTACAACGACACTGCACGGCATGTATTTTCTCACAGAGCGTGTCCATCAGCCCTAGGCATGATGCAATATTTGTAAGCGCTCTCGGCGCAGAGCACTGGCTGCGAGGGCCCTTCAAGGCTCTCAACAAGCCTAGACTGACAACGTTCGTCAGTCCGACGCGTCGGTAGCGGCGAGGCATCGAGGCTTAGCAAGATGCATTTTCTGCCTGCCGACTTCGGCTCAGCGATATTCCTAACGCCAGCTGACTTCTGGGGTCACTGCTGGGGTAAGTCGCCGAAAGCTTTCCAATTTGCTCATAAATCAAGAGGAACTGGCGGAGAGGGTGGGATTCGAACCCACGGTACGGTTGCCCGCACAACGGTTTTCGAGACCGTCCCAATCGACCACTCTGGCACCTCTCCGCGTATCGGCGAGCGTCGATCCGCGGTCCATACACGGCGCGTTACGTCGGCACAAGATGCGTCGCGCATCCGATCGCGCGAAGGGCGGCGCCGCGGCGGCGCCCTTCACGACGACGTCGCGCCAAGTCAGCTCGAGGCCGGCCGTCGGCGTGGATCAGGCTGGGCGCGAGGCGGCTTTACCCCCGCGGCTCGGCAGGCGCCCGCTCGCGGCGGACGAGGGCAGATCGATCCGGACGAACAATCCCCGCTCCCCCTCCAGCGGCGTCATCGTTCCTCCGTGGCCGCTGACGACCTCGTGGACGATCGACGGTCCAAGGCCGAACGCGACCCCGTCCGCTCCCTGGGAGGGTGAAGAAACCCTGAAGGCCGTCCCGCGTCCGGCGCACGTCTGACGCGCGTGGGCGCTCGATCATCTTTCCACCTTGCCGGCGGATCCTCTGGTAGATCTTGGCGACCGCCGCCCTTTGCGCAAGTCCGTCCCACTCCACGCATCCGAGTCCCATGAGCCCGCCGCCCTCCATCGCCTCGGCCGACGCCGCCGAGCCGGCGTCCGTCGCCGCGCCCCGCATCCCGCTGCCGCTTCCCTCCACCGACAACGCGTCTCTCGCGATCGGCCTAGTCGTGGCGGCGACGGCGTGCTTCTCGGCGGGCGACGTGGCGGCCAAGATGCTCGCCGCCACGCTTCCGGCGGTCCAGGTCACCTGGATGCGCTACACCGTGTTCGCGACCATGGTGGTCGTCGCCGCGCTGATGATCGGCGGCCCCCGCACGCTTCGGCCGAAGAGCGTGAAGCTCCAGCTCCTGCGCGGCGTCGCCACATCGAGCTCGGCGCTGTTCTTCATCCTCGGGCTGAAGAGCCTCGACGTCGCTCAAGCGACGGCGATCCACTACATGTCGCCGATCTTCATCACCGCGCTGTCGATCCCGCTTCTGGGCGAACGCGTCGGAGCGCATCGCTGGGCCGCAGCGGCCCTCGGCTTCGCGGGCGTGCTGATCGTGATGCGCCCGTTCGGCGCGGCGTTCACGCTCGCGGCGCTGCTGCCGGCTGCGGGCGCGATGGCCTGGGCTCTGGGCGCCGTGGTCACGCGCAAGATGGCGGCCGACCGGCCGGAGACCACGCTCGCCTGGTCGGCGATCGTCGGCCTCGCGATCCTCAGCCTCCTGGTCCCTTTCGCCTGGCGTATGCCCACGGCGCACGAGGCGGGCATCGCCGTCGCCATGGGCGTCTGCTCCACCGCGGGCCACGGTCTGCTGGTGGTCGCGTTGCGCCGCGCCGCGGCCTCGGCGCTCGCGCCGTTCTCCTATGTGCAGATCCTGTTCGCGGTCGCGATGAGCTTCGCCGTGTTCGGGCGCATGCCGGACCTCTGGACGATCGCGGGCGGCGCGGTGATCGCGGCGAGCGGCGTCTACGTCGCCCACCGCGAGCAGGTGTCCGCCCGGGCGCCGCGCGTGTCGTCGCGCTTCGCGGACGATCCCCACGTGGTCGCGGAGGCCGTGGCGGCCCCGCCTCGCTGACGGCGAGTTGGCGACCAGCGGGGCACGGATCTTGCGTGCGGCCAAGGCCTTACAGGAGATTGGCTGATGCTCGCAGGTCAGGTTTCGGCGCTTTGGCGCTATCCCGTCAAATCCATCCTCGGGATGAGCGTCGCCGAGGCGCCGCTCACGGCGGCGGGCCTGCTCAACGATCGGGCCTACGCCGTGATCGACGTCGAGACCGGCAAGATCGCGAGCGCCAAGCGGCCCCAGCTCTGGCGCAAGATGCTTGAGCTCGCCGCCGTCGCCGATGCGGACGGCGGCTACGGCGTGCGCTTTCCCGACGGCGACGTGATCGCGCTCGACGACCCCGCGCTCGACGCCCGCCTCAGCGCCTTCCTCGGCCGCAAGGTGCGGCTCAAGACCCAGGCCGCGGCGACCGACGCGCTCGACCGCGCGGTGCCGGAGGAGGTGTTGGACGAAGGCGAAGGCGCCGAGGTGCAGTCGACCCATCTCGTGCTGGCCCAGGCCTCGCCCGAAGGCGGGTTCTTCGACTACGCGCCCTTCCACGTGGTGACGCGCGCGAGCCTCGACGCGGTGAGCCGCGCGCTCGGCGACGACTCCATTCTGGCGCAGCGCTACAGGGCGAACATCGTGCTCGACATGCCTGACGCCGAGCCCTTCGCGGAGAACGGCTGGACCGGCCGCGAGCTGAGGATCGGACCGGACGTGACGCTCACGCTGATCGGCGCGACGCCGCGCTGCGCGGTCCCCATGCTCGCCCACGGCGACCTGCCGCGCGCCCCCGGCGCGCTGACGAAGGTGGTGGAGCTCAACCGGATCGAGCTGCCGGAGTTCGGGCCGGGCCTCTACCCCTGCCTCGGCGCCTTCGCGACCCTGAAGTCCGCCGGCGTCGCCGCGGTGAACGACGCGGCCGAACTCTCAGACGCCTGACGACGCAGCGCGGAAGGCCAAGGCCCTCCGCGCGACGTCAGTACAGCATCCGCGCGGGCACGAGCACGAGCGCCGGGAACAGCGTCAGGATGATCAGCACGATCAGCTGCGCGATCAGGAACGGCCAGACGCCCTTGATCGCGAGCGCGAGGGGCACCTTGCCGACCGCGGAGACCACGTTGAGCACCGTGCCGACCGGCGGGGTGATCAGCCCGATCGCGTTGTTCATAACGAACAGCACGCCGAAGTAGACCGGGTCGATGCCCGCCTGCTTGACGATCGGCATCAGCACCGGCGTCAGGATCAGGATCGTCGGGATGAAGTCGAGGGCGGTGCCGACGATCACCACCAGCAGCATGATCACGGCCATCAGGATGACCTTGTCGTGCTTGAAAGGGTCGAGCATCGCCGAGACTTCGGCCGGGATGTTGGCGATCGCGATGAGGTAGGCCGAGACCGAGGCCGCGGCGACGAGGAACATGACCGCGGCCGAGGTGCGGACCGCCATCAGCATGGCCTCGTAGAGCTTCGGCAGCGTCAGCTCGCGGTAGACGAAGGCGCCGACCAGCACGGCGTAGACCGCCGCGACGACCGCGGCTTCCGTCGGCGTGAACACGCCGCCCTTGAGGCCGCCGATGATGATGATCGGCAGGCCGAGCGCCAGCGCCGCGTCGAGAAGGGCGCGCCCGGCCTCGCCCCAGCTCTTGCGCTCCATCGGCTGCACCTTGTCGCGCTGCGACACGACCCACCAGGCGACCGCGAGCGACAAGCCCAGCAGCAGGCCCGGCACGATGCCGGTGAGGAACAGGCGGGTAATGGACACGCCGCCGATGACGCCGAACACGATGTAGCCGATCGACGGCGACAGCACCGGCGCGATGATGCCGCCCGAGGCGATCAGCCCCGAGGAGCGGCCGACGTCGTAGCCGGCCTGCCGCATCACCGGCAGCAGCATGGAGGCGAGCGCCGCGGTGTCCGCCACCGCCGAGCCCGACATGCTGGCGAGCAGGATCGCGGTGAAGATCGCGACATAGCCGAGCCCGCCGCGCAGGTGGCCGACGAGCGTCAGCCCGAGCGTCACCAGCCGCTTCGACAGGCCGCCCGCGTTCATGGCCTCGCCCGCGAGGAGGAAGAACGGCACGGCGAGCAGCGGGAAGCTGTCCGCGCCGTTGACCATCTGCAGCGCGATCAGCTGCCAGTCGAGCGCGCCGAGGTGCCACATCAGGGCGCCGGCGGTGACGATCAACGCGAAGGCGATCGGCATGCCCATGAAGATCGCGCCGAGCAGCACGAGCGAGAAGATGGCGACGGTCACGAGACGCCCTCGGCGACGTTGGGCTCGATGACTTCGCCATGCGGCCCGGAGCGGATCAGGTCGACGAGATCGGCGAGGATGAGCAGCGACAGGCCGACGCCCGCGACCAGCGCGCTGGCGTAGACCCAGCCGGTGGGGAGCTCCGAGACGGGAAGCAGGTTCTCGGCGTTCAGCACCGCCTGGTCCCAGGCGCCGACCGCGAGCACCACGCAGCAGCCGAGCGAAAGCGCATCGGTGACGATGCGGCAGAGCCAGCGGCCGACCTTCGGCAGCGGCGCGAGAAACATGTCGACGCCGAGATGGCCCTTCTGGCGCATCACCACGACGGAGCCGAGGAAGATCAGCCACACGAACAGGACGCGCGACACCTCCTCGGCGACCGTGATGCCGCTGTCGAAGCCGTAGCGCAGCACGACGTTGCCGAAGACCAGCACGATCATCACGCCGAGGATCGCGACCAGCAGCGCCTCGAGTCCGCGGAAGCCGAGATCGACCGCGCGCCCGAGCCCGCGCCGCGGCGGGGAGGAGGGCTCAGACATCGAGGCCCTCGATGGCGTAGGCGCGGGCCGGCGCGCCGTCCGCGTTGGGGATCAGCAGCGGGGCGGCGCTGAGCAGCACGCGCGGCGCGCGGATCTCGGCGGTGTTGATGAGGTATTCGATCAGCGTGGCGCCGTTCCGAAGCAGCACGTCGTGGGTGACGTGCTGGTCGTTCGGCACGGCTTCGCCCTTGAGCAGCAGGCGGATCGGGTAGTCCTGCGGGAAGTCGAAGGCGACCGCCGTCGGCCGCCGCTCCCACAGCCAGTCCGCCGCCTCGCGGGTGAGCCAGGGCGCCTCGGTCCAGAACTCTGGGATCGTGTAATCCCGCCGCGCCGCCCACTGGGTCGCGAGCAGCAGGATCTCGCCCTCCGGCCCGCCGGGGTCGGCGGCGGCGAGCGCCTCCGGCCCGATCGGCTCGTTCGCCGGCGCTGACGACAGGTCGAACACCCGGCAGGGACCGACGACGCGCTCGAGCGGCGTGGCCTCGATGGTGGGGCCGCCCGCCACGAAATGCGCCTGCGCGTCCACATGGGTGAAGCCGTGGCACGTGGTGGCGATGCGGCTGACGCGGAACTGGTCGCCCGCCGCGAGGTCGCCTTTGACGGTGACCTCGGGAGACCACCGGAAATGGCTCTCCATGGGCATGCTGAGATCGATGACGCGCATAGGGCTCAGCTCGCGGCCGAGGTGATCTTGTCGACGAGCTCGTGACCGAACTTCGCGACGTACTCCGCCTTCACCGTGTCCGCGACCAGCGCGCGGAACGCGCCCACATCGATGTCCTCGACCACCTTCATGCCGTCGTTCTTCAGCTCGGCGACGGCGACCTTCTCGCCCTCGACGTTCATCTCGCGCTGGAACACCGCGGCCTCCTTGGCGGCGGAGACGAGCGCCGCGCGCAGGTCCTCGGAGAGGCCGTCGAACTTGATCTTGTTCATCACCAGCGGGGCGGTGGTGAAGGCGTGGCGCGTGAGCGACAGGTGCTTCTGCACCTCGAAGAACTTGGCGTTCAGGATCAGGGTGACCGGGTTTTCCTGGCCGTCGATCGAGCCCATCTCGAGGGCGGTGAAGAGCTCGGTGAAGGCCATCGGCGTCGGCACGGCGCCCAACAGCCTAAAGGCCTGGATGTGCGCGGGGTTCGGCGTGGTGCGGATCTTCAGGCCCTTCACGTCCGCGGGCGTCTTCACCGCGCGGCGGTTGTTGGTGAGGTTGCGCCAGCCGACCTCCCAGGTGGAGAGCGCCTTCAGGTTCGACCCCGACAGGCCCTCGCGCAGGTCGTCGCCGATCGGCCCGTCGAGCACCGCCGCCACATGGGCGCGGTCGTTGAAGAGGTAAGGCAGGTCGAGCACGTTCAGCTTGGGCGCAAGGCCGGTGAAGAACGGGTTGCCGGTGAGGCAGATGTCGAGCGTGCCGCCGCGCACGCTTGCGATCATGGTCGGATCGTTGCCGAGCGCGCCGTTGGCGTAGACCTCGACCGCGATCCGGCCGCCGGTCTTCTCCTTCACCAGCTCCGCGAAGCGCAGCCCGCCCTTGTGGAAGGCGTCGACCTCCGGATGCGGATGGCCGAAGCGAAGCTTGAGCGGCGTCTGCGCGCGGGCGCGGGAGCCGGTCGCGACGAACGCGGTCGCGGCGGCGGCGCCGGCGATGACGGCGCGGCGGGAGAGAGCGGTCATGAGCAGTCCTCCTGGTGGCCGCCCGGCGCTGGGAGGCGCGGACGCGCCAGCGCCCGTGAGGGCGAGCGGCTGCGTTCCGCGCCATGCGGCGTCGGCGGCGATCTTTGCGATGAGGAGGCGTCCGCCTGTCCCAGCGGGTCGCCCGTCCTGAAGTTGCGTTTCCCAGCCACGAGCGATCTTTGTGTCGCCGTCAGCCGCCATATACTGCATGCAGCATGCGGCGTAATGCAACAGCGATGTTGCGTGGCCGTTGACGCCGGTACGGGAGCAGTCGGGCCGGTCTCAACGGCCGGCCGCGCAACACAACCAACCGACGAAGCCTTAGGCGGGAGCGCGACAACGCGGCGTCTGAGGTCCACCGCAGGGCGTCGAAAGGACCGCGAACGGACTCGGGATCGGGATCTCTCGACCTCAACGGATGGCGGATCGCGCGCCCCGGGTCCTCGATCGGGGAGCGGCCACTTCCCTGCGTGGACGCGCCGCGGCGGCGCGTGCGTTCAGTCGGTCCGCGTTGCGTAAAGCGGGACGAGAGTTCCTGGAGCCCGACTGCCGCCGACGCGTCAGGGATCATCGGCGTCCAGCGCGAGGCCGGCGCTGTCCCCTTCGTTCTCAAAGAGAAGGCCGATGAAGCGCGCACGGGTGGCTCATGCCGACGAACCGGCCGTGCGCCTTCCGCTCCACGGAGCGCGATCCACGCCCAACTTGGTCGGCGCGGCGCACAAACCGTCGGCGGTTCTGGACCAACTGGACGGCGCTCTCGCTCTCTCATCAACCGAGATCGGCGACGTGTTCTCCGAACCCAAGCGCGCCATCACCGACGGCGTGGTTATCACCCCGACGCTGATTGGCCAGGCCGTCGGCAGAAGGATCGCCCTGATGGGCGACCTCGCCGATCGCGCACGGTTGAAGGGGGCGCTGACGATTTGCTGTGCGAGCGCGTCCTGCCCGGCGGACGCCGCGATCCGCATGCGCGCTTCGAGCCTAGGTCTCGGATACTGGGCCTCGGGATGAATGTCCTTCTAGCCGATCCCGCGCCTTGCGCGTCTCCGGGCCGCGGATTGGCTCTGCGTTCAGATGCCGCCCACGTCAGGAAACGCGGCAAGACGTTCCCAATCCGCCGACGAGCGCGGCGAAAACAGCGCGTAACGGAAACCGGGGGTGCGCCGAGATCCGCTCTGCGGACACTCGAACCTCCCTCCTCTGTTCCCTTGAGAACCGTTCGCCCCGCAAACCCCGGATTGCCCCACGCGTCGCGATCGGCTAGGTTTCGCGCCGGCTCAGGCACCCGTAGCTCAGCTGGATAGAGCGCTGCCCTCCGAAGGCAGAGGTCAGAGGTTCGAATCCTCTCGGGTGCGCCAAAAATCCCTAAGAATATCAATGGCTTATGTGAGCGACCCGGCCGCGTCGCCGGTCGTCCCACACAGTCGTCCCACACAACGGCAGCGAGCACGACGAAGAGCGTGGCTCGCCGTCGCGCTGTTGATCGCCGCGCCGCTGGCCGGTTGCCAGACGACCGCGGAGCTCGAGTATGAGCGCTCGCAGCGGCTCGCGGCCTTCGAGGGCTTGACGCTGGCGCGGTTCATGGGGGCGACGGGGCTCACACCTTCCGACGCTTACCCGATCACGGGCGGGAAGGTGTTCGTGTTCGACGGGCCGACCGTCGTCTCCACGCTTCCGGCGACGCAGTGGACACCCGCCGTCTCGCGCGCGGCGGCCTGCCGGCTGCTGATCTCGGCGAGGGTCGCCCCAGGCGTCGCCCCCGGCACAGCCGATAGCTGGATCATAACCGGCACGTCGCGGACGGGCCCGTGCCAGACGGTGCCGATCTGATGGGCGTCGGGACGCAAACAGTAAAAGGGCAGGAGATAGACCCGCTTCGGACACGGTCTTCCGCGAGATGTCAGGGGGTGGGCACGATCCGCCCCGACGCCGGCAAACAGGCCGAACTCGCGGCGCTCGATTTTCTAGTTGGCGCCGCGGCACCCTAGGACCCCACATACTAGGGACATCCTAAATAAAGTTCTGATTTCCCAGCGAAGTCGACATTATCAATAGCCTCAAAGACGTAATTTGGAATCGTAAATCTTGGAATAATCAATCGATCAGGACCCTGGCCACAAATATTCAAGTTTCCAGTGTAATTTTTTACATACACTGAATAAAGTATTTGCGTTCCGCGTTTCAAATCTATTTGAAAACCATTTCGACTGAAGATTCCACCACTGCGAGGGTGACGTGGGTTAAATCTATTGTTAAAGGACACGGCACTGATGTCAACTGTGCTAATGCTTTGACCTGATGACGAATTTGTCCTAACTGCTGTAAATGAAAAATTATTTACCTCTTGTGCTAAGGCGCCAAAATAAGCTGTGCCTTGTAGACGGGGATCAAAAACTCGGGCGCCTGTAGCTGGTCGTTCGCCGCCGTCAAATTTCAGCAAGACGCCGCTAGTTGTGGAAGATCTGGCTAGTGGCAGATTTGCTGCAAGGTAAGGAGTGCTCGCAAACGGGGCCGGCTCCCAGGGTTCCATGGCCAAGTCGGCACCAAGGGAGCTGGTTAATCCCAATATCCATATGACGCCAGCAAGACGTGCCGCGCCTATCGACATCTCTTGCATCCCTCTCTTGAACGCGGGCTGTAGCGAGAAATCTATGGGAGTTTCTTCGTAAACTACCGCGGGTCGGCTATCGCCAATTAAAATCTCAGTATTCGATAGTGGGATACGCAGCCATTCACAGCAACATATCTTTTGGAGTAAAGCACATATCCTCCAAAGTATGAGGGTGCGCTTGTCAGCAATTGAGGCGCGATGTGCGTGGCGTCGAGCGCACCCGCCTGTTTGGAGCCCAATCGAGACGCACCCGAGTTCGCGGTCCGCGAAGTGCCCGCTCGAGCTGTTCCGTGCGGAGGCGGCGCGCGACCGGCTGAAGGCGCTGCTGAAGGGCCGCGAACCCACGATCGACCGCACCGGCGCCGATCGCTACGGCCGCACCGTCGCCGTCGTGCGTGTGGACGGGAATGACGTCGGGGCGATCCTGGTGCGTGAGGGCCACGCGAAGCCTTTGCCAACGCTGCGGCGGGCTGATCGGCCGGGGTGGCGCGAGCGGAACAATCAACGCGGCTGCGAATGGTTTCAAAAAGCCAACTAATGATTCCAGCGG
The DNA here is from genome assembly GCF_000526315.1 of Methylopila sp. 73B. Lineage (NCBI taxonomy): Bacteria > Pseudomonadati > Pseudomonadota > Alphaproteobacteria > Hyphomicrobiales > Methylopilaceae > Methylopila > Methylopila sp. 73B. The sequence goes on along the minus strand of NZ_JAFV01000001.1, from coordinate 3,706,215 downwards.
ACCGGCATCGTTTAGATGCCATCTAAAGCCGCCGCGCGCTCGGCCCCGAGCCGACATTGATTACATGAGCGAGACGCGAGAGGAAAAATGTCCGGAAATCAGAGTACGAAAGGGGGCGCCAATTCGTCCGATCCGCTCAATGCGGTGCGGCGTCGCGTAGCCAAGAACCTCGTAGGATTTTCCGCGGATTTTCCCGAAGAGTTAGACCCATTGTCGATGCTGGGAGGGCGCCTAAAGTCCGCTGAATTCCCGGTCCCCGAACTGGTCCTCTTCCTTTTGCGCACCGTCATGGGCTGGAAGTGGCGCGGACATGGCGAAAAGGTCCGGTGGAGCGTCTACGGCAGCGTGAACGGCGAGCCGGTCGTCTTCGAGTTGCGGAAATTCGGCTTCACGATCTTGCAGGCGGGGCAAGCAAAGGTCCCAACCCAGAGGATCGTCGGGCAGCTGAAGGCCGCTTTAAAGGAGGTTGAGGCGCTTCTTGAACCCTACGCCGAGGCCCAGGTCGAGATCGGCAACGTTTCGATCGTCAACCGATTTGGAGAATTCGACGGCCGCTACCGGTTTTTCCGTGAGAAGGCGCAGAAGTCTTACGCCAAAGCGGTCAAGCCGCCGCGGCGCAAGAAGCTCAAGAAAGCTGAGGATGGCGAACTGAACCTTGGGATCGCCGACGTACTGAATCATACGTTCCGCGCCAACAGCGAAGGCTTTTTCTACTCGACTGCGATGGTGGACGCTTATTTTAGCGCGCTGGAGCACCGACTGGTATTATTAAGGGCATTCAACGGAACGCCCCTGCCGCCGGGTAGTCTGACGCAATTGCTCGCTGCAAGCTGGGATGCCAAGCTCAAGACCGTATTGAACGTGGTCGGCGATCGACAGGCCGAGTTGTTGCTCGGCAAGATGCGCCGCATCAAGGAACGGATCCGAAATCCGTTCGCACATGGTGGTGTCGAGAACGACAAGGGTTCGATTTTCTTTCATCTGCCGAACGTTGGCGCGATCCCCGCCAACTTCACCCGGTTCGGCGATAGCGTCCGTTTTTCGTTCATACCAATCGAAGCCGACGATCACACGGAGTGCTGCGCAACGTTCGACGAGCTCGACCAGCTGCTATGCGTCGGAGATCTGACAGGGCCGCACCGGCTGCTGGACGCTGGCATTGACCCTTCCTTCGACGCGAACTCGCTCGCGGAGTACGCGAAGGCCATCGCCGGCGACGATGATGAGCTGGAGCGATTTATCCGCGCTCGGAGCCACGAGTGGGAGCGCCACGTCAACATGGATTACTGACGCCAATCCAATTTTGCTCGCGTCAGAAAAAGTTGGCGGGCGCCTAGTTACAAGGGCGCAATGTTGGTGACCGAGGGTCACGCGACCCTCGGTCGAGGCGGTGCTGTGCTGAACTCCACGTCGGTGAAATCGTTCGACCAGCCTACGCCATGGCGTGGGCCGCGGCGGCGAGGTTTTGCAGAAAACTGATCGACGGCGCAAAGAAATACTCACCGCCCATTAGCCTGACGCTTGTCTTGAAGTCGAAATCCGCCTCAAGACCAGCATAGGCATCCTTCCATTTTACATCGCGAGTTCCGGGTCGGTTGTCGCGCTGTCCGATGACACCGTCGATGCCAGTCTCGTCGTTCTCGAAATTGACGTTCCCCGCCCACGCTGCCTGCGTAAACTCGAATTGCTCACTGATGTCGGACATGTAGGCCATGAAGAGCAGTCCAACTCCACCCGTGGGCCGGTCAGTCTCCCGGAAGTCAGCCCCCTCCGGTCGGTAGGCGCGCTCGCCATAAGTGATCCCGCGGCGGGCCATTATGCGTGAGCGCTCGCCCTCATCCTGACCCCGAGGATTGGTCTTACGAATATGGGACTTAAACGGACAGTGGGTCTTGTCTGGATTGTCCTCGTCGACGCCGGAATAGTTGAAGTCGTTCGGAGGCGCCGCGGCGATTTCACTGCCGCTCACGATGACGGGCGTGCCGTTCTCGAACCGGCCGACGACCAGCGCACCTGCCCGCTCCTCGTTGTCGCCGGTCAGCCCTAGCGCGGCGGCTAGCTCTTCTTCTTGGAGTTTGAACTTCAGGACGTTCTGCTCAAGCTTCCGATAGACAAAGTAACTACCGCATGAGAACTCATTCGGCTGAGCTGGGTCCTTCACTATGAACTGAGATGGCTTAAAGACCGGGCTCCAGTTCGCCTTTTCCTCCCCGTCAATGTCCTCCTTAAGGAAGAGGGGCTGACTGCGGCCGTCCACATAGCCGAAATGTTCAAGCCCCTCGCCCTTCCGACCGCCTCCTGGCTGCATCCGGCGCTGCGCCTTACCGATGTCGACGCCGAGGATCTCAACGCCGGCCGGGCCCGCCAGCGCCTCCAAGGCGGCAACGCTCGCGAGGACGCTGGCCGCATCGTCGTCGCCGACGATGACGAGTGCGTCCGGTTCCTCGCGGTCCCAGACCCCGCCCGTCTCCCAATCCGCCGTCGGTGGATCGTTGATGCCATCGAACTCGACTGGGATGTTCTTGAATGTCAGCTTTGGCAACTGGCCGCGCTGACGCATACCAGCGCGGAACGCAACGTCGTCTGGAATGTCTTCGACCGGAATGCCGAGCTTGTCATAGGCCCCGCGCGCGAGCATGACGCAGACCACTCGGCCGCCGCTCAACCCAGTCTCCCCAAACGCCTCAGCCGCGCGCAACTGATCGAGCGCCGACGTTACAGAGAATGACAGTGTTTGCAGGAATTTACGCGCCTTTTGAGGGTCGGTGGCGTCAAAACGCAGAAAGATATTAGCAGTGTGATCGCGTCCGTGCCCCTTCAGGATGTTTCCCTGAAGATCCAATAGAACAGCCGCGAGTGCGCCATCCTGACCCCAACTACGCCATTCAATAGGTTGATTGAGCAAAATCTCTAAGGCAGTCATCTGCGTTCCCCCGAACGTCGCCCTCATTGGGCGATATGTCAGCTGCGCCCCGAAAATGACGCGCAATTAAACAGCGCGCCAGCCATTTCTTGATGAATGAGTTTTTTCTGGGCTGACGGCGATTTTCTGCGGAGAATGCACGCTCACGCGCGGGGCTAAAAATCTTTCAAGTGCCAAGGGATCGTTGGTCGAATTGGAGGGCGTAATCTAGATCGTCCCCTGAAGCTCTCGAAATTGTGCAGCTACTTGGTGTATATGTACTTGCGGCCGGTCCGCCGACCGGCGGCCCTCTTCACCTTGCGCTGACCTGGGTCCCAGAGCACTAGGCGTCGTCGTTCCGCAGCAGCTCCATCTGGTAAGTCTCCGTCGCCGGCGAGACCTCGTCCAGCGCACCGTCCTGGCGTGAGCCGCGCGCAGCCAGACGTCAATTTCCTCCGCCGTCGTGAGGATCACCGGCATAGCCTTCGGATGGATCGGCGCGACGACGGCGTTCGGCTCGGTCGTGAGGAAGCCGTAGGCGTCGACGGTCACCTCGCCTTCGGCCTTCTTCCGCACGCTGGTCCAGGTCGTCCAGATGCCCGTGAACACGGCGAGCGGCCGGCTCTCGTCTCACCCGAACCAAACGACCTCCTTCTTCCCACCCGGCAGCGTGTCGTACTCGCTGAAGCTCGAGAACGGCGCGACGCAGCGGTTCACTGGCCCAAGCCAGCGGCGCCAGTGCGGTGAGGCGGTGTTCGGTCAGCGCGGATCGCCGATCGTGTATCGCGAGACGCCGAAGACCATGTAGTTCAT